>JBIICS010000073.1:0-14314 GCA_044238735.1 Bacteroidia bacterium
GAAGGCCTTCTAATATGGGAGGTAAAATTGATTATGATGATGAGTTGTATTATGAGGACATGTACATCTCGTTTAAAAATCCACAAAATTTATTTTACGCCAAGGGTGATCGTGTTACCCGCGATGTTCCTTACACTCATTTACTCGAAAATACGATGCACCACGAATCTTTTGTAAGTTTAAGTTACGATGAAAAAACGCTGGTTATTTATAAAGAAGATAAAATATGGTTTTCAGATCTTATTAATAACGAATGGAGCAAGCCAGTTAAATTTCCGCATCAGATAAATTTTTCTAAGCACATTCCGCATTTAAGCTTTACCAATAACAAAAACACCGTTTATTTTTCGGCATATACACGTAAAGGGCTCTTGGATATATTCAGGTCTGATAAAAACGATAAAGGCGAGTGGTCGAAGCCTCAAAAATTACCCGATTTTATCAACACAAAACTAAATGAAGATTCACCTGAAATCTCCCGCGAGGGAAAATCGCTCTATTTTTCATCTAACGGATTAAACGGATTTGGTGGATACGATATTTTTAAATCCACTCTAGATGCTAACGGTAATTGGACTACCCCCATTAACCTCGGACATCCTATCAATTCTGCCGGAGACGATATTTATCTTAAATACCATAATGCAGAAAAAACAGGTTATTTTTCATCATCTCGTGCAGGCGGCAAAGGAAATATGGACATATATAAATTTCGTTATTTAGTTCGTCCTCAATTTGATCATTGCGTAAGTTATCAGAACAACAAAGGATACGTTGTTAATTTTGATGCTACTTCCACCATCTTTACCGGCAAAGAAAACGTAACTTATCTTTGGAACATGGGTGATGGAACCCAATACGAAGGAGCCAAAATTTCTCACGCCTACAAAACACCAAGCAAGTATAATGTTACGCTGAGTATTCGGGATAATAATACGGGTAAGGTTAAAGAAAAAGAACAAAGCTATATTATTAACGTTGTTGATTTTTCGTATCTCAATTTTAATATGTTTAAAGATAGTTTATATGTTGGTGAGCAAAATACTTTTGATTGCAGCAGAAGCACTATAACGGGAGGTAAGATAAATTTTGTGGCTTGGGATTTCTTTGAAGACGATGTGGTGTTGGATTCATTAAGAATTTCTAAAACATATGACAAGCCCGGTAATTATGAAGCTAAATTTATTTTAGATGGTGAAAAAGACGGGGATAAGTTCGTTTTGTGCCAATCTAAATCCTTTAGAGTGTTAGAAAAACCTTTACCAGTTTTAGCAGAGGTTGTTAATCCTGCACCTACAGAAGAAGTTAAAGCAGAAAAGCCACCGGTAAAATACGAACCCGACAAATCTGCAAAATCTGAAAAAGAGCTGGCTATAGCTCCTGAAAAACAGCAATCTAAAACTCCTGAAAAGGAGTTAGCTAAAGCACCGGAAAAAGAAGTTAAATCTAAACCCGACAAAGTTATTGATTTAGGTAACAAATTTGATGCAAGCAAAACCATTGCTCGTAATGATGTTTTAGACAGTGTAAGTTCTGGTATCGTTTTAAAAACTATTTATTTTGATTTCAATAGTTCTACTCTAACCAAGGAGGCAAAGAAAACGCTTGATCAAAATATAAAAATTTTAAAAGCTAATCCAAAATTAAAGTTTAACCTTAGTGTTCATACCGATAACAAAGGTTCTGAGGAGTATAATAAAGTTTTATCCGAAGATCGTGCACACAGCACTTTCAAATATTTAGTGAGGAGAGGGATTAAATCCAGACGAGTATCCGCTTCTTTAACACTAGGAGAATCTCAGCCTATTGCCCCCAACGAAAATAAAGACGGTACGGATAATCCGGCCGGTCGTGCTTTAAACCGACGGGTAGAGTTCCAGATTATTGGTCAGGAAAAATAATATAAAGCCGCTCATCAAAAGAGCGGTTTTTCTTTATTAAGATTTATGGTAAGTCATTTAATAAATAACGATACAATAGTTGCCCTAGCTAGTCCTCAAGGTGCCGGTGCAATTGCAATTATTCGTTTATCTGGATACGATGCAATTAAGATTTGCGATCAGGTATTTACCAAAAAAGGTAAAGCACCTCGTCCGCTTTTAATGCAAAAATCGCATACACTGCATTTTGGAAACATCAGTAATGGCGATTATATAATAGACGAGGTTTTAGTATCCTTATTTTTTGCCCCCCATTCATACACCGGCGAAAATATTGTAGAAGTTTCATGCCACGGTTCGGTTTTTATTCAGCAGCAAATTATTCAGTTATTTATTAAGCGGGGCGCTCGATTAGCACAACCCGGCGAATTTACCCTGAGGGCTTTTTTAAATAAGAAACTAGATTTATCGCAGGCCGAGGCGGTGGCCGATTTAATTTCTTCCAATTCTGCCACATCGCATCAGGTGGCCATGATGCACATGCGCGGAGGTTTTTCTAACAAAATTAAAACCCTTCGACAAGAGTTGGTGGACTTTGCAGCCTTAATAGAACTAGAGCTTGATTTTAGCGAGGAAGATGTGGAATTTGCCAATAGAGATGATTTAAAAAAACTGGTTTTAACAATCCAAAGCGTAATCAATAAATTAATCACCAGTTTTGAAGTTGGAAATGTAATTAAAAACGGTATCCCGGTTGCCATTGTAGGTAAGCCCAATGCCGGAAAATCTACCTTATTAAATACGTTACTGCAGGAAGAAAGGGCCATTGTAAGTGAAATACCCGGAACTACAAGAGATACAATAGAGGATGAAGTTACCTTGGGGGGTGTTTTGTTCAGGTTTATTGATACGGCAGGACTACGAAACACAACCGATACTATTGAAGCAATAGGTGTTACAAAGGCGATCGAAAAGCTTAAAGAAGCAACCATTGTAATTTATTTATTTGATGTAAATGAAATTTCGGCTCGTGAGTTAGAATTAAATTTAGAAGAATTAAGAAAACATAATTCCAGATCGGAGATGATTGCTGTTGGAAATAAAATTGATACCGATACTGAGCAGTACATCCGTAAAGAATTTGCATCGGTTAACGATTTAATTTTTATATCTGCAAAAAATCAGGAGAACATCGAGGAACTTAAGAATAAGTTAGTATCTATTTTTGACAAAAACACCATTAATGTTCCCGAAACAGTAGTAACTAACGCTCGTCATGTAGAAGCGCTAAGCAATGCATCTCATGCTTTAGAACGTGTTTTTGAAGGTTTAAATTCAAACATATCAGGCGATTTAGTAGCCATGGACATTAGAGACGCTTTACATTATTTAGGACTTATTAACGGCGAGATCACTACAGACGACCTGTTAGGTTCTATTTTTACCCGTTTTTGTATCGGGAAGTAAGGATATTTTTTATTAATACTATCCTAACCAACTGCTAATTTGCGACTTTCATTAAATAACCCCGGCGGAATTGCTTCTTCTAAAATCCATTTAATACTCATTGGTTGACTTCCTTCGTGCGAAACATATTTAGCTTGGCCTAAAAAAACATACGCCATTGTTAAACCATTTTCGTCAACGTTTTTTTCTCTAACAAATAATAGAATTGTTTTACCATCTTTTAAGTGATTGATGTATGACTTTCCCACAGAAGATTCAGGCTTAGTAGAATTTTGACTTTGCCAATGAAATAAATTTGCTGTGATTGCATAATCTTCATACATTGTTGTTGGCGAGTAACTACCTTTTGACTTATCTAGAGTTACAAAAAGCACCTCTGTATTTAAATCAACATTTTTAACTACTCCTTCACGACTTGAATACTTGTAATCCTGAGTGCTCAATTTTAATCCTACTAAAATTTGACTCCGGGTAAATCGACCATGAACTTTTAAAGGAAACTGGAAGCGTAAGGAAATATTCTTTTCAATACACTCGCATTGATTTATTCTAACTTCCAAATAACTCAACACTTCTTCTTTCAAAGTTTTATTTTTGAATACATCTTTAATACCATCAATTGCATTTATATAACCAATTTTATTAGGTGAATCTTGAAAAATATCGTAAAACAACATCAATATGAAAATTTGATTTTCAGTATTTTTAAAATCAAAATTATTTTCATTTTTCAGAAATGATCTAACTTTTTCGAAATAAGATACACTATCTGTCGATAACCAAGTTGTTCCGAGCAGTCTGCCAAATTGAACATCAAAATCAGTAGCAATAAAATCTTTCTTTATATTAGCTTTGCTTAACAGATAATCCCAAGTCTTTTTATGCTTGTATAGGTTAACCAAGTCTAAACTTTCAAATTTTAATAGATTAGGTAGGTTTAATGGTAATGTGCAACTAGTATTAAAGTCCCTAATTTTCCTTATTAAATTATTTAAACCTGATCTCGTCGCATTGTTTATGTTTGCAATTATTATTTCTTTTGCTCTTCTTTCTAAAACAATAGAACAGCCTAAAGGTAAATGAGCGAAGTCTGTTTTAATTTCATCCTTCACAGCAATATGTGTTTTTCCAATCATTGCTCTGAACTTATGCTCAAAATCATATTCAGGATTTGAATTGCCAACAAAATCAAGTATAGTCAAACAATCTTTTCCTTCATGCAAACGAAGCCCGCGCCCCATCTGTTGAAGAAAGATTGTTAAACTATCCGTTGGTCTTAAAAATAAAACGGTATCAATTTGTGGTATATCAACGCCTTCATTAAACATATCTACAACAAATAGGTAGTTGATTTCTTTTGCTTTTAGTTTATTTAAAAGTGAAATCCTATCGTTCGAATTATCGCTTGTTAAATCAGCTGCTTTTAAACCCTTCTCAATAAACTTTTTCGCCATAAATTGAGCATGCTTTTTTGAAACACAAAAACCTATAGCACAAACTTCATTTAAATTAGAAAGATATCTTTCGCAATTATGTATTATGTCAATAACGCGTCTATTGTCCTCTGAATAAATTTTTTCTAACTCGTTAATATCGTATCTTCCTTTGCGCCAACTTACATTTGATAAATCAATAGAGTCTGAGATTCCAAAATACTGAAAAGGACAAAGCAGTTTGCGATTCATTGCTTCCGGTAATCTGATTTCAGCTGAAATGCTATTGCTGAAGTCTAATAAAATATCTTCACCATCCATTCGTTCAGGAGTGGCAGTTAAACCAAGTAAAATCTTAGGTTTAAAATAACTTAGTATTGGTCTGTAACTTTTTGCAGGAATATGATGTACTTCATCAATGACTATATAGTCATAAAAATCAGGTTTTAGGTTCAACTGACTAAGCCTATTTGCAATAGTTTGAACAGATGCAAAAACATGATTGTGGTTGGTAGGCTCGTGGCCACTGAACCACAATGATCCAAAGTTTTGATCCTTTAAAATATGACGATAAGTATGAAGCGCTTGCTTTAATATCTCTTCACGATGCGCAATAAACAAAAATTTTGCATTATGGTTTTGAGCATAAAACTGCTTAAAGTCAAAGGCGGAAATTACTGTTTTTCCTGTTCCAGTGGCTGCAATTACTAAATTTCTATAATTCCCTTTTTCTCTTTCTGCCAATAAGCGCTCCAGGATTTCTTTTTGGAAATTGTGTGGCGTAATATCGAAAAAGTTCGAGAAATTATTTTCAGATTTTGAATATTTTTCTTCGTCAATTGCGTTACGCAGTTTGTCTTTATGTAAGTTAATGTCAAATAATTCAAATTCCGAGTCATTCCAATAGGTGTCAAAAGTTTTTTGAAATTTATTTATAACATGCGGAATCTCTTGAGTAGTGATTTTTAAATTCCATTCAAGTCCGCTAGTTAAAGCAGTTCGAGAAATGTTAGAAGAGCCAATGTAACCGGTATTAAAATTAGTATTTCTTAAGAATAAATATGCTTTCGCATGAACGCGTTCTTGTTTTGTATTATAAGATATTTTTATTTCTGTATTTGGAAGTTTTGCCAATTCTTCAATGGCTTTAGGTTCTGTTGCACCCATGTAGGTGGTTGTAATAATTTTAATTTTCTTACCCTTTTTTGTGAATTCTTGTAGTGCTTGCAAAAAAATTCGTAAGCCAGAAAAACGTATAAATGAAACTATCCATTGAATTTCATCAGCTGATTCTATTTCCTTACGAATTTCACTTTCCAAAGAAACTCCACTTTTGTTTCCAGTAAATAATTCAGATTGTCTAAGTCCAGTCGATGGTAATAAAGAAGCGACATGCTTTTCTAAATCTGCGTAAGGTGAGTTTATTTTTGAAAATACTGCTTTTAGGATTTTGCCTTCAGAAAGCAATAGATTTTCATCTATTCCCTGGTTTTTAATTTCGGACGACAAAAGTTGAATTAACTTATTTGCTAACTCAATTTGATTTGCAGCAGAATCTTTGTCTTCTTTTAATAAGCCTAGCGTAGTTTGTAATATTTTAGAAAAGTATTGAGCAAGGAATAGGGCAGCATCTTTTCGCTTTAGAGGAACAGATTCTATATAATATTGATCATGAGGAAGACTATCAATTTCATCAGAAATTAATTGATTAATCAATTGTTCGTATACTCCTTCAATCATTTCTAATTTTTAAATATTCATTTAAAATTGGAACATCTGCTTCTGCCCAATCTAGGTTTAATAACTCACTTTTACTCAACCATAAAAAATTAGTGTGTTCAGTTAATTTTATTTCACCATCTTTTATTTCACAAAGAAATGGAATAAGTTCTATTGCATTATTTTCTGAGTAATTGTGAGTATTGCTTTTAAGTTTTTTTTTGATCACAATGTTGATATTTAATTCCTCATATATTTCCCTAATTAAGCAGTCTTCATCAGTTTCACCTTTTTCAACTTTACCACCAGGAAATTCCCACTTTAATGGTAATTTCATTTTTTCACTTCTTTGAGTTACTAAAACTTTTTGGTTACTTTCGATTATAGCACACGTAACAGAAGTTTTTCTCATATATTATTTAGCTCAATACTAATTTATACTATAAGACAAAAAAAATTATTATTTCGTAAATATTTTATTAACAACTATTTTCCAATTTTTTTCAAATAATTAAGCTGATTTTACCATAGCCCTTTTTAAGTAAAGTTAATATTCTATAAAAATGTAAAAAAATGAGATTTATAATTGTAACAAATATTTACTAAATTTGTTACAAAATAAAAGAGATGAGCATAGAAGAAAAAATACTTAAGCGCATAAAAACTATTCCAAGGGGAGAGTTATTTTTACCCGGCGATTTTAGTAATTTGGGCTCATCCGAGGCGGTAAGGATATCGCTTTTTCGATTAGAAAAAGAAGAGGTTATAACCAGAGTTGCGCAAGGAATTTATGTTCGCCCTAAAGAAAGTGCCTTAATTGGTCCACTAACACCATCTGCTGAAGATGTTGCTGAAGCCATTGCCAAACGAGATAGAATACGAACTGTACCTACAGGAACTTATGCATTAAATGCCTTGGGGCTAAGTACTCAGGTGCCAATGAACATTGTATTATTAACGGATGGCTCTCCACGGGAAATAAAAGTAGGTAAGCGAACCATAAAATTTAAGAAAACAACGCCTAAGAATTTGCTGGCGAAAGGTAAAATAAGCCGTTTAGTAATTCAAGCGCTTAAGGAAATTGGAAATGGTAAGGTAAGCACAGATGAAGAGAAAAAAATATTAGCCCTGCTTAGAAAAGAAGATAAAAAAAATTTGTCGCATGACATATCATTAGCGCCAGTATGGATTCAAAAAATAATGAAACAAGCATTAACGGATGGAAAAAATTGATTTTTATAAAATAGACAAGGCAGAGAAAGCGGCAATCTTTAACGAAATAGCTACACAAAAAGGCATGAAACCATTTGCTGTAGAAAAAGATTGGTGGGTAAGTCGTACTTTAGAAATCATTTTTCAAATGCCCATTGCAAAGTATTTGGTTTTTAAAGGAGGAACCTCTTTAAGTAAATCTTGGAAACTGATTAATAGATTTTCGGAAGATATTGACTTGGCAATTGATAAAGAGTTTTTTGGATTTGCCGGAGAATTAGGAAAAAACCAAAGGGATAAACTTAGAAAAAAAGCAGGGGCGTATACTACCGGTACATTCTTTGAAGAATTAAAACAGGCATTTACAAAAGAAGGATTTGAAGAACTCGATTTTGTTTTAATTGAGGCTAAAGAGAGCGATCAGGATCCTAGGGTGTTGGAAATATACTATCCACCAATTATCAAACCCGACACAGAATATCTTTTACCAAGAGTGCAAATTGAAGTGAGTTGTCGTTCATTGCGCGAACCATTTTCAATTCAATCCTTTGGTGCATTGGTAGATGAGTTTTATACCAACAAGGAATTTGCTAAACCATTTTTTGAAGTACCAACGGTAAATGCTGAAAGAACATTTTTGGAGAAATTATTTTTATTGCACGAAGAATTTCATAGGCCTTCTGAAAAAATGAGGGTGGATAGATTAAGTAGGCACTTATATGATGTATACCAATTAACTAAAGCAGGAATTGATATAATAGCATTTAACGACAAAGAATTATATGAAACCATAGTTGCGCATCGATACCTGTTTTCAAGAATTGGAGAGGTAGATTATAATCTTCATCATCCAAATTATCTAAATCCTATTCCTCCAAAAGATGTAATCACAGAATGGGAAAATGATTATGTAAAAATGAAAGAAGATATGATTTATGAAGTAAACAAACCATCTTTTGAAGACCTTATAAATAACCTAAAAGATTTAAGGAAAAAACTTCAATTAATTGGCTGGAAGTTTGAACTAAAATTCAACTGAGATTATTGAATTAAGAAAATTAAAATAATGTATGTATCATAGAATAATATCCCTCTGTTTTTTAAATGAAAAAATTAAATAAAAAACATTAGAAAAATATCAACACAAAAAGCACTCGAATTTGCCCTGTTAATAAAAAACATTACTTTTCACTAAGCAAAAACGCGTTGTGAAACACAGAGAAAATTTTTGTTTTCAACAATACATTTTTTGGGTTATGAACAAAAAAACACAATTGGAGTCTATTACTAAACTTGAATTTTTGCGTGACGGTCGACTCGTCACGCGTGCTCTGAACGTGTTGAAAATAAAGGGAGTCTGACTTCCTGTATCGGTACTCACTATAGTTGGTTTTGATTGGGGATGGTCGGAGATGATAGCTGAAGAAATTGCCGCAATGGAGAACTTACCCTTAAATCACGTATAATGTGGTTATGAGTGAAGTATTCAATTTTTCCATTTAAGTCAATTGCCGAGGATTTTTCGGCATTTGCTTGATAAGTTTATTTTGTTTTGAAAGTCTTTGGTTATGAAAATAACTTTTTATGTTTTTTGCTTAGTAACTCAATGTATTCCAATTTTTTTTCTTTTGATAAAAAACTTTTTTTAATCCAAGAAATCCAGGTAGGTAGAATAGCTTCAAATCGTTTATAAATAGCTTCAAGTGACTTGTCGGAAATTTTAAGTGAGGTTGCTAGTGCTTTAAAATCATTACGATTCAATTTACTCTTTTTACCGTTAATCGTTAATGCAGTTTCTTCCTTGTCCTCTGGCATTACAATGGCTGTATTGAGTAAATCATAAGCAGGAGAAAACTCGTATTCGCCAAATGAATTTTCAATGAGCGAAAAGTTCTTTAGGTGCATATCTGAATTCCCAGTGAGGTAACAAAACAATACCAATTCGAAAAGTCGCTGTGCTTCAAAACCCTGGTTCTTAGTAAATGAATAGGTGAGTTTTCCAATCTTCTCTACCGAGCCTCTGTATTTGTGTTCAGTTAAGTTTTCACTTAATTGACAAAAATCTTCCACGGCAATCTTTACACCTTTATTTCTGTCAAAACGCTTGGTGATATAAGCTAGTTCACCGGACTTTAAGCGAATCAAGCCATGCTTGGCAGTTTTAATTTTTATTAATTCCGCCAAATGCATGGTGATGTCTTCATTTCCCGGAAGCTCTTTTAATTGGGAGGATGGGGGTTTTAAAATATAATCGCCATGCAAACCTACAATAGTTAATTTGGAAGGTTTATTTTTATGTTTCTCAACATTGAGTGATAACTTAGGCTGTACACCAGTTACTGCTTTGCTTTTTATAATGATTTGTTTCGCCAGCTCTTCCAGCTGATTCATGTCAAAATCGATTTCAGGCGCTTGTGTTGCACCAAATAGTTTTTTAGCACAAGAAGGATGATAATCTCGTTGATCATTCTCTAGGTGCTGATAACAATATAAACACTTGCTCATGATTTCATTTCTTTAGAGATGATTGATACACAGCCAATGCAGTCCTTACACAAGGTTACTAACAAACCAAAACGGTCGTTTGGTTTTATTTTCCAATTGGCTAATGCAATGTTTAATAGCCAACCTTCCGGTATTAAGCCATCAAAAAAAGGGAATAACACTTTGCTTGTGAACGCTTCTTGTTGCAGTGGCAGTGTAAGGCTTACCGGCTTAGATGCTGCGCTTGTAAGATACTCAGCATTGTATTGAAACAAAAAGCCTTCATCTGTTTCACGAATGATACCGGCAAATTCATTTTTGTAATATACCTGCGCTTGCCTCATGATTCAGTTTTTTGGATAACACCCAATTCACTACCAAACAAGGCTAATACTTGGTTCACTTTATCCAATCGAACCGATTGTTTTCCTTGCTCTAATTCCCGAACAAAGCGAAGCCCAACCCCAGCTCTTTCAGCCAATTCAGGCTGAGTAACCTTGAGTTGCTTTCTTTTTTCTTTGATAAATGTTGCAATTTTTGCGCTCATATTTATACCCTTATGGGTATAAATATACTAAAAATTAATAAAAATGTACCCATAAGGGTATAAAATAATGAATTTCACCTGAATTGCACCCGAAAGGGTATAATATTGCTGGGTATGAATTTGTAAAAAATGTGTTACTGCTTCTAAAATGTCTGACAAGGCATTCACTAAAGCCCAAAAGATCACAAAATGAATGACATATCATTCATTAAGGCATTTATTAGCCATTAAAGTATGATTTATCATGCAGTAAGTGAACTAATTTGTAAAATATCGGTATATTTGTATCATAAGTCATTCATTAAGGGCTTAAAATCGATTTTATGACTGATAAATCATACCATAATTGGAGTTCCATGAGCGATAAGGCCTTGGCGGAGCTCATTGGTCGTTTTGTTAAGGAAAAGCGCATGGAGCTGAATAAAACACAAGATGCCCTGGCGCATGCCGCAGGCATCAGTCGCTCTACCTTGGGTTTGCTGGAAAAGGGTGAAACTGTTACACTGGCCACTTTGCTCCAGGTATTAAGGGTGTTGGATCAATTGCATGTACTGGATGTGTTCTCAGTTCAACCAACCGTTAGTCCTATTCAGCTGGCCAAAATAGAACTAAAAAAACGCAAAAGAGCCAGTGGCACACCATCCGCTTCATCTAAAAAATCAACCTGGTAAAACATGAACACAGCATTTGTAAAAATATGGGGAGCAACAGTAGGTGCTGTAGCCTGGGATGATAGAACGGGTATGGCTACCTTTGAATTTGATTCCAATTTCAAAAACAAGAATTGGGATTTGTCACCGCTGAAAATGCCCATCCGATCAGCAAAAAGCATCTTCAATTTTCCGGAATTGAAGCTCGAAAGAAATTCACCTTTTGATACCTATAAGGGAATGCCGGGTTTACTGGCAGATGTGCTTCCGGATAAATACGGAAATCAATTAATCAACATGTGGCTTGCCCAAAATGGTCGCGTTGCGAATAGCATGAATCCGGTAGAGATGCTTTGTTTTATTGGAACAAGAGGAATGGGCGCTATGGAATTTGAGCCTGCAGCACTGAAAGAGACCAAGCGTGCTTTCTCTATCGAAATGGATAGCCTGGTAGACATTGCAAAAAAAATGCTTTCGCAAAAGTCATTCCTAAAAACCAATTTGAAAAAAGAGGATGAACAGGCCATGATGGAAATACTCAAGGTGGGAACATCGGCCGGTGGTGCAAGACCTAAAGCTGTGATAGCATATAACGAAAAGACCGGAGAAGTGCGATCAGGTCAAACCAATGCGCCGAAAGGATTTGAGCACTGGTTGCTGAAACTGGATGGGGTGAGTGATGTTCAGTTGGGAGCCAGTACCGGCTATGGCAGAGTGGAGATGGCTTATTACAACATGGCTATTGCTTGTGGTATTGACATGATGACTTCTCTATTATTGGAGGAAAATGGACGAGCGCATTTCATGACCAAACGCTTTGATAGAGAAGATGGAGATGTGAAACACCATATTCAAACACTTTGTGCTATTCAGCATTATGATTACAATGCTGTAACGAGTTTTAGTTATGAGCAACTCTTTCAAACCATGCGTGAATTAAAGTTGAGCTATCCTGAAGCAGAGCAGATGTTTCGAAGAATGGTCTTTAATGTGATAGCGCGTAATTGTGATGATCATACTAAGAATTTTGCTTTTCGCTTAAAAAAGAATAGTCAATGGGAGCTGCCTCCGGCATACGATTTATGCCACGCCTACAAACCGAATCATCAATGGGTAAGTCAGCATGCACTCAGTATTAACGGCAAACGAAAAGGAATATCAAAAAACGATTTGTTGGTGATTGGTAAATCAATCAAGTGTAAACAAGCCTCTGTCATTATCGAAGAAATTGAATCAACCGTAATGAATTGGAAAAAATTCGCCAATGAGGTAGGGGTATCGGCAAAGCTTAGAGACGCGATTGACAAAACAATCAAAGACTGGAATTGATTTCAATGGGTCATTACTCATGATGGTAAATTGATACCTATAGAGGTGAAATCTGGTAAAGAAGGAAAGCTAAAATCCTTACATTTATTTATGGATGAATCTCCAGGAAAAATTGCAATACGTTTATATGCAGGAGAATTACTAGTTACAAAAGTCGTAACACCAAATGGTAAAAATGATCACTTATTAAATTTACCTTACTATTTAGTTTCCCAATTGCCAAAACACATCGATTGGTTAAATAAGGATTTATCGAAAATAAAAAGTAAAAAATAGAAAATACAAAATTCAAAATTCAATTTAAGTTTGAAGATAAAGCACCGAAAAACGTTTGGCCTGATATTAATTATCATTAACACATCTTTTGCTTTAAGAACAATTTTCAACTAAAGGGGTGATACAAGCATTAGCAATCTTGTACCTACGATTTGTGAAGGTTGTCCCACAGCCTATTTTAATGAGCGTTCTAATATGCTCTGCCGTAATTGGTCGCAACCGTGCCTTCCTCTATTTATTTATCTTCACCAAAACGGGATAAACCATTATCGAGTATCAAATTTCTCTAACAATGGGGATAAGCGTATGCAGTTAAGCTCCTATTTGTAAGGTATTATTTTATTACTGAGCCTATCTGGAAAGTAAAAAGGATCCCTTGTATGTTTTTACTTCGTCTTTCTTATCGGTAGTTTTTAAAATGTAAAAATAGGTGCCCTCAGAAGCCAATCCACCTGCTGATGTTCGTCCATCCCAATTTGGGCTTAAGGCATTTATTTCCCATATTAAAAGTCCCCAACGATTATAAATTTCAAGGTTTAAATCTTTATAGCCCTTTTGTGTAATTATAAATAAATCATTGTTACCATCTAAATTTGGGGTAAATACATTGGGTATGTATATGCTTACTATTCCTTCTACTACAATGGTTATACTGGCTGTATCTACGCAATTGTTTTTATCGGTAACAATAACTTCTGTAACATAAGTACCCTCGGCTAGTTGGGTGAGATTTAAAATGCTGTCTGTTTCATTTGGTAATAGATTATCATTTAGTTCCCATTTATAATCAACAGCAGATATACTGGTATTGGCAATTGCGACACTATTTAGGGGTTCTTGACCGCTAAGCGGATCTCCGCTTAAACTAACGGTTATTCCATTTACAGCCGGTATGCTAAATACTATACTGGTATCTCTGCATCCTTGCTGACTTTCAACTATTAACGTATAGTTGCCTGCAATTGCATTGTTTAATACCGAATCGCTACTAACGAGTGTATTGTTGGTGAACCATTGATAGGTGTATGGCCTTGTACCTCCGGTAATATTGATATTCTTAATAGCTCCGTTTGCATAACCACAAAAAGCAGTGTCTATACTTGCGTTAGAATTAATAACAGGAGTAACGGGCTGCGCGTTAATCACCACATTAGCCGAAGCAACAGAAGTACAACCTTCGCTATTTGTAACGGTGTAGGAATAAGTACCGGCACTCAATCCGCTAATCGTATCGGTAGTTCCGGTTCCGGTAATCGAACCCGGATTCAGTGTCCAGGTACCCGAAGCAGGTAAACCATTTAAAATAACAGAACCTGT
>JBIICS010000197.1:0-4214 GCA_044238735.1 Bacteroidia bacterium
GGAATTGAAGGAAAATGGCAGGGCAAAACCATTGCCGGTGATAATGCCCCTACCGGAATTTATTATGTAATAATTACCGCCGAAGGGATGGATAAAAAAACATACCATTATAGCGGATATGTGCATCTTTATTAGTTTAATTGGTATCGGTTTATTTTTAAAGTCAAAGACTTCTTTTGTAATATCCTCACAAGTTACGCTATCGATAAACTTGCGAGAGCGAGGGGATTTAGTAAGTGGTATTTATTTTATTGAAACTAGATGTAACAAACAAACAAATGTACAAAAGTTGGTTAAAAAATAATTTTTCAATATTAAACAAATTTAAAGCACCCTATTTTAGTGGGGTGCTTTTGTTGTTATTAGTTAAGGTCACTTTTGCACAAGAAGAGCTAGTACCCGACCCTGGTTTTGATAAGTTTATACCCGATACAAATTATATAACAGGGGCAATAGAGGCTGTAGAATTTAAAAACCTAACTTATTGGTTTAATCCAACTGATAATTCGCCCGATTACTATTGTGCTTGCCCTGATGGGGCTACTTCATTATATACTAACGAAACCTCAATTGGACTATTATTATTAAAATATCCTTATACAGAAGCCAGAGATTATGCGGCTACTAAGCTTACGAAGAAATTAGATAGTACTAAAATATATTATATTCAGTTAAAATTTAGTATTAGTCCAGATAGTCGGTTTGGTATAAATAGAATTGGCATCTTTTTTAATAAAGACTCAGTACATAATTCAATATTAACTAATTTAGATTATAAACCGCAAATTCAATGTGATAGTACCCTTTTTTATAATATTGATATTCCTTTTTCGAGATTTTGGTACAATTTAAATTATGTATTCAAGCCTGATATTGATGATTATAATTATATATATATAGGTAATTTTTATAAAGGCATCAATACTGATACTATGACTAGGACGCCAAACAATATTAATACAACTAATGTTTTACCAATAGCTTATTATAATTTTAAAACAATAAGTATAATTGAAGTAAACCCCAATTATAATTTAATAGCAAATGATACTATTATTTGTGAAGGCCAAAATGCAACATTAAGTTATGCAAGCACTTACCCCGGGCACACCTATAGTTGGTATACAAGCACCGGCTTTGTAAGTAATAATTTAAATGCTATTGTGCAGCCACAACAAACTACAACTTATTATTTATACACTACAGATAATTACCATGCCGTATGCGATTGCAACCCACCAATATTAGATAGTGTAACAGTAACAGTTATAAATTATGATGTATCAGGTGTTAATGCCACTACCTACGAGCGTAATTTATGTAGTGGAGATACCATTCAATTTGGTATTGTGTCCCAAAATGGTTACAGTTATAAGTGGCAACCGCCATATTATTTAAGTAACGACACAGCTGCGAAACCTTTTGTAAAAATACCGTGGTACATGGAAAACAATACTCTTATTTATAATATAACCATAACCAACAGCCAAAATCAAAGTTGTACACTTAATAATGATCTAGCTTTTAAGATTGTTATTAATTTTTGCCCCGATAGTTTAGAACCTCAAATTTATATACCCAATGTTTTTAGCCCCAATGGCGATGGTGAAAATGATGAATTTAAATTAACTACGCAAAATATTAAAAATTTAAAGGCCGCGATTTATAACCGGTGGGGCATCCCTATAAATACTATAAATGGAATTGAAGGAAAATGGCAGGGCAAAACCATTGCCGGTGATAATGCCCCTACCGGAATTTATTATGTAATAATTACCGCCGAAGGGATGGATAAAAAAACATACCATTATAGCGGATATGTGCATATTTATTAGTTTAATCATTTATTAGTGGGTTGTTAGATATATTAAAATTATGTTTGTTAGTAATAGATATAAACACACTAAGCCCTTCTCAAGTCCATAGCTTCAGCTTAGCGCGTAATGTGGGTTTCTGTCATTCTGACGAAGGAAGGATCTATATCAAACAAACACCCCGTCGGAATATAATGAAGTATCAGGGGCTGCTATTTTTACTTAAGAATTTAATTCATAGTAGAACCCGGACAGGGCTGATAATTTCACTTATAAACCAACTTTTTTTGCCCTTCCGGGTATCTCCTATGATATTGGTTTACAGTTTTTAGAATTACAGATCTAATGTATTTAACCCAGACACCTCCACTGTATGCTAGGCCCATATGCAATAGTACGTTACATTTCTATTGCATAATCCGGGTTTAAAGAAGCAGCGCACTTTAAAGTTAAATGCTTAATTATAAAGTGTAGCTATCTTCAAATCGGTGTTCACCTTCAGCATCACACTCTCACAATAACTTTCGTTCCTCTAGGTAAATTATTTTCGATTGAAACATTACCATTATGGGCTTCCACTAATTTTTTAACGATATATAAACCAAGACCTGTACCTTTTGTTTTGCGAGTTTCCTCGCTGCCTGTACGATAAAACTTATTAAATATAATTTGTTTATCAGCATCAGAAACTCCTTCACCGCTATCGCTCACGGTTAAAACAAATCCGTTTTGCCGATTCTTCACTTCCAGAATAATTTGATCTGCACTGTACTTTAACGCATTATCCAGTAGATTGATGAGGATGGATGAAAATGCCAGTTTATCTATAATAGCCTCAACTTTGCCCGAAGAATGAAAAGCAATACGTTCTTTGTTTCCAGAAAACACATTGGATTTAGACAAAAGCTGATTAATATATTCCGTAAGTTCAACTTCTTCTTTATGAATTATAAAATGATTGCTGTCTACACGCGAAGCCAGCAATATATTCTCAATCAGGTTGTGCAAACGATCGGTATCATTTATGGCATTACTTAATATTTTATCCTGCTTTTCCTTGGGAAGATCGCGTTTTAATAATGTTTCTAACTGTAATCGGGTAGACGCCAGAGGGGTTTTAAGCTCGTGTGTAATGGATAGCATGAAGTTATTTTGCTGCTGGTTTAACTCGGTTTGTTTCTTTATTGATTTATAAATCTGATATACTCCAAAAATCAATAAGGCCAAAAAAACCGACCCCTCGCCCAAAATCATAAGGCGTTTCGACTTTAACTTAGCATTAATTATATCGGTTTCAAGTATGGTTTTTTGATTATTAAGCTGATGAGAAAGTTGAATCTTTAAGTAAGCGATTTCTGTATTTAAATCAAAAATTAAATACGTCCACCACAAAAACTGAAAAAGCACGTAAGCAACGAGCAAAACAAAAATAAGTTTAACCCGAGATTGCTGCATTTCTTAAAAGTTAGTTTGAATTTTCTTCCCAAATGGCACACAAATGAACAATTGTTCTAACAGCAGCTTGCATATCTTGAACAGAAACCCACTCTAACTTAGAATGAAAAGCATGTTCTCCCGCAAAAATATTAGGACAAGGCAAACCCATAAACGACAAGCGCGAACCATCGGTACCTCCGCGAATACTACCCTGTATGGGAGTTAATCCAGCCCGTTGAATAGCCTTTAAGGCATTTGCAACAATCTGGGGATTATGATCCAGAATTTCCTTCATGTTGCGATATTGTTCAACTATTTCAAATTTGTATGAACTCTTAGGATATTGAGATAACGCTTTTTTTACTGCTTCTTCTAATAATTGCTCATGTTGATTCAATAAAGGGGTTGTGAAATCGCGAATGATAAATTTAATTTCCACTTTTTCCAGAGTACCCCCAATGAATGTGGGATGAATGAAACCTTCTTTATATTCGGTGGTTTCGGGCGTTAAAGTATTTTTAGGTAATAAATTTAAAATGTCGGCTGCTATTTTAATAGCATTTTCCATCTTCCCTTTTGCAAAACCCGGATGAGTAGAAACACCGTAAATGGTAATGTTAACACCATCGGCAGAAAAAGTTTCATCTTCCAAATGTCCAACCGTTTCGCCATCCATAGTATACGCATAGTCGGCGCCAAGTTTCTGAAGATTTACCTTATCAACCCCTCTTCCAATTTCTTCATCGGGAGTAAAAAGTATTTTAATATCACCATGTTTAATCTCAGGATGATGAATTAGATAATTTACAGCATCCATAATTTCGGCAACACCGGCTTTATTATCGGCACCTAAAAGCGTTGTTCCACTGGCCGTAATAATATCATTGCCAAGTTGATCAGATAATGCTTTGTGTTCTGAATATTTTAGAATCTGCGTTTGATCATCGGGTAGAACGATATCCT
>JBIICS010000074.1:0-14116 GCA_044238735.1 Bacteroidia bacterium
ACTTAGGAAATCATTAGTTATTTTCTCTTCCTCCGGGTACTTAGATGTTTCAGTTCTCCGGGTTTGCTCTCTTTTCGAGTATCTGGTCTTCAACCAGATGGGTTACCCCATTGGGAAATCTACGGATTAATGGTCATTTGCACCTCCCCGTAGCTTATCGCAGCTTATCACGTCCTTCTTCGCCTTCAAGATCCAAGGCATCCTCCATACGCCCTTCCTTACTTTCTTCATTCTACCTTCGTAGAAATGATTTTGTTACTTACATTTTCTTACCAATATGTCAAAGAACTTAACCTATATCTAATTCGCTTATTAGCCCTTATGGCTAATGCCTAATTAAACAGTTTGTGGAGAATAACGGATTCGAACCGATGACCCCCTGCGTGCAAGGCAGGTGCTCTAGCCAGCTGAGCTAATTCCCCAAACGACCTTAAGTTTAAATGTCTTAAAGGTTGTATGCTTTTGAACGTTGAGTTTCTAACTTTTCAACCTTCTAAACTTTCAACCCTCTAAACCACAACTTAATCTTGTAGTCCCGAGCAGATTTGAACTGCTGACCCCTACATTATCAGTGTAGTGCTCTAACCAACTGAGCTACGGGACTATTTCACCTATAACTCCGCTGGGAGTTCACCCACTGAAGCTCGTTTGGCTTGTTTAGGTTAATATTTTAAATGAAGAGCAAAAGGCAACAAATACCTCCCCGAAGGGATTTTTTTTCTCCAACTTTCTCTAGAAAGGAGGTGTTCCAGCCGCACCTTCCGGTACGGCTACCTTGTTACGACTTAACCCCAGTCATCGGTTTTACCCTAGGCAGCGTCTTACGACAACCGACTTCAGGTACCCCCAACTCCCATGGTTTGACGGGCGGTGTGTACAAGGCCCGGGAACGTATTCACCGAAACATTGCTGATTTTCGATTACTAGCGATTCCAGCTTCATGAAGTCGAGTTGCAGACTTCAATCCGAACTGAGACTGGCTTTGGAGATTAGCATCACATCACTGTGTAGCAACCCATTGTACCAGCCATTGTAGCACGTGTGTAGCCCTGGACGTAAGGGCCGTGCTGACTTGACGTCATCCCCACCTTCCTCACCGCTTGCGCGGGCAGTTTCTTTAGAGTTCCCAGCTTAACCTGATGGCAACTAAAGATAGGGGTTGCGCTCGTTGCGGGACTTAACCCAACACCTCACGGCACGAGCTGACGACAGCCATGCAGCACCTAGTTTCGCGTTCCGAAGAAAAATACCCTTTCAGGTATCGTCGCTAACTTTCAAGCCCAGGTAAGGTTCCTCGCGTATCATCGAATTAAACCACATGCTCCACCGCTTGTGCGGGCCCCCGTCAATTCCTTTGAGTTTCACCGTTGCCGGCGTACTCCCCAGGTGGAATACTTAACGCTTTCGCTTGGACGCTGACTGTATATCGCCAACATCGAGTATTCAACGTTTAGGGCGTGGACTACCAGGGTATCTAATCCTGTTTGCTCCCCACGCTTTCGTGCATCAGCGTCAGTTACGGCTTCGTTAGCTGCCTTCGCAATAGGTGTTCTGTGCAATATCTAAGCATTTCACCGCTACACTGCACATTCCGCCAACGTCAACCGCACTCAAGATCTATAGTATCAAAGGCAGTTCCATCGTTGAGCGATGGGCTTTCACCTCTGACTTACAAACCCGCCTACGCACCCTTTAAACCCAATAAATCCGGATAACGCTTGCATCCTTCGTATTACCGCGGCTGCTGGCACGAAGTTAGCCGATGCTTATTCTTTCGGTACCTTCAGCTCCGTACTCGTACAGAGGTTTATTCCCGAATAAAAGCAGTTTACAACCCATAGGGCCGTCATCCTGCACGCGGCATGGCTGGATCAGTGTTGCCACCATTGTCCAATATTCCTTACTGCTGCCTCCCGTAGGAGTCTGGTCCGTGTCTCAGTACCAGTGTGGGGGTTAATCCTCTCAGATCCCCTACCCATCGTCGCCTTGGTGAGCCGTTACCTCACCAACTAGCTAATGGGACGCATGCCCATCCACAACCGATAAATCTTTAATAAAAATATGATGCCATATCTCTATACTACGGTGTATTAATCCAAATTTCTCTGGGCTATTCACCTGTTGTGGGTAAGTTGCATACGCGTTACGCACCCGTGCGCCGGTCGCCAGCATGTATTGCTACACCTGATGCCCCTCGACTTGCATGTATTAGGCCTGCCGCTAGCGTTAATCCTGAGCCAGGATCAAACTCTTCATTGTAAAGAAAAAATTTTTCTTAATTTAATTTTTAGAGTATCTGGCTGGAGTTCTCATCAATTTGTATTCACTACAATATTGACGGGTATTTGTTTACCTTAATTTTGCTGCTTCAATTTTTCAAAGAACTTATCCCCCCCTCTTCTCCAATCTTTCCACTTTTTATCTTCCCTTCGTTTGGGGAGCGCAAAGATAGAACTTTTTTGTTATTCGCAAATATTTTTTTAAAAATATTTTAAGAAATTTTTAATTATCTGTTTTCACTGATTTTACACAATTTAAACATTTGATAAAAACACAAAAAGAACATCCCTTTACTATCGGGGGTGCAAATGTATACATTTTTATGTTGTTTAATTAAAGATTAGTAAAAAAGTCAATTAAAAACCACTAATTTACTGAAATTCAAATAAATAATTTTAAGGTGTGCTATTTGAAACCGGTAGAATTTTTCCATTAAACACTTGATGGGCTCGGATTGTAAAATTTAAAACATAATCCGCCATGGTTTCAGGTTTAACTCCTCCGTTATAATCTGGGAATGCACTTTTTAACATTTCAGTTTGTACTGCGCCTATTGCCAAACAATTAATTGAAATGTTTTTTTCTGCAAATTCAACTGCTAAACCTTCGGTTAAATTTGCTATTGCCGCCTTCGTACTTGCGTAAATACTTAGACCGGGAAATTTTATACTTCCTTGATATCCTCCCATACTACTAATATTAACAATATGGGATCGTGTTTGTTTGTTTTGCATTAAAGGACTTATTTCTCTAATTAATTTTAAAACTGAAAAAACATTTATTTTATATAAATTTTCAATTTCATTAGAAGTAAACTCCATAAAAGGCTTAACATTTATGGTTGCAGCATTATTAATAAGATAATCTACAGTACCAAATTCTTTGATAATTAACTGAACCAGTCTAGTATAATCTTCACGTTCATCAGAAAGGTTAAAATCGATTAAATATGGTTTCCTGACCGAATTAACAAACTCATTTTTAACTAATTGTGTGTTTCTAGAGATACCAATCACATTTAAATGTTCATGTTTTAAAGCTTCCAATAGAAGCGATTTACCCAGCCCCCTAGAAATACCTGTTATAATTATTGTTTTATTGGAATTCATATGTTTAAATTAAGCTTATTATTTATGCAAGATTAGTAAGAAAATTGTGTTTCAATATTTTTACTTTTGAAAAAAACAAAATAGCTTATGAACAAACTAGAAAATTATGCATACGGTACTTGGATTTCGGGTGAAGGACAAGGGCAAACTTTATATAACTCAATAACTGGAGAGGCGATTTATGAAGCAAGTAGTAAGGGTGTTGATTTTGATAAAATGCTTGATTACGCGCGAACTGTTGGCGGACCTGCTTTAAGAAAACTAACCTTTCATGAGAGAGGAAGGATGCTTAGGTCTTTGGCTCAACATTTACTGAGTAAAAAAGAATTATTCTATAAAATTTCATGGGCTACCGGTGCAACGAAGGTAGATAGTTGGATAGATATTGAAGGTGGAATTGGAAATCTTTTTAGTTATGCTTCTTTACGAAGACAATATCCCAATGAACCTTATTTTGTAGATGGGGATTCAATCGCATTAAGCAAAGACAATAGTTTTTCGGGTGTGCACTTGTGCGTTCCTAAAGAAGGTGTTGCCATTCATATAAATGCTTATAATTTCCCTATTTGGGGTATGCTAGAGAAAATAGCTGTAAATCTACTTGCTGGTGTGCCTGCCGTGGTAAAGCCGGCAACCGTTACCTCTTTCTTAACCGAAGTTGTAACTAAAGAGATTATTGCTTCAAAAATATTACCGGAAGGCTCATTGCAACTGATTTGTGGATCGGCTAACGGAATTTTAGATTTTGTAACTAATCAAGATGTAGTAACTTTTACAGGATCAGCAATTACGGGAAAAATGTTAAAAAGTCACCCGCGTTTACTTGACGAATCGGTGCATTTTAACATGGAAGCCGATTCGTTAAATGCCATGGTATTGGGGGCAGATAGTATACCGGGCACTCCTGAGTTTGAAATTTTTATTAAAGAAGTTACGAAAGAAATAACGATTAAATGCGGACAAAAATGTACAGCCGTTAGAAGAATTATGGTTCCTGAAAATTTAGTTGAAGAGGTACAAAAGGCCTTAACCAAAAGATTGGATGGAATTATTATCGGAGACCCTAACCAAGAAGGTGTAAGAATGGGAGCACTAGCAGGAAAAGGCCAATTAAATGAAGTACTTGAAAAAGTTGAATTACTTAAAAAATCGCAGGAAATTGTATACGGTGGCCACGATAGTTTTGAAGTAAAGGGAGCTGACATTAATAAAGGTTCGTTTATTAAACCGATAGTTTTCCTAAATAGTAATCCATTTAAAAATCAGGATGCCCATAACATTGAAGCTTTTGGTCCTGTTAGTACCATTATGCCATACAAAACTATTTACGATGCCATAAATTTAGTTAAGTTGGGTAAAGGCTCGTTAGTGACGTCAATAACAACAAATGATAAAAATATTGCAAAAGATTTTGTTTTAGGAAGCGCGCATATGAATGGGAGAATGCTAGTGATTAACCGAACGAATGAAAAATCACATACCGGCCATGGATCTCCTCTCCCATTGCTTGTTCATGGTGGCCCAGGTCGTGCTGGTGGCGGTGAAGAAATGGGTGGCAAAAGAGGTGTATTGCATTACATGCAACGTACCGCAATTCAAGGTTCTCCTGATATGATCACAGCTATAACAAATCAATATCAATATGGATCAACCTATAACGAAAAAATTACACATCCGTTTAACCAATACTTTGAAGATCTTGAAGTTGGTGAAACTTTAATAACAGCTAAACGAACCGTAACGGAAGCTGATATTGTGAATTTTTCTAATGTCTCATGGGATCATTTCTATGCGCATACGGATGCTACATCATTAAATGATACTATTTTTAGCGGACGTGTAGCCCATGGTTATTTTGTTTTAAGTGCAGCAGCCGGATTATTTGTTAATGCAAAAAAAGGTCCTGTTTTACTTAATTATGGTTTAGATGAATGTAGATTTACTAAACCTGTTTATCCAGGTGCTACAATTGGTGTTAGATTAACTTGCAAAGAAAAAATAGATCAAGAAAAGAAAACCCCTGAAGATATTGCTAAAGGCATTGTTAAATGGCTTGTTGATGTTTACGATGAAACAGGCGAAACCGTTGCAATTGCCACTATATTAACAATGGTTAAGAAAAGAAATCAGGATTAATTTTAAACCTAAATCCCGGTAAAACCGGGATTTTTTTATTAAACTTATCGAACATAAATTATGAACAGAATAGAGGAATTAAATAAAATGCTGCTGAAAGATCCTAAAGATTCATTCTTGAAATACGCTGTTGCTATTGAGTTATATAAGCTAAGTAATAAAAAAGAGGCCATTAATAATCTTAAACAATTAATAATTGAAGATGCTAATTACCTGGCCTCCTATTATCAGCTTGGCATATGGTTAAAAGAAATAAATGAAATTGAGGAATGTCGTTTAATTATTAATAAAGGAATTGACATAGCAATTGAACAGAAAAACCACAAAACTTTAAGGGAACTAAAAGAAGTAATTAATCAATTAGATTTTGAAAATGAATAGTAAACTTCCTTTCTTAGAGAATACGGCTCTATACATCAAAGAATTTTACGAAAATAAAACGAACGAATTATTGGTAGTTTTACCGAACAGAAGAGCTCGTATTTTTCTAATTGATTACTTAAAAAAGCATTTTAATAAAACATTTATTGTACCTCAAATAAAATCAATTGAAGATTTTGTTTTTGAAGTTTCTGAAACAATAAAAGCTGATAACCTTGATTTACTTTTCGAATTTTATAATATTTATAAATCAATAGAGGCCGAAAATGCTCAACCTCTTGAAGAATTTTCTGGTTGGGCAAATGTATTGCTTACAGATTTTAATGAAATTGACGCTTATAATGTTGATCCTCACCAATTTTTCGGCTATCTTAACGACGAAAGGGCTTTAAAAGAGTGGAGCCCGGATAGAGCTGAGTTAACAGATTTTCAAAAACAATATCTCAAATTTTGGAATTCGCTTCCGCATTATTACAATCATTTAAAAAAGTATTGTTCCGACAACGGAATGGCCTATCAGGGTTTGGCCTATCGTATTGCGGCTGATAAAATTAATAATCATCATTTTATTTACAATAAAAAAAAGATTTTGTTTGCTGGTTTTAACGCATTGAGTGGTTGTGAAGAGCAATTGATTAACGTGTTAGTTAAAAGAAACCAGGGAGAAATTATTTTTGATGCCGACGAATTTTACATAAACGACAAAGTAAAAGAGGCCGGTCGATCTTTACGAAGACATTTTAAAAATCCTTATTTTAAAAACAACCATACATTAGAGTATAGCTGGAAAAATGACAATTACAAAGACATCCAAAAAAATATTTTTCTAATCCCTTGTAATCGAAATATTTCGCAGGTAAAAATCTCTGCTCAAATTTTAAATGATCATTACCAACCAGGAAATATCTCCGATTGGGCTTATGTATTGGCCGACGAGTCGCTTCTAATTCCTGCAATTAATTCTTTACCCGAAAAAATTTCTCATGTAAACATCTCCATGGGCTACCCATTAAAAAGCTCACCATACTTTGCCTTTATTCTAAATTATCTGCAGCTTTTAAGTACGGTTAGAATATTTAAAAAAGAGTGTAAATTCTACACCAAAACATTTCTGGATTTTATATTAAAGCCTCAGTTTTCTGAGTTAGCAGAAAATAAAAATATATCTTCTTTATTAAAAGCAAAGCTCATTAAAAACAACTATTTATTTATTGGGTTAACGGACATAGAAGAGATTATAAAAGACAATGAAACTAAACAATTACTTATCGAATTATTAAAAATAAAGGAAAAAGAATCAGGGTTTTATTATGTAATAAATTTATGTGAACGATTAAAATCTAAATTAAAAAACGATCCGCTTCAATATACATTGAATGATGAGTTTTTAAAACTATTATACAAAACTCATCAGTCTGCTCAAAAAGCTAATATCAATTTAAATATTCAACAAGTTTTAAACACTTTAAAACAATTATCTTCTCAAATTAGCATTCCTTTTATTGGTGAACCTTTAAATGGGCTTCAAATTACGGGTATGTTAGAAACACGTACACTCGATTTTGAAAATATCATAATTCATTCGTTAAATGAGGGATCTTTACCTGCAGGAAAAAAACAAAACACCTTTATACCTTTTGAGATAAAGAAAATATTTGGACTACCTACATATAACGATAAAGACGCTATATTTTCCTATCATTTTTACAGATTATTAAGTAGGGCAAAAAATATTTATCTCCTTTATAATGATGATGCTGATTCTATAAAATCAGCCGAAAAAAGCAGATTTATTGAACAAATTAAATTTGAAATTCCTCAATATAATCCAGACATAAAAATTGAGAACCTAAATATTAATCCTGTTTTTAGTGATCAATTGGAATATAACGGACTTGAACAAGTGGAAAAAGAGCCCTGGATTATAGATTTAATAAAACAAAAATTAGTGAAAGGCATTTCACCGAGTAGTCTTAATTTATATAGAACCTGTAAATTAAAATTTTTTTTATCAGAAGTTGTAAAAATTAAGGAAGAAGAAGAATTAGATGAAGAGTTGGATGCTGCCCTTTTTGGTAATATTGTTCACGAAGTATTAGAAAAATGTTTTCAAAAATTTTTAAATGTAAAATTAAACGATGCTCTTTTAAATCAACTATTTAAAGAAAAAGAGCACTATTTAAATGAGGCTTTTAAAAATAACTTTGGAAGTTATAACGAAATAAAAGGCAAAAACAGAATTCTGTATAAAGTTATTTTACGTCTAATTTCAAACTATCATTTACAATTTATAAATCAACTAAAAAATGAAAGTCTTTCAATTACCTCTTTAGAAGAAAGCATAGAATGTATTCTTAATTTAGATGATTTACACATTAAATTATATGGTAAAGCCGATCGCGTAGAGCTATTTAATAATAATTATAGAATTATTGATTATAAAACAGGACGAACAGATATAAAAGAACTGACGTTCGAAAACAAGAGCGATTTAACGGATGAAAAGAAAAATAAGGGATTTCAGTTATTTTATTACGCTTATATCTTACACAACAAAAGAAATAAACAAAACATTTCGGGGGGTATTATCAGTTTTAAAGATTTAAAATCTGGGGTTAAACAGCTTTCATTCCATAATAATATCCTATTGAATGAAAACGATTTCCTTGAATTTGAGAATTACTTAAAGGAATTATTTATTGAAATTTTAAATCCAGAAATACCTTTTACCAAAACCTCAGATATTAAGACCTGCAATTATTGCAATTTTATTAATTTATGCAATAGGGGCTAGTTATCAGACTTTAAAAATGGCAATAATGCTCTAAAACCTTCCATAAATAGGGCAAGTAAACACCCTGATAATAGTCCGATTAAAGAAAAGATTAATAGCGTTTTAAAAGTGCCGGTACCTGAAGTATTAACTATTTTTGTTTCGTAAGATTTAATCTCGGTAAAAGCTCCATTGGTTTCAAGATTTTGTTTTCGTTTAACATAATCCATTCCTTTTTCAAAGGCTTCTAATTGTTCTTTATCTTTAAATGAAACATCCGCATTCTGGAAAACGGAATCCGTTAATATCTTACCAGATGACTTGCTGTTGAATTTTCTAATTAATGTTTTAGATTTTTCAATTTCAAATAAAATGTCCTCTTTAACTGCAATATTGTAAAACGTTAAGAATGCATGCTTTACATAAAGTATACTTTCCTGATTAGAACCTTCAATTTTAAGGATAATCATTGGTTTGTAGGTTGTATCAATTAAAACAGAATTAATAAACTTAATATCCGAATCATTAATTAAAAGGATTGTCTTTAAATTTTCGATATTGTCGCTTAACAAGGCTGACGATAATTTATACATGGCGCCCATGTTGGGCAAATTAGATTTTAATATACTGGTGTGCTGTATTAATTCTTTTTTATAATTTTTATTTGAATTTTTATAGATTCCGTAACCTAAAGTAACTACAAGAACAATTAGAATAATAAGCCATCTTTTAATAAAGCTTTTTAAAACCCAAATAAATACTTTAAATAAGTCTATTTCTGAAGATTTTTCCATTTGATATGTTTTCTTAATTAAAGCCTAAAACTAATAAACATTCATGAAAAATTCCCAAATAATAAAAGAAGTGTCAAATTCTCTGGAAACATTACCTGTAGTGCTTGGGGGGAGATATTGAGAAGCACCTGTCCAGGCATGCCCCCCTCCTTTTACTGTATATAAAACAACCTCACTCAAATATTTTGCGTTTGTATATGATTCAGTTATAAGTGTAGTGCGGTCCGTATGGTCAAAATCTTTCTTTTTAACTTTAATAGAACTTGCCTTAATTTCAGAACCATAATTTGCGAAAAAGTTTATAGTCTTTTCAACAGACTCTATATTTCCCAGATCCTTACCCTCAAAGGTTACTTTGCCACCTTTATATGGAACAATAGGATCATCCTCACCATTAATAGCAATTATATTTAATACATTAACAGGGGAACAAGTAGTTGAAATTTCACTTGCAATTGAACCTGCTACAGGAGCAATTGCTGCAATTTTTTGAGGGATTTCGCAAGCTAATCTGTAACACATAAGAGCTCCATTAGCCAAACCAGTTACATAAACCCTTTCGGCATCAACATTTTTGTTCTTAATAATAAAATCAATTAAATCTGAAATAAACTGAACATCATTAGCATATTTAGAAACATCATCTCCTGGTATTATTCTCCCATCGTTCCAATGCTGATCAATTGCTGCAGGATAAGCCACATAAACGGTGTCTCGGTCGGAATACCTGTTAAACTTTGTAAAACTCATAAATTCTTTAGCAGTTTGTCCTCCCGCATGCAAAGCAATAATAAGTGGTCTTTTTGCTACTGCATTAGCACCCTTAGGTTCATGAAGATAGGTTAATCTGTTTTTACCCAAAGAAACTATATTGATTTTATCATCAATTTGGGCAAATAACTTTACCGAAAACATTATAAATAGAAGGAAAAACCCGTATTTCATATCTAATCGTTTGATTAACAAATTTATGCATTTTCAAAAAGCCCCTAATTAAAGCTAAATTAAATACCGTTCTTAATTAGCAGCCTCTTTAATTTAAAACATAAATAAAATCATTTTAATTTTAAATAACTAATTATGAATTAACAAAAATTATCAGGTTTTAAACACATTTTAAATATCACAAAAATCATTTTTAAAATTTAACAACGCATATTCAAGATAATTCAATGACTGTTTAAACATTTTATAGAAATTGAAAACTAATGAGTCAAATAGTAATTTTCAAAAAATCAAAAATGCTATTCGTTATTGATTATCAACAATCTATCCGTTTTTTTAGTTATTAACCACATAAATTATAAATATTTTCTTTTTAAGTCATTATTTAATCTACTTAATCTATTTAAAATATAGACTAAATATGTTAATTTTATTATATTTGCTATAATATCAGTAAACTTTGAAGCTAATACTCTTTAAATTATTTGTCGAAAATTAAAAAGAATGTTTTTTTTATAAAATGATTAAAATCATTGTGTTAAAACAAAAAAAATTAAGGTGAGAAAAATAATGATTGGACAATTAAACTTTTTTATTAGTAATAAGTTAATTAGTAAACATTAAATTTGCATTTCATTAAAATAAAATGGCAGTATCACAAGAATTAAAAGAAGTTACGATTCGTTTTGCAGGAGATTCTGGAGATGGAATTCAGTTAACAGGCACACAATTTACAAATACAACCGCATTATTAGGTAATGATTTAAGTACTTTTCCAAATTTTCCGGCAGAAATTAGAGCTCCTCAAGGGACTTTACCAGGCGTTTCGGGTTTTCAAATAAAGTTTGGCAGTACTGAAGTTTATACACCCGGCGATGTTTGTGATGTTTTAGTAGTAATGAACGCAGCTGCCTTAAAAGCCAACTTAAAGGAACTTACTAAAGGCGGTACGATTATAGCCAACACAGATGGATTTGATCCCAAAAATCTAAAACTTGCCAAATATCCGGATGGAATTAACCCGCTTGAAGATGGCAGCTTAAGCAACTATAATTTGGTTAAAATTGATGTAACCAAATTAACCAAAACAACCTTAGATGGAAGTGGCCTGGGTACAAAAGAGATAGACAGAAGTAAAAATATGTTTGTTTTAGGTTTTATCTTTTGGATATACCAACGCCCACTTGAACCTACCATAGAAAGTATTTACGATCAATTTAAAAAACGTCCGGAAATTGCTGAGGCTAATATAAAAGTCCTTAAAGCAGGTTATTCTTATGGCGATACAACAGAAACGTTTAACGCTCGTTTCGAAGTAAAAGCGGCTCCATTAAAACCCGGCATTTATCGTAATATAATGGGTAATAATGCAACTGCGTTGGGATTAATTGCGGCTGCAAAAAAATCGGGTTTAACTCTTTTTTTAGGCACTTACCCTATTACACCTGCATCCGATATTTTACATGAACTTGCTAAACACCGGAATTTTGGTATAAAAACTTTTCAAGCTGAAGATGAAATAGCGGGTATTTGTTCTGCTATTGGTGCCTCATTTGGTGGTAACTTAGGAATAACCTCTTCTTCCGGTCCAGGAATAGCTTTAAAAACTGAAGCGATGGGATTAGCCTTAATGCTTGAACTGCCCTTGGTAGTTATCAATGTGCAAAGAGGTGGCCCGAGCACTGGTTTACCTACCAAAACAGAACAGGCCGATTTATTACAAGCCATGTATGGAAGAAACGGTGAATCTCCTGTAGCTGTAATTGCTGCTCAATCTCCGAGTGATTGTTTTAACATGGCATTTGAAGCTTGTCGCCTTGCTATTAATCACATGACACCAGTTATTTTATTAACTGATGGCTATATTGCAAATGGGGCTGAACCTTGGAAATTCCCTAAGAGCTCAGATCTACCCGAAATTAAAGTAAAATATGCAGAAGCAGTTGAAGGTGAAAAGTTTCTTCCTTATAAACGCAATCAAGATTTAGTTAGACCTTGGGCTATTCCCGGTACCAAAGGATTGGAACACCGTGTGGGTGGTATAGAAAAAGAACACGAAACCGGAAATATTTCCTATGATCCCGAGAACCATGAGTTTATGGTTAAAACCCGTCAGCAAAAAATTAATAATATCGCTAACCATATCCCCGATCAGCAATTTGACCAGGGAAATGAAAATAGTAAAATACTGGTTTTAGGTTGGGGTTCTACTTTCGGTTCTATTAAGGCCGCAGTTAAAGAATTAAGAGCAGATGGAAATGACGTAGCTCATGTACATGTAAGGTATCTTAATCCATTCCCAAAAAATTTAGGTGCAATTTTAAATAAGTTCGATAAAATTATTATTCCTGAGTTAAATAACGGTCAGCTGGTTAAGATCATAAGAGACCGATACCTTGTAAATGCTCAACCTTTTAATAAAATTAAAGGGTTACCATTTACATCATCTGAAATAAAAAACGAAATCATCAAACAACTTAAATAACACCATAATGAATTTAGAAAGCGAAACTTTAAAATTAACCGCTAAAGATTTTACATCTGATCAAGAAGTGCGTTGGTGCCCAGGTTGTGGTGATTATTCCATTTTAAAACAAGTGCAAACTGTACTTCCCGAATTAGGTTTAAAACGTGAGGAAATTGTTTTTATTTCCGGCATAGGTTGCTCTTCTCGTTTTCCTTATTACTTGGAAACATTTGGAATGCATAGTATACATGGCAGAGCTACAGCAATAGCCAGTGGATTAAAAGCTACTCGTCCTGAACTAAGCATATGGGTAATTACAGGCGATGGCGACTCGTTATCAATTGGTGGAAATCATTTAATACATTTATTACGAAGAAACATCGACTTAAATATTTTATTATTCAATAATGAAATATATGGTTTAACAAAAGGACAATATTCTCCAACTTCAAAAGAAGGTCAGATTACTAAATCAAGTCCTACTGGTGCCATAGATCATCCGTTTAATCCCCTGGCTTTATGTATGGGTGCCGATGCCGGCTTTATAGCCAGAACTATGGACCGCGATCCTATTCATATTCGTGAAGTTTTAAAAAGAGCAAATTCTCATAAAGGCACTTCCTTAGTAGAGATTTACCAAAACTGTAATGTTTTTAATGACGGTGCTTTTGAAGTTTTTACCGAAAAAGCAACAAAGAAAGATGAAACTGTTTATGTTGAAAATGGTAAACCTTTAATTTTTGGATCAAATGCTGATAAAGGTATAAGATTGGATGGATTTAAGCCTGTAGTTGTTGATTTAACAGGCGGTGTAAGTGCCAATGATTTATGGATACATGATGAAACCGATACCATTAAAGCAACCATCTTAACTCGTATTTTTGACGATCCAACGAAAGAAAATCATTTACCAAGACCATTTGGAGTCTTGTATGCAAATCCGCGTAAAACTTATGATGAAAGTTTAAACGAACAAGTTGAACAAGCTATTGCACTTAAAGGAGAGGGTGACCTCGATCTTTTAATTCAGGGTAAAAACACCTGGGAGATTAAATAAAACATCTTCAGCAGTTCAATATTTTCTTTGCAAAAGCATCATAAGGGTTAAATTTTAATTGTGGCTTTTTTTAGTAACTACGGTAATGTGGCAAAAAATAGTTGGTGGATTTTCAAATTAAAAACACTAATATGGAGCCGTAAACCTGAAGAGGAAGCGAGCTCTGCTGGAGAG
>JBIICS010000199.1:0-4123 GCA_044238735.1 Bacteroidia bacterium
TTTATAGTAAAGAGCTAATGGGGCTTCTCTACATTAATCACGTTAACGAATCGGCAGAAGTATTCTCTTATTTGATGATGTGTTTTGTTGCTATTTCAACAACCTATATTTTTGGTACTTTACTAACGGCTAATGGAAATTTAAAGCAATTGAATACGATGGCCACAGTGGGGATGTTATTTAATATTGGGGTTAATCTGGTTTTAATTCCAATTTATAAAGCTCAGGGTGCTGTTTGGGTTAGTTTATTTACTCAGTCTTTAACTGCAATTGCCCAAATTATTATGGCCTCTAAGGTGCTAAAATTTAAAACAAATCGTAATTTAATAATTAAAATTTTAAGCTTTTTGGCACTGGCATTTATAATTAATTACCTTTCTAAACAGGTGCTTTACTCTCCTGATAAATGGATGTTAAATTTTATTTTAGCAGCTCTTTCTGTGGGTCTTATAGCCCTGATGTTCAATATTATAAGTTTAAGATCTGCCCTTACTTTCCTGCAGGGTTCTAAAAAGGTCAAAAAAACTAAATAGACAAAATTTTGGTTATCTTTGCCATCCCAAAGAAACACGCAAATGTATATGTTTAATAAAAAGCACCGCGAAGATGAGTTTAATACTCTAAATGTGATGGTGTTTTTTTATAAATGGAGGAAACCCATTGTTTATTTGGGTATTATTTCGCTAATTATATCTTTTTTAGTTAGTTTTCTTATTACTCCCAAATTTAAATCTACGGTAATTTTATTTCCATCAACAAATGTTTCTCCCTCTAAAGCTTTATTAAGTGAGAATCCTGGCGCTAATCAGGACATCGGAAAGTTTGGTGAGGAAGAGGAAGCAGAACAATTACTTCAAATTCTTAATTCTGATGAAATTAGAGACCGAGTGGTTGCAAAATACAATTTATTAGAGCACTATAAGATTTCTCAGGATTACAAATATCGTATGTCTAAGTTAATTGAAAAATACGAAGACAATATCACCTTTAAAAGAACGGAGTTTATGTCCGTAAAAATTACTGTATTTGATACTGATGCGCAGATAGCCGCTAATATTGCTAACGACATTGCCTCATTATCCGACTCAATACATAATAAAATAGTGAAACAAAGAGCTCAAAAAGCGCTTAATCTGGTTGAAAAAACATATAATGATTTAAAAACTGAAATTAAGGCTGATGATGATTCATTGCAAAAACTACGACTGCTTGGCGTAAATGATTATGAGTCTCAATCGGAACGATTAAACGAAGGTTTGGCCAAGGCTATTTTAGAGGGAAAATCTGGCGCCGTAAAGTCATTTGAGGATCGCTTAAATAATTTAGCAAAGTACGGCGGTGCTTATGTGGCTATTCGAGATAATTTGGAGTTTAAAAGAAAACAACTTAGTTTTTTAAAGGCTCGCTACGATGAGGCTAAGTTGGATGTGGATCAAAATCTGCCCTATAAATTTATGGTAAACAGTGCATATAAAGCAGAAAAAAGCGCCTATCCTTTAAGGTGGTTAATTGTTTTGCTTTCATTTTTGGGTACAGAAATACTGCTCATTCTTTTTCTTATCTTATTTGATAATTATAAAAATCTTCGCAAATAATCATGGATAGTACATTCACAGTAATCAATATTATTAACTTATTAGTTAAGAAGAAAAGAGAAATTATAATCTTTGTTTTACTCGCATTAATAGTTTCCACAATTTCTGCTTATTTAATAAAGCCAAAATATAAGTCCGAAGCTATTCTTTATCCTACAAACATTTTACCTTATTCCGTTGAATCTCAAACTGAGCAAATGTTGCAATTATTACAGTCCGATTATATTATGGAAACCATAATTAAAGAATTCGATTTGCCCGCTCGTTACGATATTAACATGCAAAACAAGGGAGCAAAAGCTGCCATTGTAAGAGAGTACGAATCTAATATCGGTGTTCAAAAAACTGAATACGAATCGGTTTATTTAAAAGTTTTAGATCAAGATCCCGAAGTAGCTACAAAAATTGCAAATCGTATTATTCAAATAATGAATGAAAAAACACGTGCTTTACAAAGATCTAAATTGTTAGAACTCGTTGCGCTAAACAAAAATAATTTTGATGCTGAAAAGAAGATTTTAGATAGTTTAATGATTGTTAGAGATACACTTCGAACTAAATATCATATTTTGGATTACTCGGTTCAGGTAAAAGAGGCCTACAGAAGTTATTTTTCAAATAAAAATGAAACAGCTAAGGAACTTATTAGAAACATGGAAATTATGGGAGAAAAATGGGATGAAGTTAACCACGAATTGGCTCGCGTGAGAGAATTAACAAAAGGATTTAAAACAGAATACGAAAAAACTTTATACGATTCACGCAAATTAATTACTTATGCTAACGTAGTGGTTGAACCTTTTCCTAACGATAAAAAAGCTTACCCAATCAGATGGTTAATTGTTTTATCATCCACTTTGTCTGCTTTGGTTTTAGCTGTTTTAATTCTTGTTTTAAAAGAGTTTAATCCGTTAAAAACAAAAGCATAAATGCTTCAAAAAATAAACATAAAATGGATATATGCCATTGTTATCCTTTTTGTTGCAATTAACTCCGTTTTAACAGCTAACGAGTTTTATTATTTTACTTTAATTCCCGTAGTTTTATTATTGGCTGTATTGTTTATTAAATCGTTAGATTCTATTCTATTTATTATTACTTTTTTTACTCCACTTTCGGTGGTATACCAATTTCAAGGAGCTGGTTTAAGTTTAAGTTTACCTACAGAACCGCTCATGATCTTAACGCTTGGGTTGTTTTTTCTTAAGTTTTTAATAGAGGGGGGTATTAATAAAAAAGTCTCTCGTCATCCCATTACTATTGCGGTTACCATAAGTTTAGTTTGGATGACCTTAACCTGCATAACTAGTTCAATGCCCATGGTATCATTTAAATATCTGTTGGCACGGTTATGGTTCGTAGTACCATTTTATTTCTTAGGTACAGTTTTATTTAAAAATTTTGAAAACATTTCAAAATTTCTTTGGTTTTACATAGTTCCCATGGCTATAATTTCGGCTTATACAATAGTGGTGCATAGTCGGTATGGTTTTGATGAGGAAACAGCTCATTGGGTAATGGATCCTTTTTTTAATGATCATACATCATATGGAGCCATGTTAGCTTTCTTTTTTCCTGTTTTAATTGGCTTTAGTTTTAGTAAACAATATTCCGTCCCATTTAGAACTATCTCCTGGTTATTTCTTATTTTTTACTCGGTTGCCATAGTGCTTTCCTATACTCGCGCTGCTTGGGTAAGCTTAATTGTTTCTCTACTTATGTATTTGTTAATGTTGGCTAAAGTTAAATTTAAAGGACTTATTGCGGTGGGCGGAATAGTTTTAGTTATTGTTTTGTTTAACATGGATAAACTGTTAATGAAACTTGAGAAAAATCGACAAGATTCTTCTTCTAATTTAACTGAACACGTACAATCAATCTCAAATATATCTTCAGACGCTTCTAACCTGGAACGATTAAATAGATGGAGTTCTGCTATCAGAATGTTTGGCGATAAACCAGTTTTCGGGTTTGGTCCCGGAACCTATATGTTTCAATACGCTCCCTATCAAAAGGCTGATGAAAAAACAATAATTAGTACAAATTCGGGTGATGCCGGTAATGCTCACAGCGAGTATATAGGTCCGTTGGCGGAACAGGGTGTACTTGGACTCGTAAGTTTTTTTGTAATTTTTTTAACCTGCATTTATACTTCTTTGAAACTTTTTTACAAACTACCGAAAGGAAAAAAACGAGGTTTAGTAGCTATGCTTTTCCTGGGAATATTAACTTATTTTGTTCATGGCGCTCTAAATAATTTCTTAGATACCGATAAGGCTTCGGTTCCATTTTGGGCTTTTTTAGCTGCCTTAACATCAATAGATATTTTTCACAGCAGTGATTCTATTGAGACAGAAAAACAGCTTTCGAACGATTAAAGATTATTGTTAGGCAACTAATTATTAATTCATACTTTTTGTAGTTACGGCATAATAGCAAAAAATAGTTGGTAAAAAGCTCTATAACCCTTTATGCTATTGGGCTACAAGAAAGTTTAGTGAAAGTCGTTTCACTAAACTTTTTTTGTA
>JBIICS010000200.1:0-4115 GCA_044238735.1 Bacteroidia bacterium
TGTGCCCATTATATTTGATGAGTATGTGGATAAGGCATTTGGAACTGGGGCGCTTAAAGTTACTCCTGCTCATGATATTAATGATTATAATTTGGGAATTAAGCATAAGCTTGAAACCATAGACACGCTTAATCCGGATGGTACTTTAAGTGATGCCGCCGGTTTTTATATTGGTGAAGATCGTTTTGCGGTTCGTAAAAAAATTGCAAAGGATTTGGAGGAGTTGGGATATTTAGTAAAAAGCGAGGACATTAAAAATAAAGTGGGTACCAGCGAAAGAACGGGTGCTGTAATTGAACCTAAATTGTCATTGCAGTGGTTCTTAAAAATGGATCAGGTTTCTAAACCGGCCCTTGATGCAGTATTAAACGGAGAGGTAAAATTAATTCCGGATAAGTTTATTAATACTTACAAGCATTGGATGGAGAATGTACACGACTGGTGTATTTCCCGTCAGCTTTGGTGGGGGCAACGTATTCCGGCCTGGTATAATAAGCAAAATGAATACGTGGTATGTAGAACTTCTGATGAAGCCATAAAAATATTTGCAGAAAAAGGCATTATTGTATCGGCCTCTGAATTAAGGCAAGATGAGGATGTATTGGACACATGGTTCTCTTCGTGGTTGTGGCCAATATCCGTTTTCGACGGGTTTAAAAATCCAAATAATGCTGATATTAAATACTACTATCCAACTAATGATTTAGTAACTGCTCCGGAAATTTTATTCTTTTGGGTGGCACGTATGATTATTGCAGGTTACGAGTGGATGGAGGCTAAACCATTTACTAATGTTTATTTAACCGGAATTGTTCGTGATAAGTTAGGACGAAAAATGTCTAAGTCTCTTGGTAATTCACCGGATCCTTTAGATTTAATTGCAAAATATGGCGCAGATGGTGTGCGCGTTGGTATGTTGCTGAGTTCTCCTGCCGGAAACGACTTATTATTTGATGAATCTTATTGTGAACAAGGCAGAAACTTTACCAATAAAGTTTGGAATGCTTTCCGATTAATAAAAGGCTGGAATGTTGATGAAGCGGCCACTACTCCTGAAACAAATAAGTCTGCTGTTAACTGGTTCCATAATAAGTTTAATAAACAGTTGGCTGAAATTAATGACCATTACTCTAAATATAGAATGAGTGATGCATTGATGAGTACTTATAAGTTGGTATGGGATGATTTTTGTGCTTGGTATCTGGAGATGGTAAAACCTGGTTTTGAACAACCAATCGATAAATGGACCTACGATAAAACAATATCAATATTAGAGAATGTTTTAAAAGTAATGCATCCCTACATGCCATTTATTACCGAAGAAATTTATCATTTAATTAAAGAACGATCTACTCGCGATTGTGTTATAGTGGCACAATGGCCTCTTGTTGAAGATATAAATGAATCTGTAATTAACGAAACAGATGTAGCGTTAGAGCTTATTACCTCTATTCGAAATTTCAGAAGTCAAAAAGGTAAATCGCCTAAAGAAGCTCTTGAATTATTTGCCGGCTCAAATGCAAATTTATCTGGCGGCACAATAGAACTGGTTAAGAAATTAGCAAATGTTTCAGCTTATCATTTAGGAGTTAACAAGCCTGAACCATCTTTTGGAATCTTAATTAAGTCTGCCGAATTTTTTATACCGGTTTCTTTTGATAATATGGATAAAGAGGCTGAGATTGAAAGATTAAATAAAGAATTAGAATATAATAAAGGCTTTCTTAAATCGGTTCAGTCAAAACTGGCTAACGAACGTTTTGTGAGTAATGCTAAACCGGAAATAATTGAAAATGAACGCAAAAAACAAGCAGATGCTGAAGCTAAAATTCAATCATTAATGGACCAGTTATCGGCTTTGTAATTTAAATGATAATTTGTTTTATAGATATTAAATTGTAATTCAATATAATCTTTTTCATTTCAGTGAGCTTAATCCCTCTAATGCACTTGAGTCGTTGTAGCTTATCATTAAAACGTTATTAAATTGTTTTAATGCTTCTTGTTTATTGCCTAACTTTAAATTTGTCCAACCACTCATTAAAAGAGTATTGTAATCCGATGGAAATAATTTTAAGATCTTATCAAAGTATATAAGTGCTTCGTTAAATTGAAGTCGATTGTAATAAATAGTTCCCAATTTATATAGAACGGATGTATTGTTGGGGTCTAATTTTAAAATCTCTTTATATTCTAAAATAATAGCCTCAGTGTTTTGCATAAAAGCATATGGGTAGATAATTCCAATTCGGGGTTCTATAGCCTGAGGTTTTAATTCTATAGCTGTTTTATATTGATTAATTGATGTGGCAAAATCGCCATTTAAATAGTTCAACCAGGCCAATCGAATAGTTATTTCATAATTTTTTGCATCATATTGGCTTTGCATAAGGTTTATGGCTTCTTGGTATTTATAGGCCGCTTCTAACGAAAGCGATTGGTTATATGCATTTATAAGAGTATTAGAATCTTGTCCAAAAACAAAAACGCTTAACAAAATAAACAGAAAGTTTAATTTTATTTTTTTGATCAATAGTTCCATATTATTCCTCCAGTTATGTTCTTTTGATAGTAATTTAAATTTATAATTTCTTTTTGTGATAGGAGGTTGTATATTACATACTCGGTTTCTCTTTTAAGTAGAGATCCATAAATAGCAAACTGTAAATGCTTGTTAATTCTTATGTAAATATTAGCAGCATATTTAAATTTAATATCATCGGAAAGATTATAAACTATTTGCGCTCCATTTTCATTGTAATTCATTAAACTACCCCAATAGAAGCCGTTTTCAAGTGTTGTTCGTTTCCAAAAGTTTAGTCCAAATTTGGCATTGACCAAAACGTGTGTTGAGTTATTGCTAATTATACTGGATAGGGTGTTATTTATATAAAATCGATTACCTGAAAATGGATAAATAAAAAGACCGGTATTAATTTGTTGAATTTTGCTATTATTTATACTTGATAAAGAATAAGAGGGCTCTAGCCAACCCCTGTTTAAATTAAATTTAAAAGACGCATAGAATACATGGTTGTATTCCTTAATGGAGCTTTTATTAAAATAATAAAGCTTAGCATAATTGTCAAACACCGGAAGTATGTTTGTAAATTGAAGTGACGAAAAATGATAGGCTAGCCCCAATGTTATTTTTTTATTGACTATTAAAGCAGCTTTAGTGGCTAAATCATTTTGCTTTAAGGTAGAATTATATATGTATTGAACACCATTTGCTTTAAAAATGCTTTGTTTGTTGAGGTTAAATTGTCCAAACGAATTAGTAATGTTTAGTCGCGAGAAAAGGTTGGAGATAAGGGAGATATTGTAAAATCGCATATCCTGATTTTTGTTCTGACTTATTAAGTTAAATAGGGGATTGATGTTAGGTCCGAACTGCGGTGGAGGTGGAGGATTACCGCCGGTTGTCAAATAATTTGAAGGTATATTTATATTTTGTGTGGCGTCTTCAAAATAACCATAACTTAACTCCAGATTTCTGATGAGGGTGTTTTTTCTAAGTCCAATTTTTTTTTGAAGTGTAGGAGGAAAGGTAAGCGCTTCAAATTCTGCCTCATTTATTTTAGATAAATAAACTTGGCAATAATAGATATATTCAAATAGTAAAGTATCGTATGAGTTAAATTTAAGTGCAGCGTTAAATTCTCTTTTAGCTAATGCATATTTTTTTTCATTAAAATATAGTATTCCTAAACGAAGTCTAATTATATAACAATCTAAATCACTTTCAATTGATTGATTTCGCAAACTCTCCATCGAATCCAATTGTTCGTTTTGGACATATTGATAGGAGCGTTTATTGAGTTCATTGTAAGTGATATCCTGAGCAAAACTGATGCTTAGATAGAGAAAAAATAGTATGGTATTTAAAAGGCGAATAATTAATATTATTTGATTAAACTGAGTCCTTCAGAAGCGGATGTATCATTGGGACTATATAATAAAACCTTGTTGAATAATATTTTCGCATCGTTCTTGTTCCCCAAAAAATAGTTTGTCCAGGCACTCATTAGCATATTGTTGTAATTAAATGGATTTTGATTAAGGGCTACATCAAAATATTTTTTTGCACTAAAAAAATCTTTACGGTAATAATA
>JBIICS010000075.1:0-13928 GCA_044238735.1 Bacteroidia bacterium
AAAAGTTTAGTGAAACGACTTTCACTAAACTTTCTTGTAGCCCAATAGCATAAAGGGTTATAGAGCTTTTTACCAACTATTTTTTGCTATTATGCCTTTTTTAGGAATCTTATTCCAAAAATTTCTCTCTAATGATCTCGGCAGGCAATAATTGGCATTGATCATTAATTCCAAACCATTTCTTTCGATTTTTAGCCACAAAATCATAAACAAAATCTCTAATAAAAGCAGGAATAATAACTAAAACACTTAACACCTTTATAGGCCCTTTTAAATGCGAAATAATCTTTAATGCAGCTGAACTTTTATAATAAACCCGATTATTATAAATTAAAATAACTGTATCAACTGCTGCCACAAAACTATATTGCGTATTAAGTTTTTGAAATGTAGTTCCTTGCAAAGGCGCAAACTTAAACACATGAAACTTGTCGTTTTTCAAAATAAATTGAACAAAACGGCTACACAATCCACATGCTCCATCGTAAAAAACTACATTTATATTTTGCATTTTATTTAACAAAAAAGCCACCTGTAGGTGGCTTAGTTAATTAATTATATTGATAAATTTTTTGACCCGTTTTGTTTTTGAATTTCCATTCTACTTTAAAACCCCACGGACAAGAATTGGTAACAACGTTGCCCGATTGATCTACACCAAATGTAGCGGCAAAACTAAATTCTTTATCTTGCACCTGTACATCTAATTTTCCTGATGTTGGCTTATTTGCTCCGCAGGTACTGTTCCAAACAACAGGGTCTAAAACCTGACTGGTATAATTATTGCCTTCTTTGCTTACACCCCAATTTTCTAAATTGTTTAAACCGTTATAAGTCCCTTCTCCCTCACCTTTAGCCGTTAACACGTTATTAGACCAAGTGTAGGTAAATTTTCGCGATAAATTACAAGTAGCCACTTTACCGTCGTCAAAAGTAACTTTTAAATTGGTAGCCTCAACCTTATTAACCAGCTTTGGAGAGAGTGCAAAAAACAAAGTAACCCAATTTCCTCCCTCAACATTAGTAACGGTAGAGCTTCCATCAAAAGTTAAACTTTTATTATCCGAAGTACGTTTTATTTTATAGCCCGAAAAATCTAATTTTAATACGGCACCGGCATCACGCCATCTTTTGCCAGATAAAAAATCCATTAACGAAACTTTTATGATTCCGCTCCTAATTCTGGAATTGCAAACAGTTGTTCCATCGAAATTAAAAACTAGAACTCCCTGACTTTTTTGAGTGGTATCAATTGTAAAACCACAAGGCGTAAAGGCGAGGGCAGATGGCATACCGGACACTCTTCCCCCTAATGAGGGATTATCTGATATTGCTTTGTTTGCATCATCAACAGCTCCGTCCATTTCCGCCTGCACATTTTTATTATCGTCGGTTACTGAAGCGGTTTCATTTCTAAATTCACGGTTTTTTTTACAAGACGTAAAGGCCAATGTTAAGGCCATTAAAACGCAAAATGTAAGTATTAATTTTGGCTTTATTGTTTTCATTTGCTTTAAATTTAGTTTATTGAATTTACAATTTTTTTTGTTAGTTAGCTGCAATTTTAAATTCAGTTCTTCGGTTATTAGCCCTGCCATTCTCAGTTTTATTATCATCTATAGGTTGCGCATCACCGTAGCCTACAAATTTTAAACGATCAGCCAAAACACCCTGTGATATTAAATAATCGAAAACCGCTTTAGCTCTGTTTTCGGATAAGGTTTTGTTTTTAACCTTATCACCCACATTATCGGTATGACCGGATAATTCAATTTTAACCGTTGGATTAGCATCTAGAAATTGTTTTAACTTATTAAGTTCCACGATAGATTGGGATTTTAAATCGAATTTACTGGTTTCGAAAAACACATTCTTAAGCACCACCCGTTCACCCGGTTTTATGGGTGTTAAAGGAACCTCTTTTACATAAGGCGTATTGGATTTTTGAGTTTTAAGACTAAAATTATCAGAATAAAACAAATATCCTTGTTTAGATGCATTTAGAGCATAATCTCGATTAGGAGGAATACATACTAAAAATTCGCCGTTAGTTTCATCCGAATAAGACTCAACTATTGTTTTCTTGGTTTCTAAATCGATTAACTCAAACCTGGCACCCAATGGTTTTTTAGTTGAACTATCGTATACCTTACCTTTAAAGTAAGTGATACTTTGAGCGCGAACATTAAGAGGTAATTCAAACGAATAGATATCCCAATCGCCAAAGCCTCCTGTTCTTTCGGAGGCATAATAGGCTTTATCACCCTTAGATGAAACACTTAAGCCGAATTCGTCGCCATTGGTATTTATAGGAAAACCAAGATTTTTAGGTGTGGAAAATTTTCCTACACTATCCATTGTACTCATAAACAAATCAAAACCTCCCATTCCGTTATGCCCTTTAGAAGCAAAATAAAAAGATTGGTTATCCGGATGAATAAAAGGGCTCATCTCATCATCGGGGGTGTTTACTGTTGGTCCCAAATTGATCGGATTACTCCACATACCATCGTTGCCAATTGATGATTTCCAAATATCCATCCCTCCTAATCCATTAGGCCTGTTACTTAAAAAATAAATGGTTCTGCCATCGGAGGACAATGTGGGCTGAGAGTCCCAATACTTGGTGTTTAAAGGGGTCCCCATGTTTCGGGGTTCCGACCAGGTATTCCCTTTTTTTATACTAAAAAACAGATCGCAACTTCCCTGCCCGCTTCTTCCCTCAGGATAACCATAAACTTTATCGGCACAACCGGTAAAAACCAGCAACTGTCCATCCGGCGATAAAGCTTGTGCACCTTCATTTGCAGGTGTGTTAATGGGGTATCCTAAATTTTTGGCTAGCAGCCATTCATTTTGTAAAAATTTAGAAACATAAAAATCCTCTTGCGAATTACCTCTTGACATTTCTTTTGAAGAATCGCGTAAAATAGTTCGGGCAAAAATTAACATTTGCTCATCGGCACTAAACGCAGGAAGATAATCCTTATAAGCGCTATTAATATTTTTACCCAAATTAACCGGATTAAAAGGAACCGGATTTTTAACCGCATAAGCAGCAAATTCGCTATTGCGTTTTATCTTTTCGGCCTTAGGTTTAGTTTGTTGGTTTAAATTGGGTAGTTTAAGGTAATCGTTAGCGTTGTTGTTAGCATCGCTGTATAGGCCTTTCTTAAATTGCAACTCGGTCAAGATATACAATGCACTGGGAAAATATGATTTATCAATGGAGGCCATTTTATTTAAATATTCGATTGCAATATCTGTTTCACCCTTATTCTCGTGCAAATTGGCCAACATAAAAAAAGCATCCAGAAAATGAGGATCAATTTTAACCGCTTCATCTAAACACTTAAAAGAAGCCTCTAAATCGCCTTCGTTAAACTTAACCTGGGCTTTTTCAAAGAGGTTTATTGCTTTTTTGTTAGTGGAATAATATTCGCCTGGGCGAGGTTGGGCATATAACAAAACGGCATTTAAGAAAACTGCTATAAATAACCCCAAAGTCAATTTCTTCATATCCTAAAAATACAAAAATTATACCTTAAAGATTGATAAACAATTGAACTTTATAATAATTTAGAATTAATAAAACTTATCATTTATATTCCCTTTTACTTTATAATATGATTTAAAGTAAAATATTTTCAGTCTATACTAATTATCCTATCAAAGAGATTGGCTTAAATCAGAATTATATTAATTAAAAGTTGAACTGAAAAAATTTATCAAAATTATAGCTTTATAAACTTTATCGTTTTGTTTTCTGATTTAACAAAATAGATTCCTGATTTTAAATCCTCAACATTTATATATTCTCTGCCGGATTTAACTATTACGGTTTTAACAACAGAGCCACCAATATTTAAAAATGAAACAGCATAAGGTTTAGAAAAATTTTCATTTACTATTAAAATATAATCAGCAGCAGGATTGGGTGAAAATTGAAATTTATCCAGATTTTTTTCTTTTATACTATTTGTACAAGTTAATGATGAAACAGCCCAAACATTAACACCATTGGAAACTGTTCCATTTTGAGCATTTAGCGAGGCATCTAATATACTTGATCCCGAACCTTCGTTAAATTTATAATACCTATTTAATCCAGTTTCATTTCCATCTAAAATTGAGCACTTATTCATGCTAATATCCGGCGAACTTCTTACCAGGCTCCAAACTCTTAATTCTTCTATTTTTCCGGCAAAATATTCACTCGTTCCTCTTGAACCAATAGAATAGCTTCCTGAAGAAGAAAATGAATAATTAAATTTTTCTTTGGAATCAAGCACACCATCTATATAAAACCTTACAGTATCTTCTGTACCATTAAAAGTTACTGCCAGATGATGCCAAAGAGTATCTGCTACAGATCCAGTTGATGAAGCTTCAGATACACCTACTTTGGTAAATTTCAACTTATTTGCTTCAATATAAACACCCCAGCCATCCGTATTTATTGACATAAACAAACGGTCTTTACCAAACTGAGATATTGAAGATGCCCTTTTTGCCCAACATTCAAATGTAAAATTTGGTGTTTCTATGGAATTGGAAGGATTGGGAATAGTAACAAAATCAGAAGTTCCATTCAGATTTAGTAACTTATCAAAATTCTGAGCATAAGATATAGCTACAGAAAATAAAGAAAATAGAATAGAAATTTGAAAGTAGATTTTTCTCATTTGTTTTTTTAAAGATCAAAGATTAAAATTACCGATTTTAAACCATTCCACAAAAAAATCGCATTCAGAATTAAAATAGTATTTCTACACATAGAAAATGAGCATGATTTTACTAAATTCGTAACCGTTAGAAAAACCCCAAAATTATGGCTTTTGATATAGAAATGATTAAAAAGGTGTATGCCGAAATGCCCGCAAAGGTTAGTGCTGCACGCAAAACATTAGGTCGCCCTTTAACGCTGGCCGAAAAAATTCTTTATGCACACCTTGACGGAAGTTTACCGTCGTTAGCATACGAAAGAGGTAAATCCTATGTAGATTTTAATCCTGACCGTGTTGCCATGCAAGATGCTACTGCACAAATGGCCTTGCTTCAGTTTATGCAAGCCGGCAGACCAAAAGTTGCTGTTCCCTCATCGGTTCATTGCGACCACTTAATTCAGGCAAAAGTGGGTGCTAAAACCGATTTAGAAAGAGCAAAAAACGAGAGTGAAGAAGTATTTAATTTCCTGGCCTCTGTTTCCAATAAATATGGAATTGGTTTCTGGAAACCGGGAGCAGGAATTATTCATCAGATTGTTTTAGAAAACTATGCATTTCCGGGCGGGATGATGATTGGAACCGACTCGCACACCGTTAATGCAGGTGGTTTAGGAATGATAGCCATTGGAGTTGGCGGAGCAGATGCTTGTGATGTAATGGCGGGTTTACCCTGGGAATTAAAAATGCCAAAGCTTATTGGAATTAAACTTACCGGAAAGTTAAACGGATGGGCAAGTGCTAAAGATGTAATTTTAAAAGTTGCCGGTATTTTAACTGTTAAAGGCGGTACTGATAAAGTAATTGAGTACTTTGGTGAAGGTGCTATTGCACTAAGTTGTACAGGAAAAGGAACTATCTGTAACATGGGTGCCGAAGTGGGTGCTACCACTTCTACTTTTGGTTACGATGATAGTATGAGCAGATATTTAAAAGCTACCGGACGCGCTGACGTAGCCGCTTTGGCAGATGGAATAAAAGAACATCTAACCGGAGACCCTGAAGTTTATGCTAATCCGGCTAACTATTTTGACGAAGTAATTGAAATTAATTTATCGGAACTAGAACCCCATGTTAACGGCCCTTTTACCCCTGATTTAGCTACGCCTATTTCTAAACTAAAGGAAGAAGCCGAGAAAAATGGTTGGCCTTTAAAAGTGGAAGCAGGTTTAATTGGATCTTGCACCAATTCCTCTTATGAGGATATTGCGCGTGCGGTTTCGCTTGCCAAGCAGGTATCAGCAAAAGGCCTAAAATCGAAAGCTGAGTTCATGATTAATCCGGGTTCTGAGCAAATTCGATACACTATTGAGCGCGATGGTTTCCTTAAAGTTTTTGACGAGTGTGGTGCTACGGTATTTACCAATGCCTGCGGTCCATGTATTGGAATGTGGGATCGTGTAGGTGCTGAAAAACAGGAAAAAAACACAATCGTTCACTCCTTTAACAGAAATTTTGCCAAACGTGCCGATGGTAATCCAAACACCTACGCGTTTGTTGCCTCTCCAGAAATTGTTACGGCTTTAGCTATTGCCGGCGATTTAGGTTTTAACCCCATTACCGATACTTTAACCAATGAAAAAGGCGAGAAAGTAAAATTGGATGCACCTAGTGGAGATGAATTACCAACTAAAGGCTTTGCTGTTGAGGATGCCGGCTACCAGGCACCCGCTGCTGATGGCAGCAATGTTAAAGTCTTGGTTGAACCTACTTCAAAGCGTTTACAATTACTAGATCCATTTGCACCCTGGACTGGAACGGACTTTAAAGGTTTAAAATTATTAATTAAGGCTAAAGGAAAATGTACTACCGATCATATTTCCATGGCCGGTCCTTGGTTAAAATTCCGTGGGCACTTAGACAATATTTCGGATAACATGCTAATTGGGGCTGTTAATGCTTATAACGGTAATACTGACTCCGTTAAAAACCAATTAACAGGTGCTTACGAATCGGTTCCAAAAGTACAGAGACAATATAAAGCACAAGGAATTGGTTCTATTGTTGTAGGGGATGAAAACTACGGTGAAGGATCTTCTCGCGAACATGCCGCAATGGAGCCTCGTCACTTGGGAGTTAAAGTGGTTTTAGTTAAATCATTTGCCCGTATTCACGAAACAAACCTAAAAAAACAAGGGATGCTGGCTTTAACTTTTGCCAATGCAACCGACTATGATAAGATTCAGGAAGACGATCAAATAGATGTTTTAGGTTTAACCTCATTTACACCGGGTGTCCAGTTAACCCTGGTTTTAAATCATGCAGATGGCTCTAAAGACGAATTTAAAGTGAACCACAGTTATAATGCCCAACAAATAGAATGGTTTAAGGCCGGTGGGGCCTTAAATATCATTAGGGCATCCGTTAAAGCCTAACTATATAAAAAAAAACCGGTTTTTAAAACCGGTTTTTTTTTATTTGCCCCATCTATTAATATTGCGTTTGTGATTATCATTTAATATCTTTATTAAGATTTTAAAATGAATAATTATGATTTTACTCAAAAAATTCGGCAATATTAATTATATTTTAATATTCTCTTTTCTTTTCTTTTTTGTTGAAAAGTCCAATGCTAATAATTTAATTATAGGAAGCCCTACCGTATCGGGCGCTAATCTTCAGTTTACAGTCCAGTGGGATAACAGCTGGAACGTTAGCACTGGTCCTGGCAATTATGATGCGGTATGGATTTTTGTTAAAAGGCAAGTGTGTGGCGGAGCCCAAACGTGGGATCATTCCTTATTAAGCACCAACTCTGCCGATCATGCTGTAAGCGGAGGAGTTTTGCAAGTAGATGCAGTAACTGATGGTGTTGGTGTATTTATAAGGCGGTCTGCCGTAGGCAACGGAAATATCGCTGCCTCCACTGTAACCTTGGCGCTTCAAACCCCTGCCAATGGGGTGGATAATTTTCAAGTTAATGGTATTGAAATGGTTTATGTGCCTACCGGTAATTTTACTATTGGAGATGGAATTAGCACTTATACGTTTAACGGTGCAACAATTACTGCAGCAACACAGGCTGCTGGTTTCGCGACTGCTAGTGGATATCAAGGGAGTAACTATGGTTCAACGGGAAGTCCAAGTTTACCTCCTTCATACCCTCAAGGATATAATGCGTTTTATTGTATGAAATATGAAATAAGTCAGGAACAATATGTGAAATTTTTAAACGCACTTACTTTTACCCAGCAATTTGGGCGTATACAAGTGTCTCCGGCCTCTGCCACAGGCACGTGGCCCATCCAAACAGCATCACCTAATCATTCCAGAAATGGTATTAGGATTATGACTCCTGGTGTTGCCCTTACAACTCCGGCAATATTTGGCTGCGATTTAAATGTGAACGGAACCTTTAATGAGGCTGCTGACGGGCAAAATGTGGCTTGTAACTGGTTGCGGTGGTCTGATTTAATGGCTTATTTAGATTGGTCTGGTTTAAGACCCATGACTGAAATGGAATTTGAAAAAGCCTGCCGGGGACCTGCACCCGCTCTTGCTAATGAATACGCCTGGGGTTCAACCTCATTTACTCAAGCAACTTCAACTGCCCTTAATAACGCAGGTCAAAGTTCTGAGACTTCAACAGCTTCTGGAAATGGGTTAAGTGCCTTTAATGCAAGTAATCAAACCACTTTTGGCCCACTACGTTGCGGCTTTGCAGCCGGTGCTGCAACAACTCGGTATCAGTCTGGGGCTACTTATTGGGGAATTATGGATATGACTGGTAATGTTGCCGAACAATGTGTTGGAGGATATAATTTTAATTACAGTAGTTTTAACGGATTAAATGGAGATGGAGTTATATCCACATCAAATGGTGATGCAAACACCGCTAATTGGCCTGTTTCTGGAGGTGGTCAGGCAGGGGGAGTGGCCAGAGGGGGGTATTTTGGACCATTGACTGCTGGTTTTGGCGAGGCAAGGGTAAGTGATCGAAGGTGGATGACAGAGAATTGGAATCAAGTTCGAAACTCTGCCGGAGGTGGAAGGGGAATTAGAGTACCTTAATAATAAATTTTTTTAAACCTGAAATTATTCGTTAACATATTATTGGTACTGGGTTTTAACTCCACTTTATGTGCACAATTTGCCGGAGGTTTAAACGTTGGATATGATTCTAAAACCTTGGTACAAACAACATGTAGCGATATTACTCCCTCTTTTATTTTTAAAGGAGGTAATGGAGATGGTAAAGCAACTAATACATTAACTCAAACAAATTGCCCCGACCTTTCTCCTATTTTCATTGGCGGTAATTCCGATGGATTTGCATCAAACGATCTAACTCAAGGCATATGCCCTGATATAACCCCCAACTTTATATATATCGGTGGAAACAACGATGGGTTTGCCGCCAATGATTTAATTCAAGGCATATGCCCTGACCTTTCTCCAATTTTCAGTGGAGGGAACAACGATGGATTTGCCGCCACTGATTTAACTCAAGGCATATGCCCTGACTTATCTCCTCTTTTCCCAGGAGGAAACAACGATGGATTTGCATCAAACGATCTGGTTCAAGGCATATGCCCTGACCTTTCTCCTCGTTTCCCAGGAGGAAATAACGATGGATTTGCCGCCAATGATTTAATTCAAGGCATATGCCCCGACCCCACACCAAATTTTATTTATTATGGAGGCAACAACGATGGCTCGGATGTAAAGCAACTAACCCAAAATAATTGCCCCGACCCCACACCCCTATTTATTTTTTACGGAGGAAACAGCGATGGTTTTAGCTGGAATTTCAGACAAGCTACACCATGCTCCCCTATTCCAAGCGGGCTTCCAATAGAACTTATTTCGTTTAGGGGTATGTGTAACGATTTAAATATTAAACTTATTTGGAGCACGGCTGTAGAGATAAATAATGATTTTTTTACCCTTGAACGCAGCTCCGATGGCTTAAACTTCAATGAAATTGCTCAAATTGATGGATCGGGTACAATTAACAAAATTAGTAATTACGATTACATCGATTTAGATCCCGCAGAAGGATTTAACTTCTACCGCCTAAAGCAAACCGATTACGATGGAAGCTATAATTATTCGAACCCTATAAATGTAAAGTGTGACGCAACTGTAACGGAGTTTTTTACCGTATATCCCAATCCTGCCAAATCAGAATTAAACATTGAGTTTTTTGAAACCAACACTACCAAGCACATTGAAATAATTGATGCTCAAGGTCGATTGGTATTCGAAAGCGATATTATAAATAAAACTAAAATTAATACCGATAATTATTCACTTGGAGTTTATTTAGTAAAACTGAGCTATCCCCAAAATAATTCCTTGCCATCATACTCCTATCAAAAATTCATTAAAGAGTAAATGCTACTACGCATTAACCAGTTTATTTTTTAAATAAAATCCCGTATAACTGGCCTTGCAATTAACTAATTCTTCCGGAGTACCTTCAAAAACAAGTTTACCACCCTCATCACCTCCCTCTGGACCCAAATCTATAACCCAGTCGGCGCATTTAATAATTTCGGGATTGTGCTCTATAATCCAAACATGATGACCACGATTAATTAAAGCATTAATAGATTTTATTAATTTCTCGATATCATGAAAATGAAGCCCCGTTGTAGGCTCATCAAATATAAACAAGGATCTTTTATCCGAATTACCCAAAGTTAAAAAGTATGCAAGCTTAATACGTTGTGCCTCGCCGCCACTTAGAGTAGAACTGGATTGACCAAGCTTAACATAACCCAAACCAACATCAGAAAGCGTGATAAGCTTATTTACCAACTTTCGGGTATCATTAGATTGCTTTTCAGTTTTACTAAAAAAATCTACTGCATCATCAACCGTTAAAGCCAAAACATCTGCAATGCTCTTACCTTCAAACAAAACTTCCAGAACCTCTTGCTTAAATCTTTTTCCGTTACATGCTTCGCACACCAAGTGAACATCAGCCATAAACTGCATCTCTACAACAATTTCACCCTCACCCTGGCAAACCTCACACCTACCGCCCTCAACATTAAATGAAAAATGAGAGGGCTTATACCCTCTTGTTTTAGACAAGCTTTCATGCGCAAATAAAGAACGAATTTCGTCGTAGGCCTTTATATAGGTTATTGGATTGGAACGGGAGGATTTACCAATGGGATTCTGATCAACAAAATCAACATCATCAAACAATTCTAAATCACCATCAATTTTATCATAATTTCCGGTTTGATCGACTCCAAATCCGCCTTTATATTTTTTTAGAGCAGGATAAACAATACGTTTTACAAGAGAGGTTTTTCCAGAGCCACTTACTCCGGTTATCACTGTTAAACAATTTAAAGGAATTTTTAAGTCAATATTTTTAAGATTATTTTCTTTAGCACCTATTACCTCAACAAAGTTATTAGTCTTTCTTCTAAAAGTAGGAATAGGAATTTTTTCATCTCCGTTTAAATATCGAGCCGTTAAACTTTTATTTTCTTTTATTAGTTCGTTGTGATTACCCTGAAAAACCAAATTACCGCCATAATTACCGGCCATTGGACCTATATCAATAAGTTGATCGGCTGCACGCATAATTTCCTCATCATGTTCAACCACAATAACCGTATTTCCAACATTTCTTAGCGCAACCAATACGTTAATCAAGCGTAAAGTATCGCGTGGATGCAAACCAATGCTTGGCTCATCTAAAACATACAACGAACCCACCAAACTACTCCCTAAAGAAGTAGCCAGATTAATACGCTGAGATTCACCACCCGACAAGGTGTTAGACAATCGATTTAGAGTTAAATAACTTAATCCAACATCCGATAAGAATCTTAAACGATTAGTGATTTCCAATATTAAACGAGAAGATATCTCCATATCTTCTTTACTCAAAGTGCCGGGTAATGCTTCAAACCAAGGAAGAAGTTCTTTGATTTGCATAAGCACTAAATCGGTTATGCATTTATTCCCAATTTTTACATAATTAGCATCTGGTCTGAGGCGAGTTCCACGACAATCGGGACATTTAGTTTTACCTCTGTATCTGGATAACATTACCCTATATTGAATCTTATAGGTTTGTTCTTCCAACATTTTAAAAAAATCGTTTAAGCCCGTAAAATATCGATTGCCATGCCATAAAAGATCTTTTTCTTCGGGAGACAGATCGTAATAACTGCGATGAACAGGAAAATCAAACTTGTAAGCATTCATAACAAGTTTATCCTTAAACTCTTTCATTGTGGGTCCATTCCAAGGTGCAATAGCACCATCATAAACAGACAATTTTTTATTAGGAATTACAAGATCTTCGTCAATACCAATTACAGAACCATAACCCTCACATTTTTTACAAGCACCGTAAGGATTATTAAACGCAAACAAATTTACGGTTGGTTCCTCAAAACTAATTCCATCCAACTCAAATCGATTACTAAATAAATATTCAGAAGAACTACCATCAGCCTTTAAAACCTCAACCACACATTCATTATTACCCTCATAAAAAGCAGTTTGTACCGAATCTGCAAAACGATTTTGAGCACCTTCATCTTCCGTTTCAACGGCAAGTCGGTCAATTAATAAAATAAGCTCAGATGATTTTTCTTTTTTTAAAAAAGAAATCAATTCGTCAATACGAGTTATCACATTATTCCACTTTACCCTCGAGAAACCCTGTTGTTGAAATACTTTTAAACGTTCGGCAAGCGATAAATCGGCATTTAGTTTAATTTTTGCAAACAACACTATTTTTGTACCCGGTTGATGAGAGAATACAAAATCAACCACATCCGAAACAGTAAAACGCTTAACTCTGTTTCCCGAAATTGGAGAAAAAGTTTGACCTACCCGGGCAAATAAAAGTTTAAGGTAATCGTAAATTTCGGTACTGGTTCCAACAGTAGAACGAGGATTTCGCGTATTTACCTTTTGTTCGATGGCAATTGCAGGTGAAATCCCTTTCACATAATCCACATCAGGTTTGTCCAATCTACCTAAAAATTGTCGGGCATAAGAAGACAAACTTTCCACATAACGGCGCTGACCTTCGGCATAAATAGTGTCAAAAGCCAAGGAAGATTTACCCGAACCCGACAAACCGGTAACAACCACCAATTTATTTCGGGGGATTGCAATACTTAAATCCTTTAAATTATGCACACGCGCACCTTTAACAAGAATAAATTTTCGAGGATCCAGACTTTCAAAATCAATTTTATTGCTTGCCATAGTATTGTTTTAACATTTTTTGGTACACGTTTTGCAAAAATAGGACAATAGAGGCTCAAAATTGTTTAATTTTTGAAACCTTTTTAAATAAATTAGCGTAGTAAACAATAAATAAATTAATTCCGCACAATATTGGTTAAATCTTTACGTTAGAAAATTATTATCATCCTTAACTAACTAAACCAATTATTGCCTATTGAATCTATTTTCTACTTTTTTATAGCTATTTGTAACAAACCCTAAAAAAGAGAAATCATGGATCTTAAAAAGTTAACTGATGCAGAGTTGGTTAAACTCTATCAAGACGGCAATGAAAAATGCCTTGAAGTATTAATAAGCCGACACCAGGGAAAGGTTTTTGGTTATATAAAAAAATCCATTAAGGATCAGGATGAAGCAGAAGATGTTTTTCAGGACACTTTTATAAAAGTGGTTCATAAATTAAAAGAAAAACAATACGTAGAAGAAGGTAAGTTTTTAAAATGGCTATTGCGCATTACCCACAATATGATTATGGATTTTTTTCGCGCCAGTCAAAAAGTAAGTTTTGCCCGAAGCACTGACGAATATAATATTTTTGATACCCTAGATTTAACCGAAGAAAATTCTCAGGATAAATTAATGCGGTTACAACTGATGCAGCAACTAAAGGACTTAATTAAACATCTGCCCGAGGATCAACAAGAAATAATAAAATTTAGATTATACGACGAGTTAAGCTTTAAAGAGATAGCCGGACAGTTAAACATTAGTTTAAATACAGCATTAGGCAGAATGCGTTACGCGGTAATAAATATGAGGAAATTAATAGAAAAACACCAAATTGAGTTGATGGTTTAGTTAGTTTTTTAATTCAGGTACCCCTTATTGATTTCCAAGTACCTGTTTATTGATTTGGGTTTTGTTGATCCCGAGCAGCACACCAGTTGTTCGGGATTTTTTTTGAGCAATAAATTGAAATTTATACCAATTAAGAAGGTTATTTTTTAAGCCTAAATATACCATATGTAA
>JBIICS010000202.1:0-3997 GCA_044238735.1 Bacteroidia bacterium
ACTCATCGTTTCCGTCACTATCGGTATACCCCATTACACTTATTTTCAAATCTCTGTTAAGTTTTAGAATTTTCACTATCTCATTTAATTGTTTTTTTGAAACAGGTTCAATATTACTACTATTGGTAGTATAAAAAACCTTACTTAAAATTATTCGTTCGCCTACCTTAAATTCTTTTAAGTAATTTAAACTATCAATATTTAAATACGAAACAGTGAGGTTATCATTTAAATTAATTTCACGAGGGGTTTTATTTAAATTTAACACACCTGTTCCGCAATTTGGGGTTAAACTGTACCATTCACCCGCAATATGATAATTGGATTTATTAAATACCAAACTACCTTTTATAGCACACCAACCTTCTTTGGTTCGTTTCTTTTCCTTAATAACCTCTGTTTCTTCAAAAAACAAGGTGTCGTTCTTTACATAACCTACAACTTTAAATAATCCGTAGTAATTTGAATTTGGAATTTCTGTACGTCCAAAGCCCGTAACTTTAAAATGATCAACTTTAAATTTAAACCAGTAAGCATAATTTTTATCACCCTGTTTTAAGTTACCGCTCCAACTCCCATTATAATTGGTAGTTTGAGCATTAATAGTGAAAATTTGAAAAAAGAATAGGATAAGTATAATTTTCATAATTAATAAAACTATAAGTTTAGACTTTTATTGCGCTAAAATAAAAAAGCCGGTTATTACACCGGCTTTTTATTATGATATAATCGTTAGATTATTTTTTACCTTCTTTATCTTCTAAAGCAGATTTTAAGTTAGCTAAGTCAGAAATATCACCGAAAGTAGTTTTTTCTACATTGTCCTTGATTTTCTTAACCGCTTTCTTAGTGTCTTTAGCTTCTTCTTTTTTACGAGCTTCAGTTTCCACTTTAGCTACGCCAGCTGCATCTTCATGGATACGGGCATGAGAAACAATAATCTTTTTAGAATCTTTATTGAATTCAATTACCTTGAAATCAGCTGTTTCTTCAGATTTAACTGACGATTTATCTTCGCGAACCAAATGACGAGAAGGGCAGAAAGCCTCCACTCCGTATGCTAACTGAACGGTAGCGCCTTTATCGTTAACCGATGTAATTGTTCCACTATGAATTGAATCTAAGGCAAATACAGATTCGAAAACATCCCAAGGATTTTCTTCAAGTTGTTTATGACCTAAGCTAATACGACGATTTTCTAAGTCTAATTCCAATACCTTCACTTTAATCGTATCACCGATTTTGCAAAATTCGGAAGGATGCTTAATTTTCTTGCTCCAAGATAAATCAGAGATATGAATTAAACCATCAACACCTTCTTTTAACTCAACAAAAACGCCAAAGTTAGTAAAGTTACGAACTACAGCCTCGTGCTGAGAAGCAACGGGATACTCAACCGGTACATTAACCCATGGATCAGGAGATAATTGCTTAACACCCAAACTCATTTTACGCTCATCACGATCTAAAGTTAAAACAACAGCTTCAACATCATCACCTACTTTATAAAAATCGTTTGCTGTACGTAAATGCTGGCTCCAGCTCATTTCACTTACATGTAATAGACCTTCAACACCAGGTGCAATTTCAATAAATGCTCCGTAATCAGTTAAAACTACAACTTTACCTTTTACTTTATCACCAACTTTAGTATTTGAATCTAAAGCATCCCATGGATGAGCAGTTAATTGTTTTAAACCTAAAGCAATACGTTTTTTATCTTCATCGAAATCTAAAATAACAACGTTAATTTTTTCGTCTAATTTTACAATTTCTTCAGGATGATTGATACGACCCCATGATAAATCGGTAATGTGGATTAAACCGTCAACACCACCTAAATCGATAAACACACCGTAAGAAGTGATGTTTTTAACAGTACCTTCAAGTACCTGACCTTTTTCTAATTTACCAATGATATCTTTCTTTTGAGCTTCAATTTCAGCTTCAATTAAAGCTTTATGAGAAACTACCACATTTTTGAATTCGTTGTTGATTTTAACAACTTTAAATTCCATTGTTTTACCAACGTAAATATCGTAATCGCGGATTGGTTTAACATCAATTTGAGAACCCGGTAAAAACGCTTCAATACCAAATACATCGGCAATAAGACCACCTTTAGTACGGCATTTTATGTAGCCTTTAATCACTTCGTCGTTTTTAAGCGCTTCGTTAACACGATCCCAAGATTTTAATGAACGCGCTTGTTTGTGAGATAATAATAACTGTCCGTCTTTACTTTCGGTTTTTTCGATGTAAACTTCCACTTTATCTCCGATTTTAAGATCGTTATTGTAGCGGAATTCTGATGCTGGAACAACACCATCAGATTTGTAACCGATGTTAACAACAACATCCTTAGGAGTTATTGAAACAACAGTACCTTCAACACACTCGCGTTCGTTAATGGTTGTTAATGTTTTTTCAAACATTTCTTCCATTTTCTGACGTTCTTCTTTGGTGTAGTTAGTTTGTTTTTTGCCAATTGTGCTCCAGTCGAAATTTTCAAGAGCGGCATTTGTAGAGGTTTGTGACATTATGTCTATTCTTTATGCAATCAAAAAACCGGTATTTAATTGCGGGTTATACTTTCCTTGAGCCGGTTACAAGGGTTTCCAATTTTGGACTGCAAATATAGGAAAAGACTATATTTCATGCAACATATTGCAAAAAAAGGACTCTTTTTAAGCATAAATCGGCTAAAAGATTCTTAAAAAAGTCCATTTACAGACAAATTACCCTGTAATCCACCGGTATGGATGGCTAAAATCCGACTACCTGACTGGATTTCCCCCTTTAAAATGAGATCATTTATTCCGAAAAACATTTTGGACGTGTATACAATATCGGTTTCAATTTCATGATCTTTTTTAAAACCCCGCATAAAGGCAATTAACTCGGGCGTATACTTCCCAAAACCACCAAACTGATACCGATTAATTATTTGGACATTGCGCTCGATATGATGTTCGGCAAGAAAATCAGAAATATCCTTACTAATTAGATTTTCTCCCTTTAAAGAGGAAAAACCCAAAAAAGAATTCACTTTTAATTCTGCTAAAAGTAAGCCCTTTAAAGTGGTTGAAGTACCTACCGAAATACAGATCATATCGTAAGAATTCTTAATAAATTTAGCTATATCCAAACAACCTTTTAAGCCTAAATCATTGGAACCGCCTTCGGGGATAATATAGAAACCCGGAAATTTATCTTGTATTTTATCGAGATATGAATTTTCATTTCGCAATTTATATTCGCCTCTGCTTATAAATTCTAGATGAGTTCCATTTTTTTTAATAAAATCTAGTGTTGGGGTAGAATTGAAAATACCGTCCTCACCTCTGATAACAGCTATTGTTGGAATATTAAAAGCGGGTGTTAAATAAGAAAAAGCCGCCAGATGATTAGAGTATGCTCCACCAAAAGTAAGCATCCCCTTGTAACTATTTTTATAATAATTGGTAACGTTGTGTTTAAGCTTAAACCATTTATTTCCCGAAATAACAGGATGTATTTCATCTAAGCGAAGAACATCCAGTTTAATATTGTAGGTATCAAAAAAATTACTGTGTAAAGAATGTATTCGGGGATTAAGGGTTTCCCAATTCATTAGATAAAATCTTTAAGCGGACAAGAGCGGCATTGTTTTCCTTTCTTGTATTTTTCGCAACACTTTTCCTTTATTTTTTTCTTTTTCTGCTTTTTAGATTTCTTTTCTTTTTTAAGACCCTTTTTTTCATCGAGAGAATAATTAAAATAATCACGATTTAAGTCGAAATTTTCTGAAGCAGAATAGTTAGTATTGAAAAAGAAATTAAGCATTTTCTTTTTTCACATCTAATGATTCGTATACCGAGTTGTTACTTACAAATTCGGGAACCATTGCTTTCATTTGCCTAACTATTTCAATATTATCTCTTTTATCCAGATTGATTCTGAGTATTGAATACATTTCCTTTACCTGGCTAAAATCGTAAAGAGCAACTTTTCCTAT
>JBIICS010000004.1:0-45858 GCA_044238735.1 Bacteroidia bacterium
ATTTGGACTAAATTTTAAAATAGTAACAATATCTTGAATGGCCATAAGCCTTTTAGCGTTTAATGAATAAATTCCACTTCCATCATTAAACCATTCTTCTGTTTCTATCAATATCTTTTTTAATTCCTCTTCTTTACAATCAGGTCCCCTCCAGTTATGTACATTGTCACGAATAGTTAGAAATTCTTCCTTTGAAAACTCTCCATCATTATATATAGCAACATATAAGTTGATGAAACATAAAAGGTGAGAAGTAGTGAATTTGTCAATGCCCATTTTCTCCCAATCAAGATTCAGAACCATTTTACTATTATTAGCATTATTATATTTGGTGTCAGAAAATTTATTTGGATACATTTTCTGATTATTATTGCCAAGAGAATTATAAATCATTTCAATATCATTAAGTACGTCTTCCTTAAAAGCATCATTACAATTGAAAACAAAATCGATATAACGCTCATCACGCGGATCTATTAAATTCAGACTTTTAATTTTAGGTGAAGAGCCATCGGTAATTCTTAAACTTAGTCTTCCATCAGTTTTACCTTTAGGGAATAGCATTACAATATTATTATTACCCACCTTTACCGAAACACGCGAAGAAGATTCAACAATTGAATAATTTAAAAGATTTTTAGCATTTAAAAAAGATATAATAGATTCTAACTGTTTTTTGAATAAATTTATTTTACCGAACTGATCCTCAGGCAATTTTCCCGGTAGTTCCAATTTATTATAGTTTAATTCCGTTTCAAAAGACTCTTTGTTCTTCTTATTATCAGCTGCATTTATCATTTTGGTTGTCTTTTTTTTATCATCTAAACTTGATTCATCAATGGCTAAATCTATTAGATGTCTAACTTTGCTTTCTTCCAAACCCATTGCCCTTCCTAATTCCATAATCCATAATTTTTCTTCCTTTAATAATCCTCTGTTATTTAATGCTAAAATGATTATCAGCCTTAAGATGATGATGTTTAATTTGTTTGGCGACGATGCGTTTTTTTCTTTTTTATTTGTAGATTTAGCAAACTCTATAATTTGCTCCTTTGTTTTTAAGTCTTTTGTTAATTGGTAGTACATCTTAAAATATGTAGCAGTAGCAATTATTATATAATCATTCTCCGTATTATTTGTTAAAACATGATCAGTATACTCTTCATCTAATTTGTTAATATTTCCAATTCTTAAGGTTTTATCATAATCCCCATAGATTTTTTTCATTTCATCCAAAAATGCATTTAAGTCTTTTTCGGCCCCCACAAGGAATCCATTTTTAAGCTGAATGTTGTAATAATATTTTAAATTATTTGAAATTATTTCCTCCTTTTCTCTTTCATTAAAATCCCAATCGAATTCCCTATAATCAGAATGAACTTTATATGTAAAATCGAAATCAAATTCACTTAATTTTACTCCATCTCCATTTCGAAGCATGTTTTGAGTATCTCTTTCAATATTATTAATATCAAAACATATGCATTCAACGTCATTGTAGAATAAAAGCCAGAAATTATCCTCATTATCCAATACCGAAGGGTCATTTGTTAATCCGTTTATTAAACCAACAAAATTCTCTTTAGCTTCCTCCTCACTGTATTCATCTTTACTATAAGTTTTGGAAAAATTGTAAAGAACTCTAATTGTTTTAAATTTTACGTTGGAAGCGCTTATTTTTGGCATAGTGTTTTAATAAAGAGATAGGCGTTTGTTAATATATTCGATGGGATATAATAAGAAAAAAGGGGTGTTCTTAAACCAATTTATTTACCAACAATTTTGTTATAAAAATTATAAAGCATTCTATCTAACTCCCAACCTTCCATTCCTAAATTATTTGCTACTTCTATCAAGAATTCCTCACTAGACTTATAGTCAGTATGTGACAGATTACTATATTTAAAAATAGCTTGTATTCTGGAATCTATTGCAATACTATTTCTGAAATCCCTATCATAAATATCCATCCAAAAATTTCTTGAGTATTTCGGGCCAAATCCTTTAAACTTCTTAACGAAATTAATTTTCTCATCCCGACCTTTTAAAAGACTAATTTTTTCATCAACTTTAGAAAGATAATCTTTCCCATATTCCTTTTCTAACATTGAAAGATTGTCATGTATCCACTCAGCTTTTTTATTTGCATATCGAACACCTTGTGTCTTCAGGTATGATTGCAAATAGTGAAGTCTGTCAGAAGATTTTAAACCTAAAACCGTACTGTGTTGTATTTCTTTATTTAAATTACCTTTCTTGTCAAAAAGCTTTGCGTAACCTTTTGAACCACCTAGACTACTATAACACTGAATCATTAAGTTATAGAAAAAGGGCTTGGTTTTACCTAACTCTTTAGCAACCTTTTTTTGTTCCGATAAAAAATTATCAATTTCGTTTTTATTTGTTTGGTAAAATTTATTTATAAATTTTTCGAATTGTTTATTTTCTTTCATTTTTTTATTTTTTTGATTATTAACTCTTCTTTTTAAAAAGCATTTCTGTTTCGGAAATTTTCACTATTTCATCTTCATCATTTAGTTTAGCAGCTTTATTTTGCTTCTCAATAGTATCAGAAGCAGCGCTTTTATTTACCGTATTATGGACTGTAGCTGATTTTATTTGCCCTACACTATTTTGAGAAACGCCAGCCGGCGCATTATCTTTATTTTGTGAGGGGTTATTATTAATTACCGTTGCCTTGGAAAAAAAATTAGAAATTCCTTTTACCAGAAGCAAAACCGCCACAATAATTAATATCAGGATTGCTAATATAACTTGCATCTTTTTTTATTTGAATAATTTATTAAACGTATGCCTTATAAACCCTTTCAATATCCTTAAGCACATCTTCCTGAAAGGCCTCATTATAATTGAAAACAAAATCGATGTAACGCTCATCACGCGGATCAATTAATTTCAGACTTTTAATTTTAGGTGAAGAGCCATCGGTAATTCTTAAACTTAGTCTTCCATCAGTTTTACCTTTAGGGAATAGCATGATAATATTATTACTACCAACTTTAACCGAAACACGAGAGGAAGATTCTGCTACAGAATAAGCATTAAGCCCTTTAGCCTTTAAAAAGGAAACAACAGATTCCAACTGTTTTCTAAAGAGATCAATCTTGCCGAATTGGTCAGCCGGCAAAGCAGAAGCTGCATTATCTTTTGCTGCTGGTGGATTTTTTACTTTTGATTCCACTTCCTTTTTAGGTTTATTGTCAGAAGAACTTTGCTGAACCTTCTGTTTAACCTCTGATACGCCCCAACACTCCTTTTTTAAAAGATCATTTAAACTGTTAAAATTCACATAAGCTTCGCCCCCGGCCCCATGTTTCCATGTTTCTAAATCTCGGCTGGCCTCAATAACCGGCTTATAGGTATTATAAATTTCAATCAGAACATCCAGATAACTTCCTCTGTTATCCGGAATAAATTCATCCAAAGACAAGTACTTTTCTCCAGTTTCATCTACGCATAAATTTACAGTTCTTAAATTTCCTTCCGGCCAATCTTGGTAAATATGATCAATCTGGTCCCAGGCAAAAATTGTTGCCACGTTATTATCATCTTCATGCAACGCATGTATTCCGTTTTTGTCAACTAATATAAATGAAGCAAGCTTATCGCCATAAATAGCAAAAGGGATTACCCAAAACGCCGTTTTGGTATATTCATGTATTTCTTTTGGTAAAAATTTAAGTATTGGTATTTTATTCTCCTTAATTCTATCGCAAATAAATTTAATCTGGCTTTCGGTATATAAAGGACAAGATTTTACAATATCGGGTAAGAAATCCGGTATATAAGCCTTAATACTCATGCTTCTGGCATAATAAGAAGTTTTAGCCACATGATTATTCAAATAAGCGTTTACAACATCCTTTGATTTGGCTAATACCGTTTTTTCAATATTTCTAAATCTTATTCCGGGATAATCGATATCATTTTCCTCATCACCATCACTGTTAACATCATCATCCACTTCCTCTTCCTCTTCCTCTTCCTCTTCGTCTTCGTCTTCATCAATATCTTCATTGTTATTTTGGGTAAATTTTGCACCTTCTATTTTTATATTAGCTTTTTCTATATCTAAATGAGCCTGAATGAGATTTTCAACTTCATTTCTTTCGATATTCATTTGTTCCCCAATTTCATATAACCACGAAATCTCTCCTTTTTTCAGCTCCCCATCACTCAATGCCAATTCAATAACATATGTAAACATTAAATATGCTACATCTAAATCATTGCCTAAACTTTTGTGTATATTTCTAGCAATTTCTTTAACGGAATTTAATAATTGATTATCGACTTTAAAATCACTAATAATAGCTTGAGAAAGTTGTGTTCCGACTATCATAGCTGTTACAACTTTACCAGCATCACCATCTGATAATTCAGTTAATATATCCTTTATTTTATCACTCTCTTCTTGAGATAATTTTCCATCGCTTTTGGTTGCAAATATCATTAATAAAGTAGCGAAATAGTCAAGCATAGTAGGATTATAATTTTCTTCCTTTTTTTTCATAATTGTGCTTTTTTTAAATTTTATTTATAATTTCTTATAAAATACTCATTTATAACACCACAACTCAATCAACTTGTTGTAATACACTTTTTACTCGCTGTAATTAATTATTTACTATTTAATATATTGTTTTAAGCAGCATAATAATTTAATTTGTATAAACAAGTTAAAACAGAATTACTTAGCTTTAAACATGAAACTATTATTTGTAGTCTTTTTTATTTATACTGTGGCCTTTGCCCAAAAACAATGTAGTTTATTACAACAACAGGGCAAATGGGACGAATCGTTACGTTGCTCATTTGAAGTATTAAATGAGTTTAAGCTTAAGAGTGGTAAACAGGCCGATGAGATTAAAGCTGATGCCTGTTATAATATCGGTAATATTTATTTTAAAGTAACTGATAAAACCTACAGTAAATTATATTTTGATAGCGCGTTATATTTTGCAACAAAAACAAAATATCATCTATTGAAAGGGAAAATTTATTTAATACGCAATCAGTTAGACAGTGTGCGGCTAATAAATAATAAACTTAATAATGCAGATTTATGGATGTCTTATCATCTAAAAAAATGCAACTTTAGGGATAATAACAGGTTTGGCAATACCCACCGGAACATCGATAGTGCAATTACTTTTTATAACTCTTCTTCCGACTTAAAAAAGTTTCAGTATAACATTGGATTTGCTCAATTTTTGAGCCATTGCAAAATACACGACACTGCTTTAATTTATTTAAATAAAGCAAAGAGCTTCCTCAAAAATATAGCCGATATGGAAGCAGACCATCATTATGCTTTAATTGCCTGCGAAATTTATCTTAACTGTAATAATCAAGATCAGGCGTTTTATTGGTATCGCCAACAAGATAGCTTAATTAAGAAGTTCTCTTCTAAACCGGCTTTAATTGCTATGAGAGAATTGGAAGATATTCGGCAATTTAAAATAAAGGATGCTAGGTTAATAGAAGAACGTAATCGGTTTTTTATTATTAGTATAGTCTCTTCTTCTTTATTAATTATTCTGGGTATTCTACTTTACTTTATTAGAAAAAACAGAAAACAACTGATTATAACTACTCAACTAAACCAACACCTTTCTTTCTTATTGTCCACTCTATCGCATGATATTCGTTCGCCCCTGGTTTCTCTTTTTTATATGAATAATAAGGAGCATACCGAACAAACCATTAGAACAACTAAGCAATTAAAAAAAATTATCGCAATGGTTGATGATCTTTTACACTGGTCTTCCTCTAATTTAAATTTAATTACTACCCATAAAGTAAAAATTGATCTACTTGAAATTATTGACGAATGGAATGAATTTTTTAAAGAGGATCTAAAGGCTAAAAATTTAACTCTACAATTAAATGCGCCCAAACCATTAATCTATTTCGATATGCAGATATTACAACTAATTTTAAGAAATACACTTACCAATGCCATAAAATATAGTAAGTCTGACCAAGAAATTGAAATAAACCTTAATTACACCGATTTTAACGAAGGTTGCCTACGAATACTGAATACAATTGATACTGAAGCAACGCATCATACAATTCCATCGAAAGGTTTGGGTCTTAAATTAATTATTCCGCTGTTAAAGAAGGAGAAAATAGAGTTAACACATTGAATAAACAAAGATAAGTACGAAGTAAATATTAAATTTTAATGGTGGTCTTTTTTTCTGGATTCACGCTTTAAAATTTTATTATTAATGTAATTTTTAAAAAAGTTATCTCTATATGTATTTCCGATTGGTAATTGATAATCTTGTATATGAATTAAGTCATCCACAACTTTTTCAATTAAAGTTAAATTAACCAAAACCGATCTGCTAATTTGTCCAAATATTTCTTGGGGCAATTGTTTCTTTAGATCTTTTAACCCCAAGTAGGCGAGTAAATTCTTATTGTCTCTGCAGATTATTTTAACATAATCGCCTTCGGCTTTAACGTAGTAAACATCATTATAGTTTAAACGATGAAACTCGTTGTGACCAATTTTACAATAAAAAAAATTATTGTTCTGTATGGTGTTTTGAAACTTATTTAATAGCACATCCACTACTTTTAAAAAACTAGTAAACTCGATTGGTTTAACTAAAAAATGAGCAACCTCTGTATCAAATGCTTCAATTGCATATTCAGGATATGAACTGGTAACCACAATTTGGGTTTTAGGTTCAAGAAGCTTTGCCCATTTTAGACTATTCTTTTTGTTTATTTCAATATCTAAAAAGAGTATTTTAGGTTGGTGTTGCTGAAAAAGCACATTAGCATCGGGGAGCGATTCGGCTTTAAATACCAATTCGAGCTTATGATGAGCATTAATTAACTCCTCCATAGCCTTAGCATGTATTTGATTATCCTCTACAAATGCTACCGGTATTTTTTGCATGTTTTTTATTTGCGAATATGAATAAACTAAATTTATTTCAATTTTAACTTAAAACCTTTTGGCACTTTAATTTTACTGGCTAAAATAAGCTATTTACTCGATGAACAAAAAAGATCAATCAATAAATCACCTTTAATATAATTACTATAAATCATATAAAAAGCTTTTTAAGTTTTAGGGGTTGCAAACGAGGATGAGTGGAGTTAAGCTAAGTGATTAAAGCCACTATGTATTAAAAAAAGCGCAGTAATAACTGCGCTTTAATTATAGTCGGTTAATTGTAATCTTAAATTAGGAAATCGGAAATTTTTACTGGCCTCCGCCCATCATTCCACCCATCTGCTTTCTAAAATCTTCCGGACTCATAATTTTATATTCAGCCGGAATCTGAGCTAAACTCTTCCCTACTTTTTCTTTTTTTACAGATTTTGCAGAAAATTTCATTGTTAGGCCCTGTTGTTTCATTTGGTACTCTAAAGGAAATCCCTTAATACCACTCATCTGTTTGTTAGACCAATTAGATCCTCCAGTAATAATATCTGGAGTAGCATATACATCATATGACTTCTCTTCCCCATCCTTATCCGTATATGAAATAACCGATTTTTTGCATTTATAACCTGCAATTTCTTTGGTTTCCTCGGTTTCGGTTACCTTAAATTCTGTATTTCCATCTTTCTTTTTTAAATCCTCCTCTGTTGACTTGATACCCATTTTATTTCCCATCATATCCATTAACATGGTTGATGTTTTGCTTTTATTGTCATTAATAACAACGGTATTTCCCATTGCAGAGGCTTGTTCTACACGCGTAAAATTTTCATTAACAAACATCGACATTTCTTTGGGCATCATACTTTCGTATTGTTTCATTTCCGAAGGCACATCCGTAAAGGTAATATCGAAAACTATTTTACCTTCGAAAGACTGAGCATAACTAGATGCAGACAGTAATAATGATGCAAATAAAAATTTGATTTTTTTCATGGTTGATTTATTATTATTGAGTAAAATTTTCAAAAATTTCATCGATCTCTTGCTGACTCACTAAACGATATTCGGGAGAGGGCAGGAATAATTTCTCGTCTACTTCTTTTTTCTCAACAGATACAGCCTCAAATCGGGTTTCAATACCCCAACGCTTAACCTGATACTCAAGTATTACGCCATCTATTTGATTAAACTGATTGTACCAATTGGGATTCTTAATTTGTATTTGCTTCGTATAAAAAATATCAAACGGCTCACGTTCCTCATCCGGAAATGTAACTGTAGCTTTTTTACATTTATAACCGGCTATTTCTTTAGTTTCACTCTTAAGCTCTATTTTCATTTTCGGCTCCTCAGTTAAAATTTTCTTAAGGTCCTCTTCCGAAAAAGTTATACCCTTTTGCTCGCTTAACACCTTTACTTGTTGAGTTAACGTTTTATTTTCGGGATTGGTAATTAAGCACATGTAAAAGAGCCCCATTCCGGCATTAAACTCAGATATTGTTTTATCTTTTTTAAACTTTAAAGACATTTTGTTAGGCATAATGGCCGTCATCATGTTATCTTCCTGCCCGGGATACGATACTTTAAAAGTAATTTCGCCTTCTTTTAATTTTAAAATGCCCAAATGATCACACCCGCTTATTACGAATGTTGTAACCGCAACTATAAAAAAAGCTAAATACTTTATGACGTAAGTGAAGCCTGTGTTCATTTTAACCCTATGGTTAAATATACAACTTTTAAATAAAATAAAGAGTTTAATCTTTATTGCTATATCAGTTTTGGCTTAACTCCTGAAGTTCAATCCACCTTTCCGTTTTAGCGTTAATTTGTTTATCCAAATTGGTAATTTGGGTAGCCAGTTCGGTTAACTTATGATGTTCGTGCATACCGGAGTTTAGCTCGGCGGTAAGCCGGCCTTTTTCAGCTTCTAATTTTTCTATTTCTTTATCAATTCCTTCCAGTTCTTTTTTTTCGATATAACTAAGCTTACGCTTAATGCTGGCACTGTTTTCAACTTCCAGGGGTTTATTTTCCTGTTTAATAAACGATTCTAACTCTTTTTCCTCAGTTTTAACTGTTTCTTCATCCCTGTACTCGCTGTAATTACCCCAAAAATCTCTTATTAGTCCTTTACCCTCAAAAACAAATAAGTGTTCTGTAAGTTTGTCCATAAAATAACGATCGTGAGATACAATAATTAAACAGCCACGAAATTTAAGCAGAAAATCCTCCAAAATTTGCAGAGTGGCCAAATCCAGATCGTTGGTAGGCTCATCTAAAACCAAAAAGTTTGGATTTTTCATTAATATCCTGCATAAATACAAACGTTTTCGTTCGCCTCCACTTAGTTTTGATACCAAAGAATATTGCATTTCATTAGTAAACAAAAACATATTTAGTAATTGCGATGCGCTAACCGAAGTATTATTATTTAACTCAATATGTTCGGCCACTTCTTTAATCACCTCAATAACCCGCATATCTTCTTTTAGCTTCAGCCCTTGCTGAGAATAATATCCAAAAATAACGGTATCCCCATGTTCTATCTTACCACTGCTCAATTCTTCCAGTCCCATTATTACATTAAGAAATGTTGATTTACCAACACCATTGGGCCCTACAATTCCAATTCGCTCCCCTGCTTTAAAAATATAATTAAAGTGATCGATTAAATTTAATTCGCCGTAACTTTTACAAACGTCTTTTAGTTCAATAATTTTATTTCCTAAACGCGACATTTTTACCTGCAATTCTAATTCGCGTTCAATTTTCTTTTTGGTTGCGCGTTCTTTTAATTCGTAAAAAGCATCGATTCTGGATTTAGATTTGGTAGTACGCGCCTTTGGCATTCGCCGAATCCAATCGAGTTCTTTACGCATGGTGTTTTGCGCCTTTTCAATTTCAGCATTTTCTATAGCTTTACGTTCGGCCTTTTTCTCTAAAAAATATTCGTAATTGCCATCGTAAGTATAAATGGTATTATCATCCAGCTCTACAATTCTATTACAAATTCTATCTAAAAAATAGCGATCGTGGGTTACAAGTAGTAAGGTAACATCACTCCGTATCAGATAATTTTCCAACCACTCAATCATGTCTAAATCCAAGTGATTGGTGGGCTCATCCATAATAATCAAATCGGGCAGATCAATTAAAACCTTACAGAGTGCCACCCGTTTTTTTTGTCCCCCCGAAAGTTTAGTAACATCCAATTCTAAATTATGGATATTTAATTGAGATAAAATTTGTTTTACCCTTAGCTCGGCATCCCAGGCGTTGTTGTACTCCATTAATGAAGTTGCTTCTTCCAATAAACGCTGATTGGCATCATCAGGATTTGTGCTGTATTTTTCGAGTGCTACTTCATACTTTTTAACGGCCTGTAAAGTTGGAGAATCATCACTAAGAACATAATTTAGAACTGTCATAGGAATACTCATATCCGGATCTTGGGATAAATAGGCTATACGAATATCCTTTTTAAAAACCACCTTACCTTCGTCGGCAATTTCCGAACCCGATATAATTCTTAAGAGTGTTGATTTACCGGCACCATTTCGGGCCACTAAGGCAACTTTTTCACCTCTTGCAATACCAAAACTAATGTGATTAAAAAGCTTTTTTGCTCCAAACGATTTTGAGAGCTGCTCAATTGACAAATAATTCATACCGTAAAGGTAAGGATTAGTTTAGAGTTTTGAGTTTAGAGTTTTGAGTGGTGAAAAATACACTAGTTATTTTCAAAAGTTGAGAGTTGAAAGTTGAGAGTTGAAAGTTGAGAGTTGAAAGTTGAAAGTTGTAGTTTATAGCCACCCCATACTAACTACTAACTACTAACCACTAACTACTACCCACCATAATTCATAGCCAATCCTTCCAAACCTTCCAAACTTTCTAAACCTTCTAAACCTTCCAAACTTTCTAAACCTTCTAAACCTTCCAAACTCTCTAAACTAACAAACTATCCTTTTGGATTTAATACGATATAAGGTATGATCATTTCTTCCATAGATACGCCTCCATGCTGGAAAGTATTTCGATAATAGCTAACGTAATGGTTGTAATTATTAGGGTAAGCAAAAAACTTGTCTTCCTTGGCAAAAACATAGCACGAACTCACATGTTGTTTAGGAAGAAAAGCATCATGCGGATTCTTCACCTCAAACACATCGCGCTTTTCAAAGGCTAAACTTTTACCTGTTTTGTAACGCAAATTAGTATTCGTGTTTTTATCTCCTACTATTTTAGACGCCTCTTTAACATGAACAGTACCATGATCGGTTGTAATAATTACCTTCACCTTTTTGGTGGCTAAAAACTTTAATGCTTCCTGCAAAGGCGAGTGTTCAAACCAACTTTCGGTAATAGAACGGTAAGCTCTTTCTGTATCTGCCAGTTCTCTTATTACTTCCATTTCGGTTCGAGCATGAGAAAGCATATCTACAAAATTATACACGATAGCATTAAACTTATTCTGTAAAAGATTTGGCAGATTTTCTACCATTTTTTTTCCTGCGTTTAAGTTGGTAATTTTTGTATACGAAAACTTAATATTTTTACCAAGTCGCTTTAATTGATCAGCCAAAAAAACATCTTCAAAATTGTTTTTACCATCCTCGTCTTCATCGTTTTTCCATTGTTGCGGAAATCGCTTTTCCATTTCTAAAGGCAATAAGCCCGAAAAGAAAGCATTTCGTGCATATTGGGTTGCCGTAGGCAATATAGAACAATAAGTTTCTTCTCGTTCTATTTTGTAAAATTCTGTTATAATTGGCTGCAAAACTTTCCATTGATCAAAACGCAGATTATCGATAAGAAATAAAAATACAGTCTCATCGCCGTCTATTTCCTTTACAATGTTATTTTTAAATAGTGTATGCGAAAAATTAGGCTTATCCGGATTTTTACCATTTAACCAATCAATGTAGTTTCGTTCTATAAACTTAAAGAAAAGTGAATTGGCATCTGACTTTTGTGTTTTTAAAATATCTATTAAATTTTCGTCGTTAGAGTTTTCTAATTCAAGCTCCCAATAAATCAATTTTTTATAGGTCTCTTCCCACTCTTTCCAACTTAGCCTATCGGATAGATTCATGCTAATGTTCCTAAATTCTTGCTGATAATTGGAAGTGGTTTTTTCACTCACCAAACGCTTATTGTCCAAATTCTTTTTTAAAGAAAGTAGAATCTGTTTTGGATTAACCGGTTTAATTAAATAATCAGAAATTTTACTTCCAATGGCATCTTCCATAATTAATTCCTCTTCGCTTTTCGTTATCATAATTACTGGCCAGGCTGGATGCTTAACTTTTAACTTTTGTAGGGTTTCCAGGCCGGATAGCCCCGGCATATTTTCATCCAGAAAAACAATGTCAAAATCTTGTTGAGCAGCTAAATCAAGGGCATCGGATCCGCTGTTTGCGGTAATTACCTCATAGCCCTTATCCTCCAAAAATAAGATGTGAGGTTTCAGCAAATCAATTTCATCATCGGCCCACAATATTTTAACTTTTTCCATGTTGTTAGTTTAAATCATTTTAAAATCGGAACTTTACAAATATTATTGTTTTTATTAATAAGAAAAATTAATTAACTAATTTTTATACTTTGATTAAGGCTTTCAAAACTAAAATATTTAATGACCCAATTTACGGATTTATTACCGTTGAGGATGAGTTGATTTTTAAACTAATCGAACATCCCTATTTTCAACGTTTAAGAAGAATTAAGCAACTGGGTTTAACGCATATGGTATATCCAGGTGCTTTGCATACTCGCTTTCATCATGCAATGGGAGCAACACATTTAATGAGTGAAGCCATAGAAACCCTAAGAGACAAAGGGATAGAAATTAGTGCTCATGAGGAAACTTCTGCTAAAGCTGCTATTTTACTGCATGATATTGGACATGGACCTTTTTCGCATGCACTGGAAAACAGTATTGTAAGCGGGGTTAATCACGAAGATATATCCGATCTGTTTATGGAGGCCTTAAACCAAGAATTAAACGGACAATTAACCACAGCGATAGAAATCTTCAACGATAAATACGCTAAACCTTTTCTACATCAATTAGTTTCGGGGCAGTTAGATGTAGACCGTCTGGATTATTTAAACAGAGACAGTTTTTATACCGGGGTTTCGGAGGGCGTAATTAGTTGGGACCGAATTATTAAAACCATTAATGTTTGTAACGATAAATTGGTAGTAGATTCTAAAGGTATTTATTCTATTGAAAAGTTTATAATTGCCCGAAGATTGATGTACTGGCAGGTGTATCTGCATAAAACCGTACTTTCAGCCGAACACCTCCTGGTTAAAATTTTAAAAAGGGCCAAAGAGCTAATGGAAAAAAACCATCCTCTATTTGCTACTCCTGCTTTTGGCTTGTTTATGAAAAACAATTTTACAAAAACCGATTTTGAAACCAAACCTAATTTATTAAAAACCTTTGCCGATTTGGACGACAATGATGTTTATGCTTCCATTAAAGTTTGGAAAAACGATAGCGACTTTATTTTGTCTAATTTGTGTAGTTATTTGCTGGACCGAAAATTATATAGAATCGAATTACAAAACAAACCTTTCGATAGCCAAAGAATAGAAAAGCTAAAGGAAAAGATTGGAGCCTTATACTCTATTAGCCTCCTCGAAACAGATTATTTTGTATTTACAGATTCTATTAAAAATAGTGCCTACAATCCCGAAACCGAGAAAATTAATATTCTTCAAAAGGACGGAACCCTTATTGATATTGCAGAAGCAAGCGATCAGCTTAATATACAAGTTTTGAGTAATACTGTTGAAAAGTTTTTCCTGTGTTACCCTAAAAACCTGGTTTTTTGAGCTAAGTTTGAGTAAACAGAACGTTAAAAAGGCATGGAATTTAGCGCAGCACAAATAGCCGGAATGATTGGTGGAATTGTTGAAGGAGACCCTAACATTACCGTAAATACTTTAGCTAAAATTGAAGAAGGAAAACCCAAATCACTCTCGTTTTTGGCCAACCCAAAATACACCGAATTTATTTACAACACCCTCTCTTCTATTGTTATTGTAAACAAAACTTTTGTAGCCGAAAAAACAATAAATGCTACTTTAATCAGGGTAGATGATGCTTACGCCAGCTTTGCTAAATTATTGGAAGCATACTCTCAACTTAATCGCGATAAAAAAGGGATTGAACAGCCTTCTTTTATTTCTCCTAATGCCACACTGGGCTCAGATGTTTACATTGGGTCATTTGCTTACTTAGGACAAAACGTTAAGATTGGCAACAAAGTGAAAATTTATCCAAACTGCTATTTAGGCGATAACGTTGTAATTGGTGATAATACTACTCTTTTTGCTGGCGCTAAAGTTTATAGCGATTGCGTAATTGGTAAGGAATGCACCATACACAGTGGTGTTATTATTGGAGCTGATGGATTTGGATTTGCACCAAATAGCGAAAATAATTATCAGAAAGTTCCTCAAATAGGAAACGTAATTATTGAAGATCATGTTGAAATTGGCGCCAATGCTACAATAGACAGAGCAACACTAGGCTCTACTATTATTCGCAAAGGAGTAAAAATTGATAACTTAGTACAGATTGCCCATAATGTAGAGGTAGGCGAAAATACGGTTATTGTTGCCCAAACAGGTGTAGCCGGTTCAACCAAAATTGGTAAAAACTGCATGATAGGCGGACAAGTAGGCATTGTTGGGCATTTAACCATTGCCGATGGTGTTAAAATTGCCGCACAATCAGGTGTTGGACAAAGCATTACTAAAGAAAATGATATTGTTCAAGGTTCGCCGGCATACAGCATTGGTGATTATAAACGTTCGTATGTTTTGTTTAGAAAACTTCCCGAATTACAAGCCAGAATTAATGAACTGGAAAAAGAATTAAAAGCACTTAAACATATTTCTAATTAAAAAAATGGCAGACAAGCAAAGAACACTGGCCGGCGAAGTTACGGTAAGCGGTGTAGGACTTCACAAAGGATTAAATGCGAACTTAACACTAAAACCTGCACCCGATAATTTCGGATTTAAATTTCAGCGTATTGATGTTGAAGGTAAACCCATCATAGAAGCAGATTGCGATTTAGTTGTTGATACTTCCAGGGGCACTACGTTAGGTAAAAATGGTGTAACTGTTAGCACTATCGAACATGTGCTTGCTGCTTTAGTTGGTTGCAAGATTGATAATGTATTAATGGAGATTGATGGTCCGGAAGTGCCTATCTTAGACGGAAGCTCTGCTCCCTTTGTTAAAGCAATTCAAGCGGCTGGCTGCATTGAACAGGAAACAGAACGAGTATACTTCGAAATAAAAGAAAATCTTACGTTTGAGGATCACGATCGCCAAATTGAAATGTTGGCAGTACCACAAGACGATTTCAGGGTTACTGTAATGGTAGATTATAATTCACCTATATTAGGCACACAACATGCAGCCATGTATAGGCTGGATGAATTTATAAACGAAATTGCGCCCTGCAGAACTTTTGTGTTTGTTCGCGAATTGGAAGTATTGGTAAAAAACAATCTGATTAAAGGAGGCGATTTGGATAATGCGATTGTAATTTGCGATACAGATATACCACAGGATAAATTAGATGAACTGGCAAAACTTTTAGGAAAGCCCAGTGTTAAAGTAGAAGGTAAAGGCATTTTGAATAATACAAAACCACTTTTCCTTAACGAACCGGCCCGCCATAAATTGCTGGATATTGTGGGAGATTTAGCCCTTGTAGGTATGCCTATTAAAGGACATATATTAGCCGCTCGTCCGGGCCACTATGGGAACGTTGCCTTTGCCAAAAAAATTAAAGCGCTTATACAGGAAGAGAAACAAAAGAAACGTAAAGGTATATACGAACCCTACGACTTAAACAAACCTGCTGTAATAGATATCCATGAAATACAAAAGTTATTACCCCACCGTCAGCCCTTTTTACTAATTGACAAGATTGTGGAATTAAATGATGACTCTATTGTTGGTATCAAAAACATTACCATGAACGAAGACTTCTTTAGAGGTCATTTTCCGGATGCTCCTGTAATGCCCGGTGTATTGCAAGTGGAGGCCATGGCCCAGGTTGGTGGTGTTTTCGCCTTAAAAAGAGTACCCGATCCCGAAAACTATCTTACTTTTTTTATGAGTATTGATAAAGTAAAATTTAAGAACAAAGTAATACCGGGAGATACGGTAGTTTTTAAATTACAATTATTAACTCCGATTCGTAGAGGTATTGTTCACATGCGCGGTGAAGCCTTTGTTAGAGAAAAACTGGTAATGGAGGCCGAAATGATGGCACAGTTAGCTAAAGTAAAATCAACTGAAACAACTGCTGCAGCAGCCTCAAGCAATTAATTATGATTAGTCCACAAGCTTTTATTCACCCCAACGCAAAAATTGGCCCAAATGTAACGGTAGAGCCCTTTGCCACTATTTACGATAATGTAGAAATTGGAGAAGGCACCTGGGTTGGACCCAATGCTGTTTTAATGAGTGGTGCCCGTATCGGAAAATTTTGCAAAATATTCCCGGGAGCCGTAATATCGGCCATTCCGCAAGATTTAAAATTTGCAGGAGAAGAAACCACTGCTATTATTGGAGACAATACTACCATTCGCGAGTTTGTTACTGTTAACAGAGGAACTAAAGATCGTTTTTATACCAAAATCGGTAACAATTGTTTAATTATGGCCTATTGCCATGTAGCCCATGACGCCGTAATAGGTAATAACGTTATCCTGGCTAACTCCGTTAACCTTGCCGGCCACGTTACAATTGAAGATTACGCTATTTTAGAGGGAATTGTTGCTGTTCAGCAATTTGTAATTATTGGAGCACATAGCTTTATAACCGGTGGATCGTTGGTAAGAAAAAATGTTCCCCCCTATGTAAAAGCCGCCCGCGAACCTTTGTCATACGTTGGTATTAATTCGGTTGGATTGCGCAGAAGAGGCTTTACGGATAAACAAATTCTGGAAATTGAGGATATTTACCGTACTATTTATGTTAGAGGATACAATGTTTCTAATGCTTTAAGTATAGTGGAAGCAGAGGCTCCTCAGAGTGATGCCAAGGTGGCTATTTTAGATTTTATCAGGAATTCTACTAACGGAATAATGCGAGGCGTTAGTACTACCTAGCCTTCTTAATTTATATACATCTCCTGAAATAAAGTTGAAACTTTTTTAATGAATATCCATTTAAATAACGTAGGGAAAAAATTTAACAAAGAATGGATATTTAAAGATGTTAACTGGACTTTTAACCCCGATGAGTTTACAGCTATAGTTGGGAATAATGGTTCCGGAAAATCTACATTACTTCAAATTATTGGCTCCTTTACCTATTGCAGTTTAGGTGAAATACGTTATGAATTTAATGCTAATACCATTCATCCTGATAAATTATATCAGCACCTTTCTTTTACAGGTCCTTATCAGGAATTAATGGAAGAACTCACTTTAGAAGAACATATCCACTTCCACCAGAAATTTAGAAAATTTAAGCCCCACATTACATCCGGTGAATTTTTAAAAATAACACATTTAGAAAAACATCGCCTTAAATCGGTTTACCAGTTTTCATCCGGAATGAAACAAAGACTAAAACTAGCTCTTGCTATTTTATCCGATACTCCCCTCCTATTACTTGATGAACCCACCTCTAATCTGGATAACGAGAGTATTAACTGGTATAAAAATATCTTAACAACGTATTCAAACAATAGAACCGTAATTATCAGCTCCAACCACAACAGCGATGAAATATTTATCTGTAAAAAACACTTAGACATACGTGATTATAAGAATTCTTAATATTCTCCTCTACTTTTTATTTTGCCTAATTTTCGCTTCATGTTTCGGACCCAAAAATATGTTCTTAAGCGGAAAGGTCACTCCAAAAGGAAGTTTTGCAGTAGGATCGAACGTAACAGCCAACATCAGCACATCAGGAGTTTCTCAGGCCTATAAAACCATTAAGAGCGCTGCCTCTGAATACAACAATAGAGATAGTACCTTTATAGACGAACAACTCAATAATATTAGCAAAACGGCAATAGCTTATTCCATTGATCCTGTTTCGGCCGGATATGATTTTTATATTCGTTATGGCTTAGTAAATAAGGTTGACTTGGGATACAGGTATAATAATGGCGCTCATGTATTAGATGCAAGATATCAGTTTATAGGTACAACTGGCACCTTTAAGAATAACGCCGAAAATACAAACCCAAAAAGGTGGCACGGTTCTTTGGGCATTCAATATTCTTCTCAATCGAGCGGAATCCCTTTCGACTATTTTGGTTTAATAGGGCAACCATTTAATTTTAGCTTAAGCAGAAAAGACCTGTTAATTCCACTTACCTTAAGTTATGCTTTTGGACCCGAAGAGAAATATGGTGCATTTTGCTTTGGTTTGCTTTTTACCAAAACCCGCATTAAATATAGTTTTAGTCCACAAGGGATCTATCAGCTTAATCAGGGAATTCCACAATTAATCCCGGCATTTAAAGAAGACAAATCATTTATTTCGGGAGGTGCTTTTATACATCTTAAGTTTGGATTCAAATTTATATATGGTGTTTTAGGTACGGCACTTTATTATCAAAATTTCGGAAGTTTTAAATCGTTAAATCAAACCACATTTGGATTTAAGGGATTTACACTGGTTCCAAATGCAGGAATTATAATTACCAGTCCCTCTACCTTTAGAAAAAAATAAAACCACTATTATTAGGTAACTTGGTTAATGTTATATGTTTTTTTGTAAAATTTGAGCAAAAGAACATAAAATGGAACGCTTTTTGAAATTGTAAAAGAATAAACCTATAATTTATGAAAACAATAATTAGTTTGCTGGTAGTTTTGGTTATTGCCTGGAATGTGAAAGCGCAAACATTAAGGAAAATGAATAACCGAGCTTTTGAAAAAGGGGAAAAATTAACTTTTAGAGTGCATTATGGAATTATTGACGCCGGTACCGCACAAATGGAAGTTTTAGAAGAAGATAAAAAAATAGGATCTAGGTCCGTTTATCACATAGTTGGAACAGGAAATACCAATAAAGCATTTGACTTATTCTTTAAAGTAAGAGACCGATATGAAACCTTTATAGATGAGGAAGCACTTGTACCGTGGATGTTTATAAGAAAAGTTCAGGAGGGCAGCTACAACTTAAATCAGTTTGTTGTTTTTAACCAAATTAAAGATGAAGCAAAAAGCGATAAAGGGGTTTATAAAACACCGGATAATATTCAGGATCTTCTTTCCACTTATTATTATTTAAGAAATTTGGATTTTTCTAAATCTAAACCCGGTGATGTTTTTGCACAAACTGCTTTTTTAGATAATGAGGTCCATAAATTTTATTACAAATATTTAGGAAGAGAAACCATAAAGACAGAATTAGGGACTTTCAACTGCATTAAATTTTGTCCTTCGCTTTTAAAAGGGCGTGTATTTAAACACGAAGAAGATATGGTAGTGTGGGTTACCGACGATGAAAATAAAATTCCGATAAGAGCAGAAGCCAGAATTTTAGTGGGGTCTGTTAAAATGGATTTGCAGAGTTACAGTGGAGTTAAACAACCTTTGGCAGTAGTTAGCAAAAAGTAATTATTAGAAAAAAGCATCAAAATTTGATGCTTTTTTCTTATCCAACAATTTTCAATTTCGCAAACTGTAATAATAACTGCTTATCACCTACCCCATCAAAGCTAACCGTAGCCTTAAGTTGTGGCGGTCGTCCTTCAATATTTTTAACCGTTCCCTTTCCAAATCGTTGATGCTCTACACGCATTCCAACTGATAATTTGCTGGTATCATCTCCTACAAAATCATTACCCGAATTATTAGAAGGAGCTTGCTTGGCTGCATCAGTCACTTTAACTAAATTTTTAGGCTGGCCTGAGGCAGTAGATTTCTTTACAGGCGCTTCAAACGTAAATGTTTTGTTGGAGCGTTTATCCCAACCGGTATATTGCTCGCGTTCACCATCAAAACCACCATTTCGTTTTGCGGGAGCAGAAATCATATTTAAATAAACGCTATCGATCTCGTCTATAAATCGGCTCGGCTCGCAATAAATTAAATTACCCCAACGATAACGGGTTTCGGCATGTGTAATGTTTACTTGCTTTTCGGCTCGTGTAAGCGCAACATAAAATAATCTGCGTTCTTCTTCTAATTCTTCGCGACTATTTAAAGCCATTTGAGAGGGAAAAAGATTTTCCTCTAATCCAACTAAATATACAAAAGGAAACTCCAAACCTTTTGCAGCGTGAATAGTCATCATCGAGACCTTATTTTTATCATCCTCATCCTCACTCTCGGCATCCGTTAATAAAGCAACATCGGCCATAAATTCATCCAAGGTTAAAAGCTTTTGCTCCCCATCTTCGTTGGCAATGGGTTTTTCGGTAAATTCCTTTATACCATTTAATAATTCCTGAATGTTTTCGTAACGACTTACCCCCTCAGGCGTTTTATCGGAATACAACTCTTTTAAAATTCCACTCGATTGAGCAATATAAGTTGCCAAATCGAATGCGTTTTTAGTTTTAAGCTGCACTGCAAAACTATGTATAAGGGTTTTAAACTCACTTAGCTTTGTTGCTGTACCCGCGTTAATCCCGTGCATGCCGGACTCTAAAGAATCCAATAAATGCATTATGCTACAATTAGACTCGGCAGCTGCTACAATTAATTTATCAACTGTAGTTTTACCAATACCCCTTGCCGGATAATTAATTACACGTTTTAAAGCCTCTTCATCATTTGGATTTAGAGTTAATCGGCAATACGCCAAAATATCTTTTATCTCTTTGCGTTGATAAAAACTCAGGCCTCCATAAATTCTATAGGGAATATTAAGCTTTCTTAGTGCTTCCTCAAACGAGCGCGACTGAGCATTTGTTCGGTATAAAATTGCAAAATCGCTTGGTTTCGCCTGTTTATTTTGTTGCGTTTCAAAAATGGAATTAGCAACAATACTACCTTCCTCATTATCAGTGTAGGCCTTTTGAACTGTTATTCTTTCCCCCTCTTCATTGCTGGTCCAAACCGTTTTTTTAATTTGTTCTTTATTATTATTAATTACACTATTGGCTGCATTAACAATAACTTTAGTAGAACGATAATTTTGTTCTAGCTTAAAAGTTTTAAAATCGGGATAATCCTTTTTAAAATTTAAAATATTTTGAATGTTTGCACCTCGGAAGGCGTATATGCTTTGAGCATCGTCACCTACCACACAAAGATTTTCGCGTAGAGCGGCCAGTTTTTTTACTATCAAGTACTGAGAAAAATTAGTATCCTGATACTCATCAACCAAAATATAATTAAAGCGGTGCTGATATTTCAATAATACTTCGGGATGATCGCGAAGTAACACATTAGTATTAAATAATAAATCATCAAAATCCATAGCAGATGCAGCCTTTAATCGCTGATTATAAATTTGATACACCTGTCCCATTTTTGGCTTCCCTGCTAATTTATCTTCATTATTAATCTCAACGTTATTTAAATAGGCTGCTGGTGAAATTAAATTATTTTTTGCTGAAGAAATTCTTCCTAACACTAAGGAAGGTTTGTAAATTTTATCATCCAATCCTTGCTCGCCCAATATGGTCTTAATTAAACTTTTACTGTCATCGGTATCATAAATAGTAAAGTTGGTTGGATAACCTATCAAATGAGCCTCTGCACGTAAAATTCTACTAAATACCGAATGGAATGTGCCCATCCAAAGATTTTTACCATTTGCACCTACAATTTTAACTATACGCTCCTTCATCTCGCGTGCAGCTTTATTGGTAAAAGTTAACGCCAATATATTAAAAGGATCTACGCCTTTATTGATGAGATGTGCAATACGATAAGTTAAAACTCTGGTTTTACCCGAACCGGCACCTGCTATAACCATAACGGGTCCCTCCGTAGCTTCAACTGCCCCTCTTTGCGACTCGTTTAGTTCGTTTAAGTATGAGAATTCCATACTCAAATTTACAAAATGAAAAAAAGGGACTTGTAGCGAAGGTGCTGATTTTTTAAGGAGTTATTAACGCATTTTTTTGGCTTATTAGCTTAATGGTTTAGTATTTAACAGAATTAAGAGCAACAAAAAAGGCTCCATATGGAGCCTTTATATTTAAATATATTGATATATTAAAATAATCCGTTGATTTCAGAATTTATTTTATTTACGATAATTCCCAGGTCTTCTTTCTTTTCGGGAAAATTATTCGAATCGATATCTATAATTAATAATTTACCCTTATCGTATGTGCTAATCCATGCTTCGTAACGTTCATTTAAACGTTTTAAATAATCTATACGTATTGCCTCCTCGTATTCACGACCACGTTTGGAAATTTGACCAACCAATGTTTGAACACTGGCCCTTAAATAAATTAAGAGATCGGGTGGTTTTATAAATTCCTCCATTACTTTATATAAAGAAAAGTAATTATCAAAATCGCGGGTTGTCATTAACCCCATAGCATGAAGATTTGGTGCAAAAATGTAAGCATCTTCATAAATGGTACGATCTTGTATAATGGTTTTTTTGCTTTTTCTGAATTTCTGAACTTGTGCAAAACGTGTATTTAAGAAATAAACCTGAAGGTTAAAAGACCAACGCTGCATGTCCTCATAAAAATCGTATAGATAGGGGTTTTCATCGGCATCTTCGTAATGCGCTTCCCACTTGTACTGTTTTGCGAGTAGGGTTGTTAAAGTTGTTTTTCCTGAACCAATGTTTCCAGCTACGGCAATATGCATAATAAATATTTATTAAAATTTAGCTCCTTTGTTTTACTAAAATACTAATAATTAACTAAAATCAAAAAGGAATATTTAAATTGAAATTTAGCCTAAACCCTAATGTTTATAAGGAATTTACGTTATCTAGACTTGTAAACAGAAATACCAGCATTGGTTAAAAAGTAGATTTTACCCTGATTTACATGCCAAGCCCTAACGTTATTGTTTACTTTTATTTCGGCAGACTGAAGGGTTTTGAGACTATAAGAGAATAATTTCTCGTTAATTGAATAAAACAAATGAGTTTCGTTTATTTCGAATGATTGTAAATCTTTAAAAGGGATGGTTTTAAAATACGTGCCATAAATATCAAATACAAGAATTCCCGTTTCGGGATCATTAATATAAAGTTGATTATTGTATTCGCAGATAAAATTTGGATGAATATCTGCCCTCACAATTTGATTTATAAAATTAACCTCAACGGTTTTACGTAAAATTTCATCGAATCGGATTATAGAAAAGTTAACCGGGTTATAAGTCCAAAATGCATTGTTATAGGATGAACAGGTTAAACTAACGGTACCTAAATTGCTTTCATTCAAGTTAATTTCGGTTGTTGCCTTACCCATCATGTTGTCCAAAAAAATAATAGTAGACAAAGACTGGCTAAAAAGCAAAACCTTTAACGGGTTTAAAACATCCAGAGTAAATTCATTTCCGATTTGTTTGTTACTGTATCGGCCAATAAATTTTTGATCTGAATTGTATTTCGAAATCTCGTTCTTATTAACTAGATAGTAATTACCTAAATTATCAACCTTAAAATTATCAGCAGTAACATTCCAATCAGAAATTTTTATTAAAGCAGAATCCTGCGCTAACAAAAGAGAAGAACACAAAATGAAAACAATTACTAAAAACTTACTCATGTTATATTCTTTTTAATTTGATCTATAATGTCGCGGTTATTACTTAAACGCGGGATTTTATATTGACCACCGAGTTTATTATTACTTTTTAACCATTCGTAAAACAAATTACGATTAGCGACCCTTATTTCAGGCATTTTTAAGATGTAATTCCCGTAACGTTTTGCCTCGTAATCAGAATTAATTGCTTTGAGTGCATTATCCAATACTTCTGCAAAATAATTTAAATCAACCGGCAATTTATCAAATTCGATTAACCATTCGTGAGCTCCAGAACTTTTTCCATCAAAATAAAAAGGTGCAGCGGTATATTCTTTAATAATAGCAGCTGTTTTCTCGCAAGCAACACTTAATGCTTTTTCAGCGTTATCAATCATCAGTTCCTCACCAAAAGCATTAATAAAATGTTTGGTACGTCCCGAAATAGTAAAACGATATGGCAAAACGGAAGTAAAGCGGATTGTATCTCCTATTTGATAACGCCATAATCCGGCATTTGTAGTAATTACCATCGCATATTCTTTATTAAGCTCAACATCCTGTAATTCGATAGTATTAAAAGAGGATGATCCATGTTCCTCAATTGGTATGAATTCATAATAAATACCATAGTCCAACATCAAAAGCATCTCATTACTATTATTAATATCCTGCAAACCAAAAAATCCCTCCGATGCATTATATGTTTCCAGATAAGAAATATTATTCTCCTTTAATAATTGATTAAACTGAAATCGGTAAGGGGTAAAACTAACGCCACCATGAAAATAAACTTCCAGATTAGGCCAAATATCCTTAAAACTAATATCGCCCTTTAATTCTTTTATTTTTGTTAAAAGTAGCAATAACCAAGAGGGAACACCGGCAATAGAGGTTACATTTTCATTCATAGTTGTTTCTGCCATCTTCCACAACTTATCGTCCCAATTATTCATGAGGGCAATTTGCAAATTAGGCGCACGCAAAAACTCGGCCCACAAAGGTAAATTTTGAATAATTATTGCTGAAACATCACCATAGTAACTTTCATAATCTTCAAACCTAAATACATCGTGACTACCCCCAAGCGCAAGGTTTTTACCGGTAAAAAGCAAAGTATCTTCGCGATTATTACAATGTATTGTAACCATATCTTTTCCGCCGCGATAATGGCACTCCTCGAGCGATTCTATACTTACCGGAATAAACTTAGATTTATCGCCTGTTGTTCCTGATGATTTTGCGAACCATTTAATTTCAGTGGGCCATAAAATATTTTGCTCCCCTTTCCGTATGCGCTCTATATCACCCTTTATACTTTCGTAATCCTGAAGGGGAACACGGTTTATAAATGTTTTAAAATTATTGATAGAACCAAACTCATAACGTTTTCCCCATTCGGTATTTTGCGCCTGAAACAAAAGTCTTTTCAGCCACTCGTTTTGAACGTCTACCGGATATTTCATAAAAAGCTCCATCTGATGGATTCTTTTTTTCATTACCCAGGCCGCTATGGAATTGATGATAGGCATTAAGTAAAATTAAGATTTAATTATTACTAATTAAATAAATAATAACCAAAAAATATTACTCTAAATCTGCCTGATCATCAACAAAATTAATTAATTGAGGAAAATAATCTGAAAAGAGAAATTGAAGCTGCTCGTAATGCTTAATAAAAGAAGCTTGAGCAAGGTGCATAGTATTTTCCACTTTAATTCTCTTGTGCATTCCTCTAAAAACTTCATCAATTCCATCAATATCTTTATAACGATACAAGCGATCTGTTTGTTTTGCATAATCGAAGAACGATTTTGAATGCCCGGGAAGTAAATGATAATAATTGCCAATAACATCCATAATACGATACGTATAAACTCTAAAATCCTCCGTATGAAAACGCTTCCATGCCCTCGCCAAAAAATGATCAAAATAAATATCTAACGCAACTCCCGAATATTTGCCTAATTCAGGACGCAATAAAACCAGTCCGTTTTTTACTATTGGATGATGATCCGTATAATGATCAATAGCTCGATGTAACAAAATTCCTTTTTGGATTCCAGGTGAAAATTGATTAAGGTCTTTTCCCTTTATAGAATCTGCTATATAATTACCAATAATTTTTTCTTCGTTATTACCGGATAAATAAATATGTGCAAGGAAATTCAAACTTTAATTAGTAATTGTATTTAGAATAAATGATATATTTCTTATAATTTAAATTATACTAGCATATAAATAATTACTTTTTAATTGTTGTAGTTAAAACAATCTATACTTCTTTATTGGGTTCTCTATGCTTAATAAACTCAAACACTTATTTTCTAAATTTAGGTTACAAATATATTCTTAAACTACCAGAAAGTTACCTTATAAAAAGTAAACTAAAAGTAAAAACACTTTTCAGCCTATTTAGTTATTTCAATTCTGATAGAGCAAGAATATGATCAAACTCTTCAACTCTAACAGGCATAACAGAAAGCCGAGATTGCTTAATTAGGCCTATATTTTGCAATTTTTTATCCGCCTTTATTTGAGCAAGTGATACTGGATTTTTGAGCGTTTTAAAAGGACTTAGATCTACCACTACCCAATTAGCATCATCCGTTGTGGGATCCTGATAATATTCTTTCACTACTTTTGCAATTCCAATAATTTCCATTCCTTCGTTGCTATGATAGAAGAAAACCAAATCTCCTTTTTTCATTGCTTTTAAATTGTTTCGGGCCTGATAATTTCTGACACCATCCCAAAATGTTTTTTTATCCTTCAGAAACTTTTCCCAAGAATATTTAAAAGGCTCTGATTTTACTAACCAATAATTCATCTTATTTAATGTAAAATTTTAAAAATCATTTCTTTCATTAATTCGCTATCGCTCGCTTCGCCTGCTTCCACGCCTTTTCCTTTTAAATCGTATTCGCGTAAAACACTAATGATATTAACCAGTTTAGCCGGAGTATATTTTTGGGCTGCCGAAACATAATCATTAACAAAATAGGGATTTACTCCTAAAACAGATGCTAATTTATTTTTATCGCTCACCTTATGTGTTAACATTAATTTAGTAAAGTATCCGAATAGTGTGCCGGGTAAAATTACAAATGGATGCTCTTTAGGATTAGAAGCAAAATAATTAATAATCTGATTTGCTTTATAAACCTCGCGGTTACCCAGTGCATTCTGCAATTCAAAAACATTAAAGTCTTTACTTATTCCAATATTTTTTTGAATTAAATCGGGAGTTACTTCGGTTCCTTGAGGAATATTTATGAATAATTTATTTAGTTCGTTTTCTATTTTGCTTAAATCGGTTCCTAAATTATCGGCAAGAAGTTTTGCTGCTACAGGACCCATTTGATAACCTTTTTCACGTACCAAGGAAGAAATCCAATCGGGTATTTTATTATCGTATAACTTCGACGATTCAAAATAAACTGCCTTATCCTTTAAAGTTTTTCCAAAGCTTTTTCTTCCATCGGGTGTTTTATATTTATAACAAATAACTAACACGGTTGATGGGGAAGGAGATTTTACATATGATTCTAATTTCTCAATATCCTTAACCCCTTGCGCTTCTTTAACTACTATTACAGTTCTATCAGCCATCATTGGGAAACGTTTACTTTCGCTAATAATTTGCGACGCATTAACTTCGTTTCCATACAATACAGATTGATTAAAAGATTTTTCTGTTTCGTCTAAAACAAAATTCTCTATATAATCACTTAATTTATCAATGTAATAAGGTTCTTCACCACACAAGAAATAAACAGGACTGTAATTTTTCTTTTTAAGCGAGGCTAAGATATCGCTATAAACTTTTTGACTGTCTTCTTTTTTTGCCATTAGTCGAAACGAAGATGACGAACAGTTAAACCATTATTTTTTAAAACATTAAGCGAATCTATTCCTATGCGCAAATGGATATCCACAAAATTGCTAGTTACCTGTTTATCGCTCTCTTCAGTTTTAACTCCCTCAGGTACCATAGGTTGATCGGAGACTAAAAGCAATGCACCGGTAGGAATATGATTTTTAAACCCTACCGAAAACAAAGTTGCTGTTTCCATATCAATACCCATTACTCGGATTTTACGTAAATATTCTTTAAACTCTTCGTCGTGTTCCCAAACCCTGCGATTAGTCGTGTAGACCGTTCCGGTCCAATAATCTTTATCGTGATTGCGAATGGTAGTAGATACTGCTTTTTGTAAACTAAAGGCGGGTAGGGCTGGAACTTCAGGAGGAAAATAATCATCCGATGCACCCTCGCCTCTAACCGCAGCAATAGGCAGGATTAAATCGCCGAGTGCGTTTTTTTTCTTTAACCCCCCACACTTACCCAAAAACAAAACCGCTTTGGGTTCTATTGCAGTTATTAAATCCATTATAGTAGCGGCATTTGCCGAACCCATCCCAAAATTAATCATGGTTATTCCATCAGCTGTTGCATTAGGCATAGCCTTGTCTATACCCTTTATTTCTACATTATGCATTTGGGCAAACATGTATACATAATTATTGAAATTAGTAAGCAAAATATATTTACCAAATTCATTTAACGATGTACCCGTGTAACGAGGCAACCAATTGTTTACAATTTCTTCCTTACTTTTCATTTTAGTACCAGATAGAGTCACTAATTTAGTGAAAATAAGTCCACGAACTATTTTTTATGAAGCCTTTAGAAATAAAGATTAAGGAAGAAAACCAAAAAAGGTTTATTCAATGCTTAATTCGCAAAAAATGGCTGGTGTTAAGTCCGGAAGAATGGGTAAGACAACATTTTGTTTTACATTTAATTAACGATTTAAACTATTCTATCATTCAATTAGGAATTGAAGTAAGCTTGAAATATAACCAGATAAATAAAAGAGCCGATTTGGTAGTTTACAATAAACAAGGGAATGCCAGCTGGGTTATAGAATGTAAGGAACAATCTGTTAATTTAACAAACGAAGTTTTACATCAGGCATTGATCTATAATAGTGTTTTAGATGTAAAGTATGTAAGCATAACAAATGGAATTTTAGTTTTTACCTGGGAGAAAACCGATCATGAGTTTAAGCTTTTAGAGAAATGGCCCGAAGTTTAGTATTAAAAATTTCTTTAATGTAGTTTAAAAAGGATAATCATTTCTTAACCTAAACCGAATATTAAACCAAAAAAGGCTTCGATTCCTCAGCCTGACAACATCTCTGTTATTCGGAAGAATCGAAGGATAATAAATTAAACCAATGAAACTCCGTCCATTTCCATTGGCTGTTTAATATCCATTAGCTTTAAAATGGTTGGAGCCAAATCGGCTAGCTTTCCATTTCTAACATCCTTAACATCCTTATCTATAATTATACATGGAACCGGATTTAAACTATGCGCCGTATTGGGAGAACCATCTTCATTTAAAGCATAATCGGCATTGCCATGATCGGCCGTAATAATAAAAGAATAATCTTGCTTTAAGCCGGCTTCAACAACCTGCTTTAAACAAATATCTACTGTTTCAATAGCCTTTACAATAGCACTATAAACACCTGTATGGCCAACCATATCGGGATTAGCAAAATTTAAACATATAAAATCAGTGTTGCCTTTTTCTAACTCAACACCAATTTTAGCAGCAATCTCGGGCGCGCTCATTTCGGGTTGCAAATCGTATGTAGCTACTTTAGGAGAATTAACCAAAATTCGAGACTCCCCTTTATATTCCTGCTCTCGTCCTCCACTAAAGAAGAACGTTACATGTGGATACTTTTCTGTTTCGGCTATTCTAATTTGTGTTTTACCTGCATCAGACAAAACTTCTCCAAGCGTTAACTTTAAATTATCTTTTTCAAAAATTACCTGTACATTTTTAAAAGAGCTGTCGTAATTGGTCATGGTTACATAATGCAAAGCTATTGTATTCATACCATGCTCCTGCATGTTTAATTGAGTAAGCACCTGCGTAATTTCTCTGCAACGGTCTGTCCTAAAGTTAAAACAAACAACTGCATCGCCTTCTTTTATGGTTGCTATTGGATTATCGTCTTGATCGCTGATACATATAGGTTTAATAAACTCATCGGTTACTCCATTTAAATAGGATTCGTTAACCGCTTTAACCGGATTAACAAACTTTTCTCCTGTTCCATTTACCAATAAATCGTATGCAATTTTAACCCTTTCCCAGCGCTTATCACGATCCATCGCATAATAACGACCAATGATGGTTGCTATTTTTGCATTTGTATTTTTTAAATGTTGATCTAATTTTTCTATGAAACTTAAGCCGCTTTTTGGATCACAATCTCTTCCATCGGTAAAAGCATGAACAAATATTTTATTTAATCCATAATCGGTTGCAATCTCACATAATCGATGCAAGTGCTCCTGAGATGAATGCACTCCGCCATCCGAAACAAGCCCCATAAAATGCAAGGACTTACCATTCTCCTTAGCATATTTCAGAGCTTTTAACAAAACCTCATTACTATCCAACGTTTTTTCCCTAATGGCTTTATTTATCCTAACCAGTTCCTGGTAAACGACTCTGCCGGCACCTATGTTTAAATGTCCAACTTCCGAGTTTCCCATTTGTCCATCGGGTAATCCCACATGCTCGCCACAAGTAAGTAATTGTCCATTTGGATAGTGTTTTATTAAATAATCAAAATATGGTTTTTTTGCATTTGCAATGGCATCCGATTTATCGCCTTTACCTTTACCCCACCCGTCCAAAATAATTAATGCTACTTTTTTACTGCTCATATGTTTAACTTTACTGCAAATTTACACTTTTAAGCATACCACATTCTCTCTTTTAAACACAAGTGATTCAACAAAAAGGGCGTTTGGTATACTATTTAAAATCATTCATAAATTATTCTTGTTTTAACCTCCTCTTAATCATACCTTAATGTTGTTAAATTACTTTTGATTATTAAATATTAAATAAAATGAGTTTAAAAGAAACAATTATTGAGCTAAAAAGCGGTAAAAGAATATACGGAATGCTTGTGGACCGTGGAGTTGAAAATACAGAAATCCTGGAATACATCTGTAATAACAAAATTAAAAGTACCGAAAACACATCCATAGAACAATTAATCGAACAATTACCTCTATCGGAAGTTAAATCAGTAGATCTCGACTTAAAATAATATCCTTTTAACTTGCCTATCAAATCCCCGAAAGGGGATTTTTTTTGCTATTAACCCCTATAAAATCGGTAGATAATTTTTTTCAACTACGTAAACAATACCCTTAATTAATAAGGAAAAAACTACTAAAATGTTGGAAAATATTATGGACATTCTTTTTAAAATTTTATACTTTCGCTGAAATTTATTATAAAATAGTACCAAATATGATTAAAAATCTTACCGTTTGTTTATTGGCCTTTTCCGTGCTAATTTTCTCTTGCAAAGAAAATTCAGAAACTAAATCACCTGAATCAAAAGATACGGTTTCAGCCAAGACTGATACTACTTCTACTAATATCAACGATAAAGAGAAGGAGTTTAAGTTCCTTCAGTTAGTAGCCTCTCTTCCATCCCCTGCATTCCATGTTTTGGAATTTAAATCATCCGGTATTAAACTAAATGAATCGCTTTGCAATTCCCCCTCAAATGCCGATAATTACGCTACCCCATTTAAACAATCTGCCAACTATGGTGTCTATTTGGCCGATCTGGCGTATCTAGCAGCTTATAAAAACGAAAAAGGCATTAAAGCTTACATAGAAGTTTCTGGTAAGATGGCTGATGCAACCGGTGTAAAAGGGAAATTTGATGATGTAGTTAATAACAGACATTTTATAGATCATATAAATAACCCTGACTCTTTGGAGGTAATAATTGAAAATATCTACAAAGCTACCGACGATTTTTTAATTAGTGACAAACATCTGGATCTAGCCTCTGAGGTATTTATCGGAAGTTGGATTGAAAACAATTTCATTACTCTGGCCAGTTTAAAGGGCCAAAAGCAAAACGAAAAAAACAAAGCGCTGTTTAATAAAGTTTATGAACAAAAACTTCATATAGCTAATATTTTAACTCTATTAAAAGAATTCGAAAACCATCCTGAGTTATCTAATTTTTATAAACAGTTTGAAGATTTAACTAATTTATATCAGGGAGTGTCTTCTGTAGAGAACGTAAACGAGGCCTTTTTAACTAAATTAAACGAAAAAATTAAAACCATGCGTGAAAGCATTATAGCGTAAAAATTTTTAATAATTCTGAATAATAATAAATATCCAAATAACATAATCGATGAAACTAAAATTTATTACCTCCATCCTACTTTTTTCCGGTTTATCCTTAAATATTACCAAAGCTGCAGTTTTAACTGTAAGCAATAATACGGCATTACCGGGAAGTCCGGGTCAGTATTCAACCATTTCGTCTGCCTTAACAGCAGCAAGTAATGGGGATACTATTTTAATTCAGCCTTCTCCGTTACCTTACAACGAGAGTTTAAACATTACCAAAAGCCTTACCCTTATTGGTGCCGGGTATAACCCGCAAAATAATAACAATTATTTTAGTAAGATTAATGGAAGCATTTCCTTTAAAGATGGTTCCAGCAACTGCAAATTAATTGGTTTGTGGGTATCATCAAGCATTGGGTTTAGCAATCAATTTGCTAATGTATCCGAGTTTCTTTTTTCGCGTTGTTATTTTGAATCAAGTATTAATTTATTCAATGGGGGACCAGCTACAAGTAATCAGGCTAGCGGTTTTACGGTAGAAAATTGTTATGTAGCAGGGGCAATATGGTATGCTTACAGTTCGATTACAGTTAGAAATTGTATTTTAGGAAGTAGGATACAAGACGCTACTAATACAAGTACTACAACCCTTTATATTCGTAATAATTTATTTTTAAACTCATCCACCCCTCTTTATTATGTTCAAAATTCTGTTTTCGAAAATAATATTTTTTGGGGCTTAACCACTTTAGACCCTAATCTTGTAAAGAATAATACGTTTAATAATAACTACGTTTACGGTTCTTTTAACTTGCCTTTTGCTACCAATGTAGGTTCAGGAAACATTACCGATCAGGTTTCACCCTATAACGGAAATCCTTCTCCATTTTCCGTTTCATTTAACTATCGTCCGTTACCTGGTTCGGCTATTGCTAATGCCGGAACAGATAGCAAAGATATTGGACCTACCGGTGGAGCATTTCCTATTTACTTGTATCCAGCACCGTATCCATTAACTGGGGAGCCCAATATCCCTCAAATTCAAACCATCAATATGCCGGTTTCTTCAGCACCGCAAGGTGGAAACATTAATGTTACGGTTAAAGCTCGTAATCGTAAATAATAAGTTAAGATTATAGATCGGTTTTTTAAAAATACCTTTTATCGAACTATAATTAAAAACTTAACTAAAAAAATCAAAATGAAACGATTATTGCTACTTCAAATTCTTTTTTGCATGTGCTTTTATAAGTTATATGCACAGGATTCGGTTATCCAAGGGGAATATTACATTGATACTGACCCGGGTATGGGTAATGGCACCAACTTAAACTATAGCGCACAAGGGGATTCAGCTAGTTCAACGCTTAATTTTTCAACTACTGGCTTAACAGCAGGTTTTCATAAAATATATTTTCGCTATAAAAACAATTTAGGCAACTGGGGTCCCAGTGGCGAACAGTTATTTTTTGTAATTGATACAAATTTTCAGTCCGCAAGCAACACAGCTCCTCTCCTAAAATCGGGAGAATACTATTTTGATGTTGATCCCGGTTTTGAAAACGGAACTCCTTTTCAAGTTAATCCGCTTGATAGTATAACTGTAAATCTCAATTTACTAACACAAAATTTAGCTGTAGGTTTTCATAAAGCCTATTTTAGAGTTAAGGATCAACTGGGTGTATACAGTACCAGTGGGGAGAAATTATTTTATATATATGACACCACTAAAACGAATACACAAGCAAATTTGCCCAAAATTATAGCCATGGAATATTTCTTCGATCAGTTAGATCCCGGAGCAGGAAATGCAAGTCCTTTTTCGGTATTTAGCGCTAACGACAGTGTAAATATTCCACAATTAATTCAGGTCATAGATCCTCTTTTCCTAGATCCATTACCTGTTGGCGTTCATGTATTAAACGTTAGAGCTAAAGATCAAAGTGGCAATTGGGGTATGACTTACTCTGTGGCTTTTACCGTTTGCGATCAACCCGCCACTGCAAATTTTACATACCAGGTTAGTGGAACCACCGTAACATTTACAAATACATCTACACAAGATTATGGAACTAAGTGGATTTTTGGCGATGGTAATGTTGCCACCAGCAGAAATGCCACCCATAATTATGGCTTAGGCGGCCAAATAAGAGTGGGTTTAATTTCTTACAGTGGTTGTGGTAACGATACTGCCTGGCAAATTATAACTTTAAATTGCGTTAGCCCTGTAGCTAGTTTTACCAAAAGTGTAAGCGACTTAAGGGTGAGTTTTACCGCACCCTTTTATTTGGGCGCAACCTACTCATGGACTTTTGGCAACGGAAAATCAAGTACGTTACAAAACCCGGTTGCCGTGTTTCAAAACACCGGAACCTTTAACGTTTGCCTTACTATAACGACTTCTTGCGGTTCCAGTGTTTATTGTGAAAACGTTAGTGTTAGTTGTGCTCCACCAGTTTCTTCTTTTACTACTGATGTTAATGGATATACCGTTAACCTAACCAACAACTCTACCAATGCTTTCCAGTTTATTTGGCAATTTGGTGATGCTACCACTAACAACATCGATTTTAATGCGGTTAAGCAATACGCATCTTCAGGTACTTACAACATTAAACTAATTGTACAGAATGGCTGTGGGACTAATCAAACGACTAAAAGCGTAACCATTAATTGCTCCTCCCCCACATCCAACTTCGAATTTATCACCTCAGGTTTGCAAACCGAAGTAAGTAATGCCTCTGTAAATGGCACTTCATGGTTATGGAATTTTGGTGATGGCACAACCAGCCCATTTAAAAATCCCTCCATTCATACATTTCCTAACACAGGCACCTATAATGTATGTCTTAAGACCACTAATAACTGTGGAGCAGATAGTATTTGTAAAGAAGTATATGTGTGTACAGGTCCAACAGCTAATTTTTCTTATACATTGGCCGGTTTAAGTATTAATCTTACCGATTTAAGTTTAAATTCCGAAAACACCTTCTGGACATTAGGAGATGGCAACGGAACAAACCTCTTAAATCCAACTTACACCTATAATTCATATGGAAATTATAACGTTTGTGTTGAAGCCAGCAATTCTTGTGGATCCAATAAATTATGTAAAAACATAAGCACAACCTGTAGCGAACAAAGTAGCCAGGAAGTTTGTCAGGCTACCGTAGAAGGTTTACTGGCAAAACGTTATGAGATTTATTGGGAAAAACCACAAACCACTTCGATAGATAGTTTTGTAGTTTATCGAAAAATTACCTCTACACAATATCAACGCATAGGAGCAATCGGATACAACCTGCCTTCTTTTTTTACTGATCTTCAGATCTTGGCGGGTACACAGGCTCAATCCTATAAAGTTTCTCTTAAAGATACCTGCGGTATTGAAAGTCCGCTTAGCAACGTAGAACACACTACCGTTCATGTAGTAGTTGATTTTACAGCATCAAACGAACCTCGTTTAACGTTTAATGAATATCAAGGCAGAGCAGTTTCTTATTACAGAATTTTAAGAAGTACAATTGGAATACCCGGATTAGACAGTATAGGTGCGGTTGCCGGCGGTGTTCTGCCAACCTACCAATACGTTGATTTAACTGCGCCTTCTGCTGATAGCGTTTGGTATAGAGTGGAAACTATATGGCAAGATGGTGGAGATTGTAATCCAGATAGGGCTCGTATTGCAACTTCACGCTCTAATATTAAGAATGTAAATACTCGTTTAACTAAGCTAAACCAGCAACAAATGGAGAAGTTAGTTAACGTTTACCCTAACCCGGCAAACAACACTCTAAACATTAGTATGGAATACAACATGCGCGAAAAAGTAACGCTTCGCCTTTTTGATATGCAGGGCAAAATGTTAATGGAGCAGAAGGAAGAAGCCAGAGGCTATTTCCAAACACAACTTAACCTTAGCGATTTAAGTATTGGCGCTTATCAGCTTCAGATACAAACCGAAGGTGGATTTATAAACAAAAAAATAATAAAGCAGTAATGAAAGCAAATTTTATTATAAAACTATCAGTTTCGGTTTTTGTTGCTGCACTAATAAACTCATGTTCTTCAAATGCCGTTAAGGACAATGGAAATAAAACCGATAATCAAAACATCCAACTTCTTGCCGGAGTTAGCAGCTTTAATAACAATTGTTGTTCAAGCGACACTAGCTCATGCTGCACACTTGATCTTTTAAAAGAATTTGTAGAACAAGTTAAGCAAGGAAAACTAAAAGTATACGCTACTCCCGATGACACAATTCCAATGTCAACAGAGGATGTTAACCGCTATTTAGGTCCTCCTCCGGCTGACACCTTGTTAGTTGAAGACCCAGAAAACCCAAGTAAAATGGTAATGAAAGTAATTGAACATAAGGCTTTAGACTTGTCAAGCGGTGATGCCAGCTTTTATTTTATTGAAGACTGGAAAGTAAATAAAGAGTCTTTTAGAATTGAAAAAGTTATTAAAGCAGTTGGATTAGGCGAAACCAAATATTCAGAAGAAGGAACCCCAAAAGGAGTTAGGGTTTATTTTTATTACAAGTACCCTAATTCTTAATTATTGTTTTAAACAAATCCAATTCTACAATACAGATAACTGTCAAAAGCGGCTTTAAAAGCCGCTTTTTTTGTTTAAATTTACTTGTTGCTTCGTTATATATTTATACCACTTTTATTCTTCATCATAGCTACTAAAATTAGTTTTAGCCAGCGCTTAAATCTCACTTATTTCTCCGAAAAACAAGGTCTGCCTATTGCACAAATTTCTTGCGTTCACGAAGATAAATATGGCTTTATTTGGACCGGAACCATGGGAAGTGGATTGGCTCGCTATAAAGGTGAAAAGTTTGAAACATTCAATATAAATAACGGTTTGCCCTTTGGTGATATTATTACTTTAAATTCATCTCCAAAAGACAGTGCACTTTGGATTGGCACAAACGGCAGTGGCATTATCAAATATCACAAAGGAAAATTCTCTCTTATCAATAAAGGATTAAACGGTAAACTCATTTATTCCATTTATTTTACCCAAAACAACCAGGTATTGATAGGTACAAAAGATGACGGATTGTATTATGGTACTGAAAATAATTACAAAAAAATAAATCATTTTAACTCACATTCGATCTATGCCATATCAGAATTAAATAATAATTTATACATAGCTACCAGCAAAGGCGCATATGTTTGCGACCTAAACTTTTCTAACGTAAAGAAAATTGAATTGCCGATAAAAGGCCCTCTCTTTTCCATATTTATTGATAAGCAAAAAACGATATGGTTTGGTTCATCTAATGGCGAGATCATCAACCTAAATAAAGATATAATAACACTCATTACACATCCCGATATAAACGAAACAATTATTGGAGGTTTTACTCAAGATAGAAGCGGAACAATATGGGCTGTTTGTGATGCCGGTCTTTTAAAAATCCAAAATCTTAAACTCAAAATATTAAACTCGGAAAACGGTATATTAGACCCCACTTTGTATTGCATAACTTCAGATCGCGACGATCATATTTGGATTGGGAGTGACCTTAAAGGCCTGGCTGAATTTTCTAATAATGGAATAGTTTCTTTTTATCGCGATGACTATTTAACTGATAACACAGCAAGCTCCAGTTTATATGTTAATCAAAATAAAATTTGGCTTGGTAATAACACAGACGGTATACTAGAGATTAACAACAACGAAGAATTAAATTCTATTAAACAAATTTTATCCAAAGAAAGAATCATTCAGATATGCAAACTAAACGATTTACTTTTAGTTACAACTGAAAACTCGGAATTAATTACAATTGAGGGCGAAAAAATATCCCGCATCAAATTAGTAGATGGTGAAAATAACTACATAATATCACAAATTTCGTCTGCCTCATCTTCCAAACTAATTGGTGTTTCCTATGGTCATGGTATTTGCGAAATAGATTTAAAATATAAAACCTGTAAATCAATTAGCATTGATAATATTGACAATAGCCTAATGAGTATTGAAAAACTCAATAACACTTATTACTTGGCTTCTTACCAAATGGGATTATTTAAATGGAACGGAAACAGTTCTAAAGCAAGTGAGATTTCATTTAACCAGAAACAAAGCATAAAAAGCATCTTCTGCTTGGCAAACTCTAATAACTGCATTCTTGCCGGAACTTTAGATTTAGGCATATTTATTATTAAAGATGATAAAATAATTTCTAACATAAGCATCAAAAACGGCTTGCCTTCAAACGAAATTAAATCAATTAAAGCTATTGGTAAAAATAAAATTGTTGTTGGAACATCCAAAGGCATATCCTTACTAAATTTCGAAAACAATATCTTTAAAGTGGTAAAAAATTATGGTTCAATGGATGGAATTGATATTGAAAATCTGTTACCCGACATTTTATATTGCGATGAACAAAAAAACAAAGTATACGTTGGACTAAAACACGGTTTTCAGCAGATAGACATTACAAAGGAGTACAACCCTGATTTACCTCTTTTTTCAATTTCAAAAATCCACATAAACAATCAAGACAGTTCCATCATTGAAAAAGATATTTTCTTTTTTGAAAAAAACAGTAGCATTATTTTACCCTATAGCAAGAATAATCTTAAGATAACATTTGAAGCACACTCTCCTCTCGAAAAATTAGAATACACTTTCCTGCTCGAGAACTTTGATGAAAACTGGACAGACTGGTCAACTTCAGGTGAGTTCATTAATAACAATATACCCCCCGGAGAATATATACTTAAAGCAAAATCGCGAATTATTAATTCGGAAATCGAATCTAAAACACAATACATTAAAATACTAATTTCTCCACCTTTTTATAGGACCTGGTGGTTTATATCGTTATGTGTAATTTTTGGTGCGATTAGCATATACCTTTTCATACAATACAGAACTCAAAAACTAATTAAAGAAAAGGAAATACTGGAAGCAAAAGTTGAGGAGCGTACGCATGAATTAAAAGAATCTAACTTAAAATTAGAACATGCCTATACAGACATTAAAGACAGTATAAACTATGCTGAAAAAATCCAAAGGGCTATATTACCAATGGATGATTTAATTAAAAAATATTTACCAGATTCCTTTGTTTTATTTCAACCAAGAGATATAGTAAGCGGCGATTTTTATTGGTTTGGAACCATTAATGTAGATGAAGATTACGAAAAGGACTATATCCTTTTTGCAACAGCCGATTGCACCGGCCATGGTGTTCCGGGAGCATTTATGAGTATGGTAGGTAATACTATTCTTAATGAAATTGTTTTAACAAACAAGGTTTTTAAGCCCGGCGAAATTTTACATCAATTGCATTTAGGAGTAAAGAAAGCATTAAAACAAAACGAAAACCAATCGCGCGACGGCATGGATATCGCCTTATGCTGTATCGATATTAGAAACAATAAATTATTGTATGCTGGAGCTAATCGGCCATTATGGCTTATTGATGCAAACGGTTTAACCGAAATGAAAGCAACAAAAAGTGCAATTGGAGGTTTTACAGACGATTCGACTGTTTTTCAGGAACACGAGATAACTTTAACCCCTGATATGCAGTTTTATACATTTAGCGACGGATACCCCGATCAATTTGGCGGACCGGAAGGTAAAAAATTTATGACCAAACGATTAAAAGACTTAATTGTTGCAAAGAAAGACATTTCATTTAAAGAAAAGAAAGAATTCTTTACAACTACCATAAACGAATGGATGGGTAAAGAACACGAACAAATAGACGATATACTTTTAGTTGGATTTAAAGTGTAGAAGTAATATACATCAGTCCAATTAGCCTCACATCCATTTCTTCTTTCTGAAATAAATTAACATTCCAATAAATAATATACCCATAAATATAAGCACCAGAGGATAACCCAGCTTATAATCTAGTTCGGGCATAAATTTAAAATTCATTCCATATATACCTACGATAAAAGTTAGCGGAATAAACAACGAAGAGATTATAGTAAGCACTTTCATCACCTCATTCATTTTATTTGAGTTTGTACTTAAATATATTTCAGTTAACTCAGCTAATAGTTCACGCTGAGCTTCTATTGTTTCAATAATTCTAACGGTATGATCGTATACATCACGCAGGTATAAATTAGTGTTTTCAGCCATTAAAGGGTGATCAATGCGCTGCATGGAGGCAATTAATTCGCGTAAAGGCCAAATAGACTTACGTAAATAAATCATTTCTCTTTTGGTCTGGTGGATCTTTTTAATTACAGATTTATCAAAATTCTCATCAATAATTATATCCTCCAAACTTTCAATATATACTCCAATCTTTTCTATAATTGAAAAATAGGTATCCACAATTGTATCTAACAAAGCATATGCTAAATAGTCTGCCCCGCTCCTTCTTACTCTTCCACTTTTATTTCTGATACGTTCTCGTATAGGATCAAAACCATCTTGTTTATCGGCTTCCTGAAAGGTGAGTACAACATTATTTAATAGAATTATACTTAACTGTTCGCTTGTAACACAAGAATTGTAATAAATTTTTCTAACAATAGTAAGCGTATAATTAGCATAATCTTCAAACTTTGCACGCTGGTCATTGTTAATTATATCTTCGAGTGTTAAAGGATGTATATTAAATAATTTACCTACTTCCTCAATTACTTTTAAATCATGAATCCCATCTATATCAATCCATTTAATAGTAGATCTGGATAAAGCATCCTTACAATCATTAATATTTTCAAGTTTGGTTTCTATATAATGTTGGTCATCAAACTCAAACATGGTAATATGGGCATTCGATTCTGATGGCTCACCAACCGCATGAAGACTTCCGGGCGGAAGACCACTCTTTATAACACGCTGTCTTTTAACCAAACGACTTTTATTCGTCATTACTTATATCCTTTTTAGAAACACCCTTCAAAACAACAACAAATTCGCCTCTGGGTTCTGAGTGATCAAAATGATTCTTAATTTGTTGCAAATTTCCCCTCACATGCTCTTCAAATTTTTTACTTAACTCTCTTACAATGCATATTTCTCTATCGGCACCGAGTACTTCTATTAACTGTAAAATTGTTTTCTGAAGCTTATGAGGAGATTCGTAAAATACTATCGTTTTTGGTTCGTTTAACCAAGCAGTTATTCTGGAGTTTCTACCTTTTTTGGGAGGCAAAAATCCTTCAAAAACAAAACGATCGGTTGGGAAACCCGAAACTACTAGTGCCGGAATTAACGCTGTAGGTCCTGGTAAACATTCTAACGGAATATTTTCTTTTATGCAAGCATCTACCAGCAAATATCCAGGATCAGATATAGCCGGAGTTCCAGCATCGCTTATAAGCACAACGTTATTACTTTGTTTTATTCTTTCAACTAAACTAAGGAGTATTTTATGTTCGTTATGAATATGGAACGAAACTAAACTTTTCTGAATATTAAGATGCCTTAATAAATTTCCCGATGTTCGGGTATCCTCGGCAATTACAAAGTCACACTCGTTTAAAACAGAAATGGCTCTTAGTGTAATATCTTCCAGATTACCAATAGGCGTAGGTACTACAATAAGTTTTGGCATTTAAATTAGTTGAAACCGTTTCTCAATTTTAAAGACATTTCGGCCAGTTTATCCTGACTCGGATTTAATTTTGGTCGAGAAAAATTCATATCATCCATAGTATTTATTGGAATTAAATGAATATGTGCGTGAGGAACTTCCAAACCAATTACTGCAACTCCTACACGCTTACAAGCACAAACTTTTTTGATAACTTCTGAAACCCTCTTTGCCGTCTCCATTAATTTTAAATAATCTGGTGTTTCAATATCAAATAAATAATCGGTTTCCTTTTTTGGAATTAAAAGGGTATGACCCATGGTTAAGGGTGAAATATCTAAAAATGCCAGAAACTCTTCATCCTCATAAACTTTATGAGAAGGGATCTCACCACTTACAATTCTTGAGAAAACACTTGGCATTATCTAGAAATTTCCAGGATTTCAAATTTCATTTTGCCAGATGGAACTGCTATTTCCGTTACATCTCCAACTTTTCTACCCAACAAGCCTTTACCTATGGGGCTATCCACCGAAATTTTTCCTGCCTTTAAATCGGCTTCGGTTTCCGCTACTAAGGTATAAGCCATTTGCATATTATTAGCTGTATTCTTAATTTTTACCTTACAAAGAATAGAAACTTTTGAAGTATCTAATTGGCTCTCATCTATAATACGAGCATTAGCAAGTAAATCCTCCATTTTAGAGATTTTTAATTCCAACAATCCCTGAGCTTCTTTTGCAGCATCATATTCTGCGTTTTCACTCAAATCACCCTTATCCCTGGCTTCTGCAATTTGTTGAGAAATTTTTGGTCTTTCCACCGACTTTAAATGTTGTAGCTCTTCTCTTAATTTCTTTAAACCTTCTTCGGTAAAATAGTTAACCTGACTCATGATTTATTAATTTACGTTCACTCCTAAAAATAAAGAATCCCGACTGCGTGTCGGGACTCTTTACAAATATAAAAAAATAGTATTAATTAAAGTGCTAAACGCACGCCAATACTGTGCACACCATTTAAAGGGTTGGTAACTCTGTAAGAATAATCAATTCCAAAAGTAGTTCCTGTTTTAGTAATAGGTCTTTCTAAAGTAAAACCAGCTGTTGGACCAGTATAAAGTGTTGTTCTGGTATCAGCATTATTAATTCCATCTTCAAAAGCGTAACCACCTCTTACCATAAAAAAGTCGGTAAAGCCATATTCAACCCCAAAATTAAATTGATTTTTACCATATGAATTAGAGATGAAGTTTCCGGCAGCCGTTACTCTGTGCTTATCTCCAAAAAGGAAGTCATAAGCACCCGAAATACTCAACAAAGCGGGAAGTTCTATTAGGGAGCTTCTTTGTTCTACATTTGTCATTTGACCATTAGTAGGACTTGCCCTTTTGGTAGACAATCCACTGCCGGAGTATTTCATAGCCGGACCTACGTTTTTTAAAGCAATTCCAAAATGCACATTATTTCTCTCTTCGTTATTACCCGTTAAATACTGAATACCTGCATCAATTGCAATACCTCTAGCACTTAAACTTGGGATAGTTTGAGAAATAGCTTTAATATTAATACCTCCAAAAATACTATTGGAAAATTCCTTAGCATAAGATAAATTAATATTATTGAACGAGGCTCCGTATTTACCAATTCCACCTTCCGGATTATCTACTGTAGTAATATCAATCTGCCCGAAATTAAGTGAGTTTACAGCAAGTGCCATAACACCACCTTTTCCTACTTTTTGTGAGAACCCGAATGCGTTATATTTAATCCCTGCACTAGCTAAGATGGTAGTATTAGAAAACAAAAGCTCTGTTTTTTTAGTAAATGCCAAACCTGCAACATTAAGAAACTGACTTTCAAGGCCTCTTACTGAAGAAGCATTTGCATTAGCAAAACCTGTGCTTCTGGCCCACGGATTAAGCAATAGTTCATTAGCGCCCGCTTGAGCTACACGATCCTTATTACCAGCAAATGATACATAAGTTAATCCACCAGATAAAACTAATGAAAGAGCTAGAAATTTATTTAAGTTAATTTTCATAGTATAAGAAAATTCAAATTATTAAAATTGGTCTAAGTCGATTGGGCGTAAAACACCAAACCATTTTAAAACTTTTTCACCTATTCCGTCGGCTTGAATGTGAATTAAGTACATTCCACTGGCTACGTTAATACCCGCATAATTTTTCAGATCCCAATCAAGAAATGTAATGTCATCATCTTTTTTATATTTTCTAACCAATACACCGTTTGGAGTATAAATTGAAACTACACATTTCTTTGGAAGGTATGTAATACGAACTCTGTTATCAACTTGAGAACGAATACCTCTATCAACGCCCTCATACTCAGAAAAAGCATAGTAAGGGTTAGGAACTACATTCACCATTTGTAAAGCAGTTTTAGCAGCCGCCTCATTATTGGTTATTGTAGCAATATCCTTAGTACTGAATTCGTATTCATTTAAATCGGTTGATTTCGGATAAGGGGCATATGCACTAGGTACTCTAATTTTGATGTGAACATCACTTGATAATAATTCTTGTCCTTCTGCTAACAAAGGAATATTAACCCACATGGCGCTCTTAAACACATTTCCCAATTTAAAACCTTTCTGTGTGTTACTAGTTCCAGGTATTGACCAATTAGAACCATATCGAATATTATCAACAATAGACCATCCTGCATCATAAGCGCCAATCTTTGTTGAATTAGGCATTGGAGGAACGTCAGTATTGTAAATATATATTACATGTTTACCTCCGTTAATTAAGTTGCCCGAATTGTCAATCCAAGTTGAAGTTGGATTCCATTTCATATCTGCACCGTTTTGTCCAATTAAGCGAGAGTCCTCTCCAAAAGCAATGTTTAAACGTTCTCCCGAAATTGGATCAACCGCATAACCAGGGAACCAACCCATACCAGAACCAGAGATATAATTTGGATTATTCGGATCGGAACTAGAAACAGTATCATTAGCTACATTACCATTTTTATCAACTGAATTATGACGTCGAAGTAAAAACTTTCTCCCTCCGTTTTCATTTAAAGCATTATCCTCTCCCATTTCAAAAATTGGGGAACGGGTCCATTTGCTTTTATCGGAAGTAATAATCAAATCAAAACTTCTAATTAACTTGTAATCGAATGAGCCTCTATTACATAAATTAGTTGCATCGCTAGCCGAAACAGCTGCAATAGGAGAGTGAGGCATAACTGTACCCTCATAATAGTAATTCCTACTATTAAAAGTTAACCTTCCACTGCCTCCTAAATAAGCCGGAGCCCAAGTTCCTCCTAGTATTTTTTCAAAAAACTGATCATTGTCTTTATCACAGAAATCTGAAGACTCTGATGGACAAGAAGGATTTGACTCACAACCTTGAGTACCCGATCTAATCCAGTTTAATGTTGAGCAACCATCAATATCAACCACTCCAGTTAACCATCTTTTTTTATCGTCTTTATAAATAACCTCTGAACCAATAAAATCAGTTTCAAGAGCATTACCAGACGCAAAAGGTCCACCACTTTGAAGTATTTTAACTGATAGACCCAATTCCGGGATCAATTGTTCATAATCCACACTGATTGAAGTATCGCTTGTTGCTATTAATGAATTATCTGCCTTTTTACGAATCTCCCATTTAGAATCCTTAAATAACGCCGTCCCACCATTGATAAATTTCAAGGTATACTCATCTGAGGGAACATTTAAAGGATCTATTACTTTAATTTCAATTGGACTTTTTCCAGACTTGTATTCCAAGACATCTGTAGAATCGTTAGACATAGATTCTAGCGTTTCATCGGTAAGATCAACAAAGTTAGATCCCGCACCTTTACCCTTTATTCTTTTAACTGATAGACCTTGACCATAATACGCAGTAGCAATTGTTCCACCATTTTCTAACATGGGTGTATGAGGAATGGCAATTTTCTTAATAATATTTAAACGGCCAGGTAAAAATTCAATTTTTTGACCATCACGGGCCGGATCATTGGTAGGGATACCCAAAGCATCATAAGTTACATCCGCATCCTGTTTATACTTTTTAAAAGAATTATAACCATAAGCAACCGCTACAAAATAATATTTTTTATGATTAACTAATTTTGAAGAACCGATTGCAAACTTGTCTTCGGTAATTTTAAATGAATGTTTGATTCCATCATCCATTTTAAAACCTTCCACTTCTTTAACCATAACTTTACCAAAATTGGCATTAATTGCGGGATCGAAAGAAAAATTAACCAGTTCTGCAACACCATCCTTAAGGTCACATTGGAAAACAGGTATCGCCTTAGTTTCATCATATAAATCGTTTACCGAAACTTCCTCACTCTTTAGCTGGTAAACGATATATCCTTGAAAATCATAAGTCTTGTCGTAAGTATAAGTAGCTCCAGCTGGAGTACTAGGAATACGTGGATCAATTTCCCTGTAAGTTTCTTTATAATTATTTGAAGCAGGTTTATTATCA
>JBIICS010000005.1:0-45586 GCA_044238735.1 Bacteroidia bacterium
AACATTATTTTATTGATTGTATTTCTGTAAAAGAAGAGTTAAATGCAGGAACTTTTGAAAAACAAGTTTTAAAATTGCTGGATGAACTGTTTATACTTCATAAGCAGGTTATTTTGGTAGGTGGTTCAGGTATGTATATAAACAGTATTGTAAATGGAGTTGACGAACTTCCCGAAAAAAACGAAACTATCCGTTCGCATCTTAATAAAGAATATGAAGAGAGGGGGCTCTACTTCATTCAGGAAAAGTTAAAAGAGTTGGATTTAGAATATTATAATCAGGTTGATATTCAAAATCCACAACGCATTATTCGAGCAATCGAAATATGTTTAATTACCGGAAAGAAATATTCCGAACTAAGAAAAAATACCCATAAAAATCGTCCTTTCGTCTCAATAAAAATGGCCTTAAATATGGAAAGAGATAAACTATACGAAAGAATAAATTTACGGGTAGATAAAATGATGAATAATGGTTTACTGGATGAGGTTATAGAATTGTTGCCCTATAAAAACCTAAACGCTTTAAATACGGTGGGTTATAAAGAATTGTTTGATTATATAGAAGGTAAATTAAAACTCGAAGAAGCTGTGGAATTGATTAAAAAAAATAGCCGAAACTATGCTAAACGCCAACTAACCTGGTTTAGAAAAGATAATGAATACATGTGGTTTAACCCAAATCAATTCGAACAGATTTTTAATTGGATACAAATTCAAATATTATAAAATCCCTAAATTACACGCCTTATCATAATAATAAATAAATGAAAATTACCGTAAATTTTAAGTTGCTAAATAAAGATTTTGATCAGGAACTGGCAGATAATTTTTTTGAAGGCCAGGAGGCAGATGGAAATCCAAAATTTCAATGGGAAGATGAAATGTCTTTTACCGGAGATCCTGTTGATTTTAAAATTCTAAATCACGATTTTTTTAAACTAAACGGAGTTCTCCCAAATGGAGAATCTTTTAGTTTTGATATTTGGGACACAACAATTTTAAGGGCTTTTTATAAGAATGGACAAATTACCGATTTAGCGGTTTCAAAAAAATTAGTTAAAGATTTAAAACGAACAACACAAAACGAGGTTCAATTAATTAATGTAATTTTAAAAGATGGATTGCCATTTGTAAACCCACTAAACGGTGTATACATTTTAAAAAAAGATTTTCCTCAGGAATTATTCAAATTTGCAAATGAAAAAAATGAATAATGGATGATAAGTTTGAAAAACTGCGGGAACTTTTAATTAAAGATAATAACTGGCCTAAGGTTTACATGTTTAAATTTATTGTTGCAGGCGATAACTCTAAAATTGCTCAGGTTGAAAGTTTATTCTCTACCGATTCAGTTATCAGAACTAAAGAATCTTCAGGCGGCAAATACATTAGTATTACGGTTGAAGAACTTATGTTAACGCCACAGCACGTTATTGATATTTATAATCAAGCCTCCAAAATAGAGGGAATTATGACTTTGTAAAAAATGGTTAATCAGCATAAACGAAATAAACAGACTGCATTTTGGTTTTTATTTGTATTCGGTTTGGCCTTGTTTTATTGGCTTAGAGAATATATTACACCATTTTTAGGTTCAGTAATACTTTTTGTGATTTTAAAAAAGCCCATGGATTTCTTAGTTAATAAAAAGAAATGGAAAAGGGGATTGGCATCTATGTTGTTAATCCTTTCTACTTTTTTGTTAATTGTGGTTCCCTTGTTTTTCATCACCCAGGTTATGGTTTCTAAAATATCTCATGTAATGGATAATCCGGAACCCATACTAAAAATGTTTAATTCGTTAGAACATCAGTTTAAATTATGGTTTAATATAGATTTATTATCGGACAAAAACATAGCATTTTTAACCGATTCTCTCAGTAGCTTTATTCCAGGATTACTCAGCGAATCCTTAATTGCAATAGGTAATATTGTTTTAATGTATTTTATTCTTTATTTCTTGTTAAAAGATTTCGATAAAGTAACTCCCAATGTAAAATCCCTTTTACCTATTTCCGATAGTCAGTTTAAAACATTCTCAAACGAACTAAATTCAATGACTATTTCTAATGTTATAGCAAGTCCAATGTTGGCAGGACTTCAATCTATTGTTTCTGTTTTAGGATACTCATTAATAGGTTTAGATAATGCTTTTTTATGGGGAATTTTAACCGGAATTTTTTCTTTTATTCCCTTTGTTGGTTCTGCTTTAATTTGGGCCCCGGCAGCAATAATGACCTTCACAGAAGGAAACACAAATCAGGCCCTTTATCTGTTTATTTTTGGTGCTGTTATTATAAGTAACATCGATAATGTTTTCCGGTTTATCCTTCAAAAAAAACTAGCCGATGTTCATCCTTTAATTACCGTTTTTGGATTATTGTTCGGTTTAAATATTTTTGGTTTACCGGGATTTATTTTTGGGCCACTCACGATCTCCTATTTTATAATAGGCCTCAAATTATACCGTGCTTCCTATTTAAAAAAAGAAAATACTCAACTATTTGATAATCAATAGTTTATCAAAATTTAATTTTAGTCTATTTTTCCTATCTTTGTTTGCTTACACTAGTCGTTTATGGCTGATTTACGTAGAAAAAAAGAAGCATTAGAATATCACGAGCAGGGTCGTCCGGGTAAAATTGAAGTTATACCCACAAAACCCACCAGCTCTCAACGCGATTTATCCTTAGCCTATTCGCCTGGTGTTGCAGAACCGTGTTTAGAAATTGCGGCTAATCCAACGGATGTGTATCGTTATACAGCAAAAGGGAATTTAGTTGCAGTTATTTCCAATGGAACTGCCGTTCTGGGTTTAGGCGATATTGGACCTGAAGCCTCCAAACCTGTTATGGAGGGAAAGGGCTTATTATTTAAAATATTTGCCGATATTGATGTGTTTGATATTGAGGTTGATGCAACGGATATTGATTTGTTTGTTAATACAGTTAAAGCAATTTCACCCACCTTTGGTGGTATTAATTTAGAGGATATTAAAGCGCCAGAATGTTTCGAAATTGAGCGTCGCTTAAAGGAGGAATTAAAAATTCCGATCATGCACGACGATCAGCATGGAACTGCAATTATTTCTTCTGCTGCCTTAATAAACGCTCTGGAAGTTGCCGGAAAAAAAATAGATGAAGTAAAGATTGTAGTTAATGGTGCCGGAGCCTCCGCAAATTCCTGTACCAAAATGTATCTTTCTTTTGGCGCAAAAAAAGAAAATATTTTAATGCTGGATAGTAAGGGTGTTATATCGGTAGATAGAACAGACCTGGATGAGCAAAAACGTTTATTTGCAACAACTCGTCACGAAAAAACACTGGAAGAAGCTGTAAGAAATGCTGATGTATTTTTGGGATTATCCAAGGGAAATGTTTTAACCAAAGAGATGGTGCAAAGCATGGCCGCAAATCCAATTGTATTTGCTTTAGCTAACCCCGATCCCGAAATTCCTTATCAAACGGCCGTAGAGGCTCGCCCTGATATTATTATCGCAACCGGTCGTTCCGATCACCCTAACCAGGTTAATAATGTTTTAGGCTTTCCTTTTATTTTCCGTGGAGCCATGGATGTAAGAGCTACGGGTATTAATGAAGAAATGAAAATTGCTGCAGCCAGAGCAATTGCGGCATTGGCAAAAGAACCGGTGCCTGATGCGGTTGCTTTAGCTTATAATAAAAGAGATTTAGCATTTGGAAAAGAATATATTATTCCTAAACCTCTTGATCCTCGATTACTAACTACAGTTGCTCCTGCTGTTGCAAAAGCAGCGATTGATTCCGGAATTGCTCAATTAAGTATTAACGATTGGGAACAGTACAAATCTGATTTAGAAAAACGCTTAGGTTTAGATAACAAACTTATTCGTAAGATTACAAATAAAGCCAAAAGTGATCCAAAACGCGTTGTGTTTGCTGAAGCAGATCATTATAAAATTTTAAAAGCTGCACAGATTGTTAAGGACGAAAATATTGCAATTCCGATTTTATTAGGCGATCCTAATAAAATTAAAGCCATGATCGCTGAATATAAACTTGATTTAGAAGGAGTAGAAATTATTGATCCTAGAAGCAATAGTGAAGATGAACGTAGATTAAGTTTTGGTGATATCTTTTTTGAAAAGAGAAAACGAAGAGGTTACACACAATTTGAAGCCCGAAAAATTATGCGCGAGCGTAACTACTTTGGTTCCATGTTAATTGAACAGGGGTATGCAGATGCTATGATTTCAGGTTTAACTCGAAAATATCCTGATACTATTCGTCCAGCGCTTCAAATAATTGGTAAACAGGAGGGTGTAAATAAGGTGGCCGGTATGTACATTATGATAAATAAAAAAGGAACGTTCTTTTTTGCAGATACTACCGTTAATATTAATCCAACAGCTCAAGATCTGGTTGATATAACTTTACTAACGGTTCAGGCTGTTCGTCAGTTAACATTCGAGCCACGTGTAGCCTTGCTTTCATACACTAATTTCGGATCAGTAGAATCTGAAGATTCTGTTAAAATCCGTCAGGCTCTTGAAATTTTACAACGCGATTATCCGGATATTATTGTTGATGGCGAAGTTCAGGCCAATTTTGCCTTAAACTCTGAAATGATAAAGGAACAATTCCCTTTTTCGCCATTGGGTACAAAACCTGCAAATGTTTTAATTTTCCCCAACTTGGAAGCCGGAAATATAGCTTACAAGATGTTACAGGAAATTGGAGAATCGGAAGCAATAGGTCCCATATTATTGGGCTTAAAAAAACCTGTTCATGTTTTACAGCTGGGTACATCCGTTAGAGAAATCGTTAACATGGTTACAATAGCTGTTGTTGATGCTCAGGCAAGAGAGGCATTTAAAAAAACACAAAAACAATAAAAATAAAATGCAGTTAGAACATAAAATAGAGTTGTTGTATAAAAAGTGTTATCTACACGTGAGTATAATCACTTTTTTAGTTTCCTTTATTTTTAAAGTTAAATCTGTATTTAATTTCGATTTAATAAATGTTCAATCGTTAAACTTAAATTCAATCAGCCTATAGAAGAGATCTCTACCCAACTTAATTAAGGTAAATGATAAATCACATAGACGGAAGGTTGATTGAGAAATCGCCCACCCATGCAGTTATTGAATGCAACGGTGTTGGTTATTTTCTGAATATTTCGTTAAACACTTTTTCTAAATTGCCCGAGAGTGGCAATTGCAAGCTTTTGGCTTATCTTTCTATTAGGGAGGATGCTCATGTATTATATGGGTTTAAGGAGGAAAGTGAACGAGCTCTCTTTAAACATTTAATTTCTGTAAATGGTGTAGGGGCTTCTACAGCAAGAGTAATGCTTTCTTCGTTAAGTCCAAATGAAATACATGATGCTATTTCAAGTGGTGATGCCTCTACTTTGCAACGCATTAAAGGTATTGGTGCCAAATCTGCGCTTCGAATTATTGTTGATTTAAAAGATAAGTTGTCCAAATTAGGGTCACTCGAAGATTTTTCTGCTTCATTAGGCAATACAAACAAATCGGAGGCGTTAGCTGCCCTGGTTGCACTTGGTTTTGCGAAACCTGCTGCAGAAAAGGCTTTAGAGAAAGCATCTAAAACAGTAGCGGGTGAAATGAGCGTTGAAAATTTAATAAAAATAGGGCTTAAGTTTTTATAGTGAAGTTTTGGGGTAAAAATACAAAGTGGTCTTTTCAGATTATACCTACTATTGTGCTGGTAGTAGTGGGATGGATGACTTTTGCAACCAATCTCCCTAAAAAATATAAGAATTACTACGATTTTAATTATCAACCCGCCGATACCAATAAAAAGAATAACGGTCCTTTGCCTTACCCTATCAAACAAAAACCGGGTGATGAGCCGCAAGATGTTAAACAGCATGGATTATTGTTAAAAGATCCTTCAAACGTAAAAACAGAGTATCAATATAATCCCAAAACAGGCAACTACGAGGTTACTCAAAAAATGGGTAATTTAAATTATCGTAACCCAACCTACATGACCCTTGAAGAGTACAAGCGTTATGATATGGAAAAAAGCATGCAAAGTAACTGGCGAAAAAGAATGGATGCGGATGCTAAAGACCAAAGAAAAGAGGATAAAGCGTTAATACCAAAAATACATGTAAGCGGGGAGGCTTTTGATCGTATTTTTGGTGGTAATACAGTTGATATTCGTCCAAATGGTTCTGCTGAATTAATTTTTGGTGTAAATTCCTCTAAAAATGGTAATCCTGCAATTCCTTTAAGAAACCGAAGAATAACAACTTTCGATTTTAATCAGAAAATTCAATTAAACGTTATTGGCAAGATTGGAGAAAAATTAAAATTAACCACATCCTACAATACCGAGGCTACATTCGATTTCGAAAATCAAATGAAGGTTGAGTATACCGGTCTTGAGGATGAAATACTTCAAAAAATTGAAGCCGGTAATGTTAATCTCCCATTAAATAGTCAGCTTATTACCGGAAGCCAAAGTTTATTTGGTGTTAAAACACAAATGCGATTTGGAAAGTTAACGGCCACTACCGTTCTGTCTCAACAAAGAGGTAAAAAAACAGAAGTGGATGTGCCACCGGGTGGCGGACAATTATCTACCTTTATTATGAGTGCAGATAATTATGAGGCTAATAAACATTATTTCCTATCTCAATATTTTAGAGATAATTACGATAGAGCTTTAGCAGCACTACCCTTTGTTAACTCTCAGGTAAATATTACACGTATAGAAGTTTGGATCACAAACCGACAGGCTAATCCCGATAACCGAAATATATTAGGTTTAATGGATTTAGCAGAGGATACTTCGCGTGTTTATGCCAAAGGAAAAATATTTTTAAACTCAGCCAGCGATAATACAGTTAGTAATGATCGAAATACCTTATACAACTCTATAAAATCGAATTCTGCTTTAAGAGTATTTGAAGATATCAATAACTTTTTAGGAAAAGGCGCATATTCTTTTTTAAAAATTGGCCGTGATTACGAAAAAGTTATTGCCCGAAAATTAACTGCAACCGAATTTAATTTTAATCCGCGCTTAGGATATATTTCACTTAACCAAGCTTTAAATGCCGATGAGGTTTTGGCGGTTGCATATCAATATACTTTAAATGGGAAAACTTATCAGGTTGGAGAATTTTCAACCGATGGGGTAGACCACCCCAAAACACTAATTCTAAAGCTCTTAAAAGGTACGTTGGTAAACGTTAAATTACCCCTATGGGATTTAATGATGAAAAACATATACAACATCAACGCATACCAGGTAAGTAAAGATGATTTTAAAATGGATATTTTACATACTGATATTAAATCCGGTTTAGATTATAATTTTATACCCGTAGGCGCAATTAATAAGAAAGTTTTATTAAGGGTGATGAACCTGGATACCCTTAACAGACAATTGGATCCGCAGCCGGATGGCTTTTTTGATTTTGTAGAAAACATAACCATTGTTCCGGATAAGGGAAGAATTATTTTTCCGGTAACAGAACCTTTTGGATCTCATCTTTATAAACAAATTACGTCCAACGGAAACAATCAGGAGGGCATTGAAGCCGCTAAAGATTATGTTTTTCAACAATTGTACGACAGTACCCGTTTTCAAGCCCAACAGGTTGTAAAACTTAATCGATTTAAATTGAGAGGTACTTATAAATCTTCCGGTGGTTCCGAAATTTCTTTAAATGCTTTAAATATTCCTCAAGGAGCCGTTCAGGTTACCTGCGGTGGACAAATTTTAACGGAAAACTCTGATTATACAGTTGATTATAATTTGGGTAGAGTTAAAATTATTAATGAAGGTATTTTAAATTCAGGTAAACCTATAAAGGTGTCTGTGGAAAGTAACTCTATGTTTAGTATCCAGCAAAAATCAATGATAGGGACACGGCTTGATTACAAGCTAAGTAATGATATTAATATTGGAGGTACTATAATGCGTGTTGCAGAAAGACCTTTAACTCAAAAAGTAAATATTGGCGACGAACCCATTGCCAATACTATTGCGGGTTTAGATGGTAATTACCGAACTGAACTTCCCCTCTTAACTCGTTTGGTAGACAAGCTTCCTTTTTATGATACTAAAGAGGTTTCAACGGTTTCATTGCAAGGTGAAGTGGCAAAATTATTTCCAGGTAACGCTCGGGCCATAACCCGCGATGGCATCTCTTACATAGATGACTTTGAAAGCTCCCAATCTACTATCGATTTAAAAACTCCATCGGCCTGGTCGTTGGCTTCAATACCTCAGGGACAACCATCCCTATTTCCTGAAGCTTCCTTTAACGACACTTTACCAATTGGATTTAACAGAGCTAAATTGGCCTGGTATTCGGTAGATCCTATTTTTACTTTTAATGTTGGCGCCGAAACACCCGAGCATATAAGAAATGATAAAGAGGCTCAATCCAATAATCAGGTTCGCTTCGTTATGGAAAATGAAATCTTTCCCCAAAAACAATTTGCTCAGGGACAACAAATGGCTAATATGCCGGTATTAGATTTGGCTTTCTACCCAGAAGAGCGTGGTCCCTATAACTTTGATGCTGCTCCTTCTGCTATCTCCTCCGGTATTGGTTCTGATGGAAAATTGTTAAATCCTAAATCTCGCTGGGGCGGAATCATGCGGAGGTTGGAAACAACCGATTTTGAAAATGCAAATATTCAGTATGTACAGTTTTGGATGATGGATCCGTTTAATGCGGATAATCCAAATCAAAATAATTCCGGAGAATTGTATCTTAATTTAGGTGAGATTTCTGAAGATGTTTTAAAAGATTCCAGAAAAGCTTTTGAAAATGGTTTACCAACTTCTTCAACTATAAAAGATGTGGATACTTCTGCATGGGGAAGAGTAACCAAATTAGAGTCTCTTGTATATGCCTTTGATAGTGATCCAAACTCCCGACAATTTCAGGATATAGGTTTAGATGGATTAAGTACCGGCGATGAAACGCAGTTTTTTCAAACCACTTATCTTGATCGAGTAGCGGCAATTCACGGAACAGGATCGGTGGCTTACCAACAGGCATTAAACGATGCCTCGGCCGATGATTATCATTTTTTTAGAGGTGACGATTACGATCAGGCCCAGTTAAGTATCCTAGATCGGTATAAAAAATTTAATGGTTTAGAAGGCAATTCTCCGGTTAGTTCAGGAACAAGTACTAATGCAGCTTCTACAATACCTAATGCCGAAGACATTAACAGAGATAATACTTTAAATGAGAACGAAACTTATTATCAATACCGCGTTAAACTAGATCCAAATAGTATGGTAGTAGGTAAAAATTATATTACCAATAAAGTGCGTGGACAAGGAAATAAGAAAAACGGCGAAGCAATTGATGTTGATTGGTACCAATTTAGGATTCCGGTGAGGGAACCCGAGCGTATTGTAGGATCTATCTCCGATTTCAGGTCTATTCGTTTCATTCGTTTATTTATGAAAGGTTTTACCCAGCCTATTATAGCCCGATTTGGTAAATTAGAATTAGTAAGAAGCGAATGGAGAAAATATCAGTTTTCGTTAGATGCTCCGGGAGAAAATCAGGTTGATGATAAATTCGATCAAACCTTATTTAATATTACTGCAGTAAATGTTGAAGAACACAGTTCCCGGGTTCCGGTAAACTATGTTTTGCCTCCTGGTATCGATCGCCAGCGTCAGGTTAATGCTCCTAATTTGGCTTTAATGAATGAACAAGCCATGCAATATGATTTCTGCGATTTAAAAGATGGAGACGCCCGCGCATCCTTTAAAACCATGGATGTTGATATGCGTATGTATAAGCATTTAAAGTTTTTTACACATTTGGAGAAAGCACCTAACACCGAAATGGAGGATAACCAACTCACCTGTTTTATTCGATTAGGAACTGATTTTAATGAAAATTATTATGAATATGAGGTGCCACTTAAAGTAACACCCGACGGCGCAACAGCCCAAACCGATGTATGGCCTGAAGCAAATAATTTTGATATTGATTTAGAAGAATTAGTTAACCTAAAAGTTATTCGTGATAATGAAAAACTTGCGGGTAAGGCTCAAAATAACAGACTCTATTCAACTGTTAATACCGAAGGAAAGAAAATATCAATTATTGGTAATCCTATTCTTTCTAGCGTTCGCACCATAGTTATTGGTATTCGTAATCCTAAAAAGAGAGGCTTGGCTAGCGATGATGATGGTAAATCTAAATGCGGGTCTTTGTGGATTAATGAATTACGATTAACAGACTTCAATAACTTTGGAGGATGGGCAACTATAGGAAGAGCTAATGTTAAATTGGCCGACTTAGCCATGTTAGGTGCAACAGGGGGCTATAGCACGCCAGGTTTTGGTAGTGTTGATAAAAAATTAAATGAACGATCTAAAGATTATGTAACTCAATACGATTTATCAGCTCAAATTGAGTTGGGAAAACTAATTCCACGAGCACTAAACCTTAGAGTTCCATTTTATGTAGGTTTTGGCGAAACCTTTATACGACCTATGTTTAATCCTTCGGCTCCTGATTTACTTTTTGAAAAAAGTTTAGAAGGTAAATCGGATTCTTTAAAACAATTTATAAGGGAGACCTCCATTGATTATACCCGAAGAAAAGGCTTTAATTTTACTAATGTTAAAAAAGAAAAAGGGAAAAATGCATCTAAAAGTCATTTTTGGGATATCGAAAATTGGACGGCTTCATACTCTTTTAGTGAAACGTTTAAACGCAATATTAACATTGAATACAATACATTAAGAAATTATCGGGGCGGTATAGGTTATAGTTTTAGCTCTAACGCAAAACCATTTACTCCTTTCTCGAAACTTAAATTGGGTAAGTCCGATTGGGCTAAATTAATTACAGATATTAATATAGGTTATGCCCCAAGTCGAGTTGGATTTAAAACAGATTTTATACGCGATTATCAGGAAATGAAAAACAGGGGGAGTACCGATTTTATCGCATTAGTGGAACCCACTTATCAGAAAAATTTTACATTGATTCGTAATTACGATTTGCAGTGGAACTTAACAAAATCCTTAACTTTTGATTTTAACGCTATTAATAATAGCAGAATTGATGAGCCTGCGGGCAGGGTTAAACGCGTTAAAGAATCAGATCTTACCCCTGGTGATACATCCTCTGAATTATATCAGGATTATAAGCAGTGGTTGTTTTTACGCGATTCTATTCAAAGAAGTATTTTTTCGGGGGGAAGAAATACGGCCTACCAGCACAATGCTAATTTAAATTGGACTGTTCCAATTAATAAAATACCCACTTTTAACTGGATTAATGCCACCGTTCGTTACTCGGCAAACTATCAATGGAACGCAATGTCATTAGGTGCTGTAGATTCTTTAGGTAACACTATTCAAAACTCAAATAACACCCAATATAACACCACTTTAAATATGAACACATTGTATAACAAGTGGAAATATTACAAGAAAATTAGCACACCCAAAAAACCGCCTAGCACTAAGAAGCCCTCCAATAAAATGGACGATCCGGAGTATTTAAGAGATAAAAGCGATTCTTTGCAAAGGGTTTATAATAAAACTAAACTCAAGCTTAAAGACTTGGAAAAAGAAGCACTAAAAAAAGAAATTAAATATTTGGATCATCGAGCAGATTCTATAGAAAAAGCCAACAAACCTCCTTTGCCATGGATGGAGACTATCGTAAAGGCTATTCTGGGGGTTAAAAATGTTAATTTAACTTTAGGTTCAACAGATGGAACCCTGTTGCCGGGTTATATTCCTAAAACTCAATATCTGGGCACCATGCAAAATGCCGGTACCGGAAATTTATTAGCTCCCGGTTACGATTTTGTTTTTGGTCAGCAAGTAAATATTGCTCAACGTGCAGCCGAAAACGATTGGCTGGTTAAAAGTGCTTCATTAAATAATCAATATACCCGCACCAGTAATAATACTTTTAGTGCCCGAGCTACCTATGAACCTTTTAAGGATTTTAGGGTTCAGCTAAGTGCTAATAAAACCGATGCACTAAATAACGCTGAGTTTTTTAGGTATAATAAACAAGCAGGCGAATTTCAATCACAAAATCCTCAAACAACCGGAAATTATAGCGTATCGTTTATTTCAATTCGTTCTGCTTTTGAACGAACTAACGATACTAACTTTACCAGTAAAGTATTTACCCAATTCCTCGAAAACAGAAAAGTTATTTCTTCTCGTTTGGCAAATCAAAATTCCACTTCCGTTCCCGACTCTGGTTACGATGGTTATTTTTTAACTAATCAGGATGTAGTAATTCCGGCCTTTTTAAGTGCCTATTCAGGAAAAAATCCAAACGATGTGTTTTTGGGTGCTTTCCCTAAAATTCCATTGCCAAACTGGACAATTAACTACGATGGATTGTCAAAAATTGAAAAATTTAAAAAATATTTTAAATCGGTTACCGTGTCTCATGGTTATAAATCTACTTATACGGTTAGCTCATATACTACCAACCTGGAATATGTAGAGGGTGCCAACAAACGAGATATTAGAGGAAATTTTTTAACTCCAAAAGTTATTAATGCACTAAGCATAGCCGAATCGTTTAGTCCATTGTTAGGGGTTGATTTGCAATGGCAAAACAGATTAACTACTAAATTAGAATATAAGAAAGACAGAACTTTAAATTTAAGTTTATCCAATATACAATTAACCGAAATGCAGGGTCAGGAGGTTACTACGGGTTTAGGTTACATTTTTAAAGATGTAGTGGTTCCTGTTAAGGTAGGTGGTAGCGTTCGTAAATTTAAAAGTGATTTAACTATTAGGTCTGATGTTTCTATTCGATCTAACAAAACAATTGTAAGACGATCGTATGATAACAGTAATCAGGCCACCATGGGGCAAAGAACCATTACTTTAAAAAATTCGGTAAATTATCAGGTTACATCCCGCGTAACCGTAAGACTTTTCCTTGACATTGTAGTGAACAAGCCATTTGTGTCAACTTCATTCCCTACAAGTAACACCAATGGTGGGGTTAGTATCCGATTTACACTTGGTTCGTAAATTTTGTTTGAAAACTGCCTCTTTTGGTTATTTTTGTAAAAATATTTTAAATCATGAACGAAGAAGTTAAATCAATCATCTCAGCTATGGAAGATGCGATGGGAAAAGCCATCTCACATCTTGAAATAGAATTAGCCAAAGTAAGAGCAGGTAAGGCAAATCCTTCTATTTTGGATAATGTATTCGTTGATTTTTATGGTTCTAAAACTCCTGTTAATCAAACCGCCACAGTTAGTACTCCCGATGCCAGAACTCTTGTTATACAGCCATGGGATAAAGGAATGTTGTCGCCCATTGAAAAAGCAATACAAGCTGCTAATCTTGGATTTAACCCACAAAACGATGGTACCTTAATTAGAATTGTTATCCCTCCATTAACAGAAGAAAGAAGAAAAGATCTGGTAAAGAAAGCAAAATCAGAATCGGAACACGCCAAAGTAACGATTCGTAATGCCCGAAGAGATGCCAATGAAGCGGTTAAAAAAATAATTAAAAAGGTAATTACTGAAGATGAGGCTAAATCTGCCGAGGAAGTAATTCAAAAAGCAACTGATAATTTTATTGCTAAATCCGATAAACATGTTGAAGTGAAAGAAAAAGAAATTATGACTATTTAATTTAATTAACTATACCTTTTAATTAAAGCGGCATCTATTATGCCGCTTTTTTTATATCCGTCAATACTTTTATATAAACAGCGAAGTTGGTAAATTAGCAGTCGTTGAATCATTACATTTTAGATACACCTATTGAGTTTTTAAAAGGAGTTGGCCCTCAACGGGCCGACTTGCTTAGAAAGGAACTAAAAATTTTCTTTTTTGGCGATTTAATACGTCATTATCCTTTTAGATATGTAGATAGAACAGAAGTAACTCCAATAAAAGAAATTAATACCTACGAACGATATGTTCAATTTCGTTGCCATGTATTATCCACCGAAATTATTGGCGAAAAAGCAGCTAAACGATTAGTAGTTCATGTAACTGATGGGAGTGGTTTAACCGATTTGGTTTTTTTTCAGGGATTAAAATGGATTCGCGATAAGTATAAACCCGGACAGGAATTGTTAGTGTTTGGTAAACCAAATGAATTTAAGGGTAGATTTAATTTTGTACATCCCGAAACGGATTTGTATACCGAAGAACTTGAGAAAAATGCACCTCGACTTCAGGCGCACTATCATTCCACTGAAAAATTAAAATTAATTGGTCTGGATAGCAAAGGGATAGGAAAGTTAATGAAAGTTCTTTTAGCTCAACTTGAACATAAAATAGCTGAATCTCTGCCGTCTTATATTTTAAATAATTTAAAATTATTGGGAAGTGAAGCTGCTCTGATCGCTATTCATAACCCGCCAGAAGATATAACGCTAAAAAAAGCGCAACTCCGATTAAAGTTCGAAGAACTTTTTTTAATTCAAATTCGTCTGTTAAAACAAAAGGCTAATCATAAGCAAACTGTTGCAGGCTTTGTGTTCCCAGTAATTGGAGACACCTTTAATAATTTCTATAATCATCATTTACCTTTTCAGTTAACCGATGCTCAAAAAAGAGTGCTTAAAGAAATTAGAAAAGACTTAAGCAGTGGCAAACACATGAATCGTTTAGTACAAGGTGATGTTGGAAGTGGTAAAACCATTGTGGCCCTTTTAAGTATGTTAATGGCAATAGATAATGGGTTTCAGGCTTGTATGATGGCTCCAACCGAAATATTGGCTACTCAGCATTATAATGGATTATCTGAATTATTGGCGAGTACCTCAGTTAAATGTGCCTTGCTAACCGGTTCAACACGAAAATCGGAACGTAAGAAAATTGATGAACAACTGCGAAGCGGCGAACTAAATATATTAATTGGAACTCACGCATTAATTGAAGAAGCAGTAGTTTTTAAAAATCTGGGTATTGCAATAATTGATGAGCAACATCGATTTGGAGTTCAACAGCGTTATAAATTATGGAGAAAAAATACTTGTCCGCCTCATGTTTTGGTTATGACGGCAACACCCATTCCCAGAACGTTAGCCATGACACTATATGGGGATTTGGATATATCTGTTATAGATCAATTACCAGCCGGAAGGAAACCGATCTCTACTTTTCATAAATTTGATAGTTCACGGCTTTGGTTATTTGGATTTATGAAGCAACAAATTGCCCAGGGCAGGCAGATTTATGTAGTATACCCTTTAATAGAAGAATCGGAGAAGTTAGATTTAAAACATTTGATGGATGGTTATGAAAGTATTGTTAGGGAATTTCCACAACCTCAATATCAGGTTAGTGTAGTGCATGGTAAAATGAAGGCGGCAGATAAAGAATACGAAATGCAACGTTTTATTAAAAAAGAAACCCAAATAATGGTTGCTACAACGGTTATAGAGGTTGGGGTTAACGTACCTAATGCGAGTGTAATGGTAATTGAAAATGCCGAGCGATTTGGCTTATCGCAATTACATCAGCTTAGGGGTAGAGTAGGGAGGGGAGCAGAACAGTCATATTGTATTTTAATGAGTGGATATAAATTAAGTGCCGAATCCAGGGAGCGCTTAAATACCATGGTAGCAACTAATAACGGTTTTGAGATAGCCGAAGTAGATTTAAAATTGCGTGGCCCGGGTGATATTGAGGGAACCAGACAAAGTGGGGTATTGGACTTAAAGTTAGCCGATTTAGCAAAAGACACACAAATACTGGCATTAGCAAGAAACACGGCCGAAGAAATTTTAAATGAGGACCCGGAGTTAAAAGATTCCAAAAACAATCTACTTTCCGTTTATATTACTAATTATTCTAAATTACGCCCGGTTTGGAGCAGAGTTAGCTAAATGGAGATTTTTTATTTAGCAAAAATAGAACACACATAAATTGCTGCAGTTTCGGCTCTTAAAATGTTATGGGTAAGTAAAGCGGGTTTGTACCCTTTCTGAACAGCCAATTCAATTTCGTCCTTAGTAAAATCACCTTCTGGTCCAATCAATACGGATACATTACCTTTAATGTTATAATTTTTAAGAATTAAACGTTCTTTTCCTTCATCGCAGTGCGCAATAAAACCATCTCCATTTATATCCTGTTTAAGAAATTGAGAAAAATCTGAAGGCTCATTTATTTTTAAAAGCCAGGGGTTTTTAGATTGTTTGGCTGCTGCAAGCGCAATTTTATACAATCTTTCGATGTTAATTTTTTTTCGTTCGGTACGCTTAGTAATAATAATACTTAATTCGTTTAGTCCTAGTTCTACAGCTTTTTCCAGCATCCACTCTAGCCGATCGTTAACCTTGGTAGGAGCTACTATTAGATGAAGAGTATGATTAGATTTTAAAAATTCTTTGGCTTCTGTAATTAAAATTTGTGTGGCTTTAGGGTGAGCTTTTTTAACAATGCCTTCGGCAATGATGCCCTTTCCATTTATTACTTTAATTATTTCATCATTAACTATTCGGGCAACTTTCACCAGGTGCCATGATTCTTCCGAATCAAGCTCGATAATTGAGTTTTGAGAAAGTATATTAGGGATGTAAGCGGTATGCATATTTCATTAATTGTTTCAAAGTTAAATGATAATCTTTATTAAACTTACTATTCCAATTATAAAAACTAAACCAAGAACAATTTTACGGAAACGTTCTTCTGATATCTTTACTAGTATTAACTTTCCGATATAAGAACCAATAAAACCAACAAAAATTAAAAATGGTATTAAGAAATAATCATCCCGATGGATATAGCCATTATAGTAATAAACAATAGTTCTGCTTAAATCAACACCCAAATCAATAACAGCAGAACTAGCAATAAATATATCTTTACTTAAGTTAAAGGATGATAGAAATAAGCCTCTTATGGCACCACCTGTTCCTAACAAGCCAGCAAATAATCCGGATAAAGTTCCTCCGAAAATATTTGAAAACAAGTTAGTATTAAATTTATAGTCCTTAATTAATAAGAGTAATAACGACAATACAATTAAGAAACTGTCTAAAATAATATTTAGATAATTGCTTTCTATAAATCGAGTTAAATAAGCTCCAATGCTTACAAATAAAATTGCAGGGATCCCAAATTGTAAAATAAGTTTAAGATTGATACCTTTTCTAAATAAAGTAATTTTTGAAATATTACTGGCTAAATGAAAAATCGCAGTTATGCCCAGTACAGAATGAATATCCAGAAAATAAGTGCCGATGGGCACAAAAAAAACCGAAGAGCCAAATCCACCAACCGTTCCAATTATTTCAGCAACAAGTGATAAAATAAGAAAAAGTAAAATAGAAAAACTATCGGTCATTTTGTAATTATGATAAAGCTATTAAATGTATCAGTTCTTCTTCCTAAATAAACCATACTTTAAAATAACCCATAAAATTCTTAACCCATCTATGTTTCTTATCTTCTTACCATCTCCTTTGTTACGTGGCCAATAATGCACAGGAACTTCCACTATTTGGGTTTTATTAATAATAGCTGTTTTAATAATAATTTCAGCTTCAATTCCAAACCTATTTTCGGTTAAGTTTAATTTACCAGCCAATTCTTTTGTAAGGAGTTTATAACCGCATGCTAGATCAGTAAAACGAACATCAACTAAAAAAGACGCTATATTAGTAAACAGTTTATTAAAGAAATACCGTCTGTAAGCATAGAGTGGTCTTAAAATGCCAGGTAAATAACGCGAACCATTTACCAATTGAGCGTTGCTTTGTTGTTGTGCCACAATTAATGAATTAATATCCGATGGATCTAGTTCTAAATCTCCATCTTGTATTAAAATTAAATTTCCGCTTGCTTGTTTTAAACCATTAATTACATTATACCCTTTGCCATTATTTTTAGAGTTGGAGAAAATTATCTTTTTAAAGTTTAATGGAATATAGTTTTCTATAATTTCTAAACTCCTGTCCGAACTAGCATCGTTATATATTATGCATTCAACCTCATTAATAAATTTGAGTGGTAGTGCATGATCTATTTTTGACAATAAAGTTTCAATAGATTTCTCTTCGTTATAAACAGGTATGATGATGCTTAATTTCAAAATTAATTAATGTTCCGGGAATACCGAATTCGCCATAAATACAGAGATATCAAACTCTTTCTGGCTTATCCCGGCATCCTGATTTATTGAATGTAAATAGGCTAAAATCTGCTGGGATGAAATATTTCCGGTTAATTTATCTGTTGCCATTGGGCATCCACCAAAACCATTAATTGCCATATCAAATCTTCTGCATCCACTTTCGTATGCACTCTTAATTTTTGAATATGCTGCTTCGTTAGTGCTGTGCAAGTGAGCTCCAAACTCAATATTAGGAAATTGAGGAATTAGATTTTTAAACAAATACGAAATGTTTTCCTCACTGCTAACCCCAATAGTATCGGCTAATGCGATAATTCGAATTCCTAACTTGTGAAGTTCTGAAGTCCATTGAATTGCAATATCTGCATTCCATGGATCGTTATATGGATTACCAAAAGCCATTGATATGTATACAACTAACTCCTTATTATGCTTTATGCATAGTTCCTGAATTTCTTTTACTCGATCCACACTTTCTGCAATGGATGAATTGGTATTACGTTGCTGAAAGGTTTCGGAAATTGAAAAAGGAAATCCCAAATACTTTATTTCTGGATATTGAACGGCATCTTGAGCTCCTCTTACGTTCGCTATTATTGCCAACAATTTTGTATTAGTGGTGCTTAAATCTAAATTGGCTAATACTTCAGCTGTATCCCGTAATTGAGGTATTACCTTAGGTGATACAAAACTCCCAAAGTCCAAAGTATCAAAACCAACTTTAAGTAGTTGATTTAGATAGTTTGTTTTTATCTCGGTGGGTATAAATTCAGAGAGCCCTTGCATTGCATCGCGTGGACATTCGATAAGTTTTAACATGTTTGTTTCAATATTTAGATAATATTAAAGTTTATCAGTTTGCAAATTACGTTTAGTTTAATTTAAGTTATGATCTCTTAATAATTATACCCCAAAAATTCTGGATATATTAAATCCTAATCGAATTCCGGCATTATCCCATCTTGTATTGGTAAAGGGGATGAACTGACTTTCAACTAATCCAATAGAATTAACAAAGTGTAATTGAAAAACATGACCTCCCGTCTCAATGTCGCAACCAACGGCAAAGGTATCGTAATATTTTTGAGAACTATACTTGTTTAGCCTATATCCATATTCCGCTGTAAGGGCAAAGCGCTTAGATATTTTTACCCGACCTAAGGCACATATAGCATATATGTCATTTTTATCGCCAAGTTTTTCTACCATGTTTATATGAACAACGGTAGGGGCTATTTGGAAAGAAACTCCTTCACTAAATTTCCTGCCAATTATTATTTGATGAGCGTAAGATAAACGATCGATCGGACTTTCATAAAAATCTATTCCGGCAATTTGTTTTTTTTCGAAACTGTAAAATGCCGTTGATAATAATGTAATTGATATCGGTGTTTTGTTATCGGTAGATTGTCGTATAAGTCGATATTTTAAAAAACCATCAACTATCTTTTGAAAAGAGGTTCTGCCAATACCAAATTGAAATCTCCCGTCGTAACTATATTCTAAACTTAAACGTATGTTTGCAGCTAAATCGATCCCAAAAGCCTGGTAGGATCCGGAATTAAATGTTCCAAATCGATGGGAGATACGGAAGTCCATGGCTCGTCTTCCAGTAGTTTCGATGGTATGCATATTAATTAGACGGGTGCCTTTAAATGCAGCTGTTGTATATTCTTTTTTTTTGGGTTCTTCGTCTAGCATTTTCATTAAATCATCTTGTGCTTTCGCGAAATTTGAAAAGGAAAAATAAAATACCAATACAAGACCAAAAATGTTTTTCATAAATTGAAATTTTTAATTTTTAATATGTTTTCTTAATAATAGTTATTGTGGAAATCCTTTGTTTTTCCAAGCTTTAATTTTGTTGATGGAACAATCATCAAGCTTACTAGCGCCTTTTGGCATAGGTGAAGCTAGTCCGTTTTGCAATATTGAATTTAGGATAGATTCAATATTATCTTTTATAGGTTGTATTGAATCAAGGGGAGGGTAGGTGCCCGCTGCAGAACTATGACAGCTAATACAATTGTTGTTTAAAATTTTAGTTATGTTAGCAGTATAAGTTAAATTAACTGTATCGCAAGTTAAAGGGGCTTTAGTTGTATCTTGTTTTACATCTGGTTGATGAATCTCTTCAAAATTGCCTTTTTTACATGAAACTATGCTGGTAAAGAGAATAATTGCAATAACGTATTTCATAAAATTATTTTACGCTAATATATTAGAAATTTACTTAAATAGTAATCTTAATATCTTATAAAAAGGTTAATAGTAAATAATTAGCAATTATGATTAAATAAAATATACTGCTATTTCAGTCAATTGTTAAACTGGTATACAATGATATTACTATTTTAGGAAATAAATGGAGATTTACTATTTAAAATGGAGTTATATATAGTCATCATATAAATCCGTTAGCCAGTGTATTCCCGGGTAGTCGCGATTTTTTTAAATCATTGAATTATAAAAATAATTCTCAAAATTTAAATGCATTTAAAATAATCAAATGGCTCTAGGCATGAATTGCACTGGTAAAGGGCTTTGCAGGCTGTTGATCCAAATTGTGAAATCATTTTAACATCGGCCGATGCACAACGGGGGCATTTTAAACTTTTAGGTTTTCCGGTTAGCGCACTTTTATCTACCGATGAGTGTTCGGGCGGAGCAATGCCATATTCTCTTAATCGATCTTTTGCTTTTTCGTTTATCCAGTCGGTTGTCCAGGCTGGTTCGTAAACCATTTTAATGTTTGGGGATGGAAAACCGTTGGCCATTAATAAAGACTTTATATCGTCTTCAATTTGTTTCATGGCCGGACAACCCGAGTAAGTGGGCGTTATGTCTATAAATAAAGAATCGTCCGTAAGTTTTACTTTTCGAACGATTCCTAAATCAATAATACTTATAACCGGAATTTCCGGATCGGGAAGTGTTTCCAGCAAATCCCAAATTTTTTTTTCTTTAGCATTTAAATCTACAATTACCATTTAGCATCGGGATATGCTCTTGGGATGTATTGCATCTCTGCTAACATATAACCTAAATGTTCGGTATGTTTTCCTTTTCTGCTTCCAAGTTGTTGGTTATTTTCCTGAGGAATTGTTAGAGAAGCTAAACTAAGTTTTTCGCGAACTTGGGAAGACCAAGCAATTTCTAAAGTACTAAAATCCACTGCAGATCCATCATTTATAATTATCGAATCACTATTGTCTACTGTAAATAAATCGCTTGTAAATCGCCATAATTCATTTAGAGCATTTTGCATTTTTTCGTGTGATTCATCAGTGCCATCACCCAAACGTTCTATCCAGGCTCCAGTGTGACGCACATGGTAACTCACCTCTTTAATAGATTTTGACGCAATAGCGGCAATGGTATTGTCGCTACTTTTGGTTAAAGCGGTATATAAATGATGATTGAAAACCGATAATAAATAAGCTCTCAGAATGGTAAAACCAAAATCTCCTTTGGGAAGTTCGGCCATAAACGCATTGTAGTATTGTCTCTCGTGGCGGTGAAAAACAAGATCGTCCTCACTTTGTCCTTTTCCATTTAATTGTGCAGCGTACTGATATAGTGCTTGTGATTGTCCAATTATATCCAGTGCAATATTAGTTAAAGCCAAATCTTCCTCAAGGAACGGACCATGTCCGCACCACTCCGCTAAACGTTGGCCATGTATCAGGTTGGTGTCTGCAATACGAAGGATATAGGCGTATAAAGATTGTTCTTTAGTCATCTTAATATAAAATTACATGTGGGAAATTCCGTCGGGCACCTTGTAAAAAGTAGGATGACGATAAACTTTATCATTGGATGGTTCAAAAAATGGACCTACATCTTCGGGTGTACTGGCTACTATAGCGGATGAAAGTACTACCCATACTGCAGAACCTTCGCCTCTGCGGGTGTATAAATCACGTGCATTTTGCAATGCCATTTCCTTATCAAATGCATGTAAACTTCCGCAGTGTACAAAGGGTTGTCCGGATTTTTTTTGGACAAATACTTCCCAAATGGGGCCTTGTGAATCTTGATTACTCATATTTTTTTTAAGCAGCTATTAAATTTTCGTTTTTCTTTTTGGCATGAGCGGCAGCAGCCTTTCTAACCCATTCGCCTTCTTCGTGAGCTTTTACGCGGGCTGCTAAGCGTTCTTTGTTGCAAGGACCGTTACCACTAATAACGCGGTTAAATTCATCCCAATCCACCTCACCAAAATCATATCCTTTTTTAGCTTCGTTCCAAACCAATTTATCATCTGGTACTTTTAAACCCAAATATTCAGCTTGTGGAACAGTTTGGTTAACAAAACGCTGGCGAAGTTGATCATTGGTTTCACGCTTAATTTTCCATTTAATGGCATTTTCGCTATTTGGTGAATTTTCGTCGCGAGGACCGAACATCATTAACGATGGCCACCACCAGCGGTTTAAAGCATCTTGTGCCATTTCTTTTTGTTCAGGAGTTCCGTTAGCTAATTTGCAAATTATTTCGTAACCCTGACGCTGGTGAAAGCTTTCTTCCTTACATATTCTTACCATAGCACGGGCATAAGGGCCATACGAAGTGCGTTGTAACATCACCTGATTCATAATTGCTGCCCCATCAACCAGCCAACCAACAGCGCCTATATCAGCCCAGGTAAGAGTTGGATAATTAAATATGCTCGAATATTTTGCCTTACCGGTATGAAGTTGGTCTAATATAGTTTCGCGGTCTGTGCCTAGAGTTTCTGCTGCAGTATATAGATATAAACCATGTCCGCCTTCATCCTGAACCTTGGCTAACAAAACCATTTTGGCTCTTAAACTTGGAGCACGTGTAATCCAATTTCCTTCGGGAAGCATTCCCACGATCTCGGAATGCGCGTGTTGCGAAATTTGTCTGATTAAATGTTTGCGGTAATGATCAGGCATCCAATCTTTGGGTTCAATCATTTCACCTTTATCAATTCGGGCCTGAAAAGTGTTTTCTAAGTCTAATTGGTTTTCCATAAAATTATCTTTTTAAGGCAAACAAAAAATTAAACAATAAGTTTAATTCGAAAGTTCACATATTCCAAATTTACAATAAAGAAAACGTATTTTATACATTTCAATCAATTGAAAAAATCATATTGAAATTTAAACAGGAAACATCAATTTTGTGCTAATTTTAAGTTTTAAAAAGGTAAATTTGCATCCTTAAAATAAAATAATGGCAAAATTTCATACTATAACGGTTAAAGAAGTTAGAAGGGAAACCTCCGACGCAGTGTCTGTAGCCTTTTTATTACCCGATGAACTAAAAGAAGAATTTAAATTTAAGCAAGGACAGTATATAACTCTTAAACTTAACCTAAACGGAGAAGAACTTCGTCGCTCTTATTCCATATGCTCCAGTCCCTTTGATGGAGATGATTTGCGTGTGGCTATTAAAAAAGTAAACGGTGGAAGGGTTTCTAACTATATTAATGCGGATTTAAAGGCCGGAGACCGCTTGGAAGTAATGACCCCAATGGGTAATTTTTATTCGGAGTTAAATGCAACTAATCATAAAAATTATGTGCTTTTTGCAGGTGGAAGTGGAATTACCCCTATGATGTCTATTATTAAAGCCGTTTTTGATAAAGAGCCCAACAGTAAAATTTCCCTTTTTTACGGAAATTTAAACGAGAGTGCCACCATTTTTAAAGGTGAATTGGATAGCCTATCCTCCCAATACGCTGAAAAACTTAAGGTTTATTATATTTTTGACAAACCCGAAAATACTAACTGGCCTGCTTTACAAACCGGGATTATGGATCAGGCAAAAGTTAATGCCCTCATCGAAAATCATGTTGGATTAAATTATCATAACGAATTTTTTATTTGCGGGCCAACCCCCATGATGGACAATGTTCGTATGGTCTTAGAAAAATTACAGATAAAAAAGGAGTCCATTCATGTCGAATACTTTACAGCAAGTTTAGAGGCTTCCAAAACAGCCGAAACAGATAACTCAGCTGAAATAACTGCCCAAGTTACCGTTATTATGTATGGTATGGAAACAGAAATGGAATTATCTTCTAAAGGAAAAACAGTTCTGGATGCCGCCTTGGATGCCGGAGTTGACGTGCCATTTGCTTGTAAAGGTGCCGTTTGTTGTACTTGTAGAGCAAAAATAATTGAAGGAAAAGTAAAAATGGATGCCAATTTTGCTTTAACCGAAGAGGAAGTTGCTCAGGGCTATATTTTAACTTGTCAGGCTCATCCTGTAACTCCGGTTGTAAAAATAGATTACGACGCAATATAGTTTTAAATTGCATTGCTTAGTCTAATCAATTATGCGGAAGAGTTTTTTTATAAAAAATTACTCTGAATTTATTGATATTTAATCAATTTAGCTTAATTTTAAAAGATAAGGCATGTCTTATCTTTCTTTTAAAATATCTTTTACTCTTAGCTATTTATTGGTATTTTTTAATACCGTGCTTTTTGCTCAGGTTGTTAGTGACCGATATGTAATAGGGAATACGGGGTATAGTTATTCCGGAAATGGGATGGAAATAGACGCTACTGTAGGAGAGGTAGTTGTATCTACAGATGAAAATGGGCCAGCGGGAATTATTTTTACCCAGGGTTTTCATCAGTCCACCTCCTTGTTAAATGTACTTCAAATGCAACTTATGTTTGGCGCTTCGCAATTTAGCAAATCTTCGTGCCCACAAGCTGCGGATGCCTTTGCAAAAGTTTTTCCCTTAACAGGTACACCCCCTTTTAGTTATCAATGGTCTCCCAATGTTGGTAATAGTGATTCTATCTATGGATTAGTAGCTGGTAATTACGTTGTTTTTGTTACTGATGCTATTGGAAGAACCGGTACGGTGTCTTTTACGGTTGACTCTGAAAATCCGGAGTGTGAATTTGAGTTTTATTCGGGTATTACGCCTAATGGTGATTTTAAAAATGATCAATGGAATATTGTGGGTATTGAAAATTTTCCTCAAAATACAGTTAGGATTTTTAATCGATGGGGAAGCCTCATTTATGCAGCCAATGGTTACGATAATTTAAATAAGGTTTTTAAAGGCAAAGGGATTAATAGTGCTGATTTACCTGATGGAACCTATTTTTATGTAGTTGATGTTAATAATAAAAAATTTAAAGGCTGGTTGGAATTAACGCGTTAAATGAAATTTAAATTAAGCATATTCTTTTTGCTACCCTTTGCTTGGCCCTTGTTTGCACAGCAAAATCCGCATTTTAGTACCTATATGTTTAATCATTTCTCAATTAATCCTGCCTATTGCGGATCCAAGCAGACTCTTTATGTAAATTCGGTTAACCGCTTTCAATGGGTTGGAATGGGTAAAGAAGCCCCTCAATCTAATTCTGTAAATGTTCAATTTCCTAATAAACGACGGAGGGTAGGTTTAGGTTTAAATTTATTAAACGACCGAATTGGGGCCAATAATAATACTACAGCGCTGTTTACATATGCTTATCACTTAAAGCTTCCGGTTGGTCGATTATCGATGGGTTTAAGGGCGGGTTTTCAAAGCTTAATGGTTGATTTTAATCGAGTTGTTTACGAGGATAAATCAGATATCTATGTTGGACAGGTAATCAGAAAAACTGCCCCCAACGGCGACTTTGGTCTTTACTATTACACGGCAGATTTTTATGCTTCTCTGGCCTTAAATCAATTATGGGGAGCAAGATTAAGAACATTTAAAGATTTACCGGATTTTACAAGAGTTTATCCTCATCTTTTTTTAACAGCAGGAAAGGCTTTCATAATCTCATCGGATTTAATTATAAATCCTTCTGTTTTAATAAAAAAAGTACAAGGTGCTCCTTATTCAATAGACTTTAATTGCAACGCCCGTTTTGGAGATAGATTTTGGGCAGGACTTTCATATCGTAATAAAAATGCATTAGTTATTTTAGCTCAAATGGGAATAACCGAACGCTTAAGATTTGGGTATAGTTATGATGTTGGATTAAATGGAATTGGAACGGTATCTGGTGCAACACATGAATTTTATCTTGGATTCGACTTTAACGTACATAATAACAAAATTATCAGCACCCGTTATTTATAAGCTCTTCATGCAACGCCTCATAAAAGTTTTTGTCATACTTATTTCATTTGTTGCCTGGATTAATTCTTATGCCCAAATAGATAAAGCCGAATGGTATTATCAATCTTTTCAGTATGCTAAATCTATAAAGTATTTTAAAAAGGCTTTAAATAAACCGGGTAACGAAGAGTATTTATATGATATTGCTGATGCCTATTTTCATTTAAAAGATTTTAAAAACGCACAAATTTATTTTATGCGCTATGTTAATGAAGCTCCTAAACTAAATACAAATATTAAATCTGCAGACACTCTTTGGGTTAAAGACTCTGTTGATACTAATAAACAATATAAAAAAATTATTCCCACTCAACTAATCGAACTTCATCCTAAAAAAACAATAGCTTATTTATATTTAGGCGAGTGCTTAATGAGTAATAATTTGTATGATGAAGCTAAACGTAATTTCAATTTATATTTTAGAGTAAATCCCAATGATAAAAGGGGTAAACTATTCTCGAAAGCCTGCGACGATGTTAAGCAATGGGCTACCATGCCAGCTAAATACGATGTGTACTCTATTCCTAAAATTAATTCTAAATATTCCGACTTCAGTGCGGTTGATTATAATGGTGGAGTGGTGTTTGTATCGGACAGGCTCGAAGATGTAATTAATGAAAATAATGACGGATGGACACAGGCGCCATACTTAAGTATGATGTTTTCTAAAAGCCAAAATCCCTCCGACTCTTCTGCGTTTGGAAAGGTTAAAGATTTTTTGTTAAAATACAAGGGTGATTATCATACCGGTCCGGTTTGCTTTAATAAAAGCCAAACTGAACTATACATTTCGCGTGTAGATGAATTTAAGGGAAAGAAACAGGAAAAAAATCCTATACATAAACCAAAATTATTTTTTGCAAACTTTAAAAACGGTAAATGGTCAAACTTAAGCCCTTTTCAGTTTAATAGTGATGATTATGCTATTGCTCATCCGTCAATTTCGGAGGACGAGAACTATTTGTTTTTTACCTCAGATATGCCTGGTGGTATTGGTGGAACGGATATCTGGTATTGTAAAAAAATAAACGGAGCCTGGTCTAATCCAATTAATCCTGGTTCGGAAATTAATACATCCGGAAACGAATCTTTTCCTTTTTTATCGGCAACCAATACTTTTTATTTTTCGAGTGACGGTTGGGGTGGATTAGGTGGCTTGGATATATTTTCTTCCTCATTCCTCGATGAATTTTTCTCTCAACCCATAAACCTTAAGGCTTTTATTAATAGTCCTTCTGATGATTTTGGAATATATTTTAAACCCGATAATAAAGGGGGGTATTTTTCCTCGAATAGGGCCGGTGGTCTGGGAAAGGATGATATATACGGATTTAAAGTAAACGAAAACATTGTAAATATTACGGGTAAGATATTACTCACTGATAATATTAAGGATGGTGCCGAAAGTGTAAAAATATTATTAATGACTCAAGAGGGTAAAATTATACAAACTACAACTACTGATAATACCGGTTTCTTTAAGTTTGAGAATATTATAAACGATCAGTTTTATTTAGTAAAGGTAGACGATAGCGATCCATTGTTAAAACGACAAAAAAAGTTGTTTATGGCGGATGAAAATAACAGAATTGTTAAGGTTACAGTTATAAGTGATAAAGGTTATTTTACTTTCGAAAATTTACCCAGCGACTTAACAACTCTTAAGGAAATTGACACCGATGAAGTTCAATTAAAATCTAAATTATTGAATGGCTTTTTAGTTTCGGGTATAGATTCATCAGTTATTGCCGGTGTTGCTATTTATCTAAATTCAGAAAAAGGCGAGCAATTACAAAGCCGAATTACGGATAGTAGAGGATATTTCGCGTTTAATAATATCTTAAGTGAGCAAACTTATTCTATTCATGTTGATGAAGAAAGTCCATTAATAAAGAAATTAAATAAAGTACTAGTAAAAGATAAATTAGGTAAAGTCATTTTAAGTATTGTTAGAAATGAAGATGGTAAATTTAATTTTCAACTGCTGCAAACTGATCAATCTACTATTGCTTTAATGGACGAGGAAGATACTAAGTTAAACAGAAGCTTTAAAGGTAAATTATTAAATGCTGAAGATAATTCGCCAGTATGGGGAGCTAAAATTACACTTCAAAATAAAAATAAAGAAATCTTACAATCTACTCTTACAGATGATTTTGGAAACTTTAGGTTTTTTAATATTTTAACTAATCAAGATATCCAAATAACTGCAGATGTTAATGACCCCGCTTTATTATTGGTTAATAAAATTAAAATAACCGATTCGGATGGTAAGTTATTGTTTTATGCCGAGAGAAAAAAAGAAGGATTTAAATTCGAAATTCTTCAATCGGATCCCAGTTTTATAGCTATGCTGGAGGCTCCTGAAAGTAACCTTACAAAAAAACAATTTGGTGGCAAATTAATCGGAGACGGCAACGAGGCTGTTGTAAACGCAGATGTGTTGATGACTGATGAACAAGGTAATGTAATTGGCAAAACCAAGTCTGATGAACGGGGTAATTTTAGATTTTTAAATATTGTTCCCGACCAAAATTTCTTTATAAAGCTTAATGAAACGGATCCGGTTATTCAAAAATATAATACCATCACTATATACGACAGAAAAGGGAAAGAAGTATTTAAAGGTGGAAAGTTTATAGGTAAATTTAATTTTCTTGTTATTAATAACGACCCTGCTTATTTATCTTTTCTGGAAGAAGTTCCGGATGTTAAAGTTAAGAAACGATTAAGTGGAGTTATGCTTAATGGCGATGGAAGTAATAACCCTATAGCTAATACAGAGGTATGGTTATTAAACCAGTCGGGCGATTTAATAGAAAAATCTACTACTAACAACAAAGGTGTTTTTCTTTTTAAGAATCTAAAATCAGATGAAACATATTTGGTGAGCTTAAATCCAGACGACCCGGCAATTCAAAATATCAGCAGAATTGTTTTAAAAGATAATAATGGAAAAGAATTATATGCCGGTAAAAAAGATGATAAAGGAACATTTTCGTTTAATATTTTACCTACCGACAACAATTTACTTTTACCAATGAACGCTATGGATGAAACACTTCCGCGAGATTTAACGGGCTTTATGTTGGCTGGAGATGCCAATAATGCTCCAATTGCCGGGGCTATAATTAAATTGGTAAACGAAAGTGGAATAGTTGTGGGTAAAACCGTTACTTCTGCTAATGGTAAATTTAAATTTACTAAACTGCGTTACGACGAAAATTATAATGTGTTAATGGATGAAAGTGATCCCGCGCTTGCTAATTATAAAAATGTAATACTAACGGATAAGAATGGTAAAATTTTATTTACTTCCCGCTTGGGTAAAGGCGGTTTTAATTTCACTTTATTAAAAGATGATATAAATACTCTTGGTTTGCTCGATCTAGAAGATGTAAATATAGAACGAGAACTAAAAGGTTATTTGTATGATGATGAAGTATCTGGTAAACCGGTATCATCTATAGAAATTAAGTTAATAGATGATAGTAATAATCAATTAGCCTCTGCTAAAACAAATGATAAAGGGTTCTTTAGATTTTCTCATTTAGCGGCCGGTAAAAATTATATTTTGGCATTAGATGAAAGTAATGATGAATTACAAAAATATACTAAACTAATTATAAAAGATGCAAGCGGAAATATTGTTTTAAAATCAATACGAGATCAAAAACAGGGATTTAAATTTAGTTTACTGGGGTCTGATCCATCCGTTTTGAGTTTGATGAATGAGGAAGAAGATACTCGTATAAAAATTGATTTAGATGGTTTGTTATTAAGTGAGGATGGAATGAAGGCACCCATCCCTAACGTTGAGGTTTTGTTGTATGATGCTAATAAAAATCTATTAAGTAAAACCAGTTCAAATGATAAAGGGTATTTTAAATTTAGCAAGCAAATTGCGGATCAAAATTTTATTATGGAGGTTAATTCTGAGTCACCTGTTTTTAAAAAATACAATTCCTTTTTGTTAACCGACCGAAACGGAAAAACAGTTAAGCGTGTTTTAATAAATAAGAATGGTAAATTTTATTTTGAAATATTACAATCCGATCATTTTGCTTTGGCTTCAATAAATACCGATGATGAGCTGATAGCCTTTACAAAGTATAATAAAAAGCCGGTAAATGAATTTAAGGCAAATTTAAAAATGGAAAGTAAAGAAATTGTGCCTAAGCCTCAAAACGTTAAAAAGGAGCAAGAAGTGACAATTGAGGATGAATATTTAGAGAGCGGTCAAATACTGGCTCAGGTGTATTATCCTTTTGCGAATTCAGCTTTAACTTACGAGGCCAAGGTAGACTTAAATAAAATTGCTTCAGCAATGAAATCTAATCCTAAAATGATAGTGGAAATAAACGCCTATGCCGACTCCAGAGGACGAGCTGACTATAACTATAAATTAAGTAATAAACGAAGAGAAGCAGTTATTAGTTATATTTCGGCAAGAGGAATTAGCAAAAAAAGAATTAAGGGTAAAACCTATGGAGAGACTCAATTGCAAAATGGCTGTTACGATAATGTAATTTGTACTAATGAGCAACATGCACAAAACCGTAGAACCGATATAATTAATCGCATTAAAAAGTAAGTGTTTTTAAAACTTCTTTTTGTCCTGAAGCATTCTTACTATTTTAATGCTAATAAAACGAGGTGTAAAACGATTGGTTAACACTAATAGTTTATTTACTAATCCCTCAATTGCAACAGTTCGTCCTTTAAGCATAGCATTATATCCATAAATGGCTACCTTCTCAGCAGTGGTTGATTTCATAATAGAAAATAATCTCGAGTTATTTAAATCTGCTGCCTCCTGAAAGCCAGTATTTACTGGCCCCGGGCATAGAGTAGTTACGGTAATTCCAAAATCGTTTAACTCGTTATTGAGGGCTTCCGAAAATGAAAGTACAAAAGCCTTTGTGGCGTAGTAAACACTCATTAAAGGCCCTGATTGAAAAGAAGCAATAGAAGCTACATTTAATATTTTTCCCGATTTATTTTTAATCATTTCGTTCGAATATAAATGGCATAGATGAGTTAGCGAAGTAATATTTAAATTAATCATTTCCTCTTGTTTTTTCCAGTCTTTTTGATGAAAATAACCGTAATCGCCAAACCCCGCATTATTGATCAGATAGTCTATTTTTATGTGGTGTTGTTGAGTAAAATTAAAAAGACTTAAAGCAGCATCTTTTTGGCTTAAATCGGCATCAAAAATCCAAACCTTTACAGAATATTTTTCTTCAAGTTTGTTTTTAATATCCAACAGTTTAGAATGGGTTCGGGCAACCAAAACAAGGTTTCCTCCTTTTGATGCGTGAATAAGGGCTAATTCTTTTCCAATTCCTCCGGATGCACCGGTTATTAAGGCTGTTTTCATCTATAATTGATAATTGAATTAATTAAATAATAAATTGCTTTTTAATATAATTTTTGGTTAACATTCGTTCCAAAGGTAAATGATTACCATAATTTTAAATTTAATATTTTATAAATAACCTTACCCAATTACCAAAGTTTCATTTTTATATAATAGCCCTAAAAAATGTATATTTGCCACCTGAAAATTATATTGATATTATGGGTTTAAAATGCGGAATAGTTGGATTACCTAATGTAGGAAAATCAACTTTATTTAATTGTATATCTAATTCTAAAGCCCAGGCGGCTAATTTTCCTTTTTGTACAATTGAACCGAATATAGGGGTTACCAATGTGCCCGATGAGCGTTTACCTAGGTTGGAGGCTATTGTGAAGCCTGAACGTGTTGTTCCTGCTGTTGTAGAAATTGTAGATATTGCTGGGTTGGTTAAAGGTGCTAGTAAAGGTGAAGGTTTAGGTAACCAGTTCTTAGCAAATATCAGAGAAACGGATGCCATTTTACATGTTTTGCGTTGTTTTGATGATCCAAATGTGGTTCATGTTGATGGTTCTGTAAATCCTATAAGAGATAAAGAAGTTATAGATTTGGAACTTCAACTTAAAGATTTAGAAACGATTGAAAAACAAATTCCTAAGGTTGAGAAAAAGGCAAAAACGGGGAGTGATAAAGAATCTAAAGCAATTTATGATGTACTCTTGGTTTTAAAAGAGCATTTGGAAAAAGGCTTTTCGGTTCGTTCGGCCCCCATCGAAAAAGAAAAGTGGGATATTGTTGATTCTTTACAATTAATAACGTCTAAACCGGTGATGTATGTTTGTAATGTTGATGAGAAATCGGTTAAAAATGGAAACGTATATACTGCTGAAGTTAAAAAGATGGCTGACACCGAAGGTGCAGGTATGGTTATGATTACAGCCTCTATGGAATCTGAAATTGCAGCTTTGGAAAGTTTCGATGAACGTCAGATGTTTTTGTCTGATTTAGGTTTAGAAGAACCGGGTGTAAATAAATTAATTAGAGAAGCTTATAATTTGTTAAATCTGCAAACCTATTTTACGGCCGGTGTTAAAGAGGTAAGAGCTTGGACAATTTTAAGGGGGGTGACTGCTCCTCAGGCTGCAGGAGTTATTCATACTGATTTTGAAAAGGGATTTATAAGGGCAGAAGTAATTAAATACAACGATTATATTACCCTTGGCGGAGAAAATAAATGCAAAGAAGCCGGAAAACTGTCAGTTGAAGGAAAGGAATATATAGTTAGCGACGGCGATATTATGCACTTTAGATTTAATGTATAACGTTTAACCAAAAGAATAACAAAAACAAAAGGCCTCTTTTATAGAGGCCTTTTGTTTTATCGTTAGAATAATTACGTTTTAATTTCCTAATTCCGACATAAATTTAATTCTCATCAGCCTTATTTCATCCTCAGAATAATCATCGCTGCCTAATTCTTTTAAGGCTTCTTCAATTGAATCACTTTCGGCAGTTTTAAAATATTCAAAAATCTCCTCCTGTTTATCTTCGTCCACAATTTGATCTATGTAATAACTTAGATTAACTTTTGTACCCGATGAAACGATACTCTCTATTTCAGTTAATAAATCATCCATTTTAATATTCCTGCTTTTTGCGATATCTTCTAATGGAAGTTTTTTATCAATGTTCTGAATTATAAATACTTTTTGACCGGATTTATTTACAACAGACTTAACTACCATGTCCTGCGGACGGGTAATATCGTTTTCCTCTACATAGGCAGCAATCAGTTCAACAAAATCCTTTCCATATTTAAGTGCCTTTCCGGTTCCAACACCACTAATGTTTTTCATTTCATCCATTGTTATCGGATATTGAATTGACATATCCTCGATAGAGGGGTCCTGAAAAATAACAAAAGGAGGAAGGTTTTTTTGTTTGGCAATTTTTTTTCGAAGATCTTTTAACATTGCCACCAGCTTCTCATCAGCACCACCCCCTTTTGCACTGCCGGCGATAATTAAATCGTCGTTTTCTGCTTCAGCTGTTGAATAATCATGATCGCGTGTGAATTTAATACTAAAGGGGTCTTTTAAGAATTCTTTTCCCTTATCCGTTACTTTTAAAGTGCCGTAGTTCTCAATTTCTTTTTTAATAAATCCCTCAACAATAACTTGTCTGATTACGGATAGCCAGTACTTTTCGTCTTCAGCCGATCCTTTGCCAAAAACGTCCAAGTTATGATGTTTATATTGTTTAATTTGCGAGTTAGAAGTACCGGCTAAAATTTGAGAAATGTATTTAGGTTTAAATTTTTCTTTTGTGGCCAATATCGCCTCCAAAACACTAATGATGGATTCTTCTGCTTCAAATCGTTCTTTAGGAAATCGACAGTTGTCGCACATGCCATTGCAACCTGCCGAATCGAATTCTTCTCCAAAATAATGTAATAATTGTTTTCTTCTGCAAGAAGAACACTCGGCATAAGAGGCTACTTCCTGAATTAATTGTTTCCCAATCTCCTGTTCCGAAACAGGCTTATTGTTTAAAAATTTTTCCAGTTTTTCAACATCATCCTGACTAAAAAAGGAGATGCAATTACCCTCTCCACCATCGCGCCCCGCGCGTCCGGTTTCCTGGTAATATCCCTCGAGCGATTTTGGAATATCATAATGGATAACAAATCGCACATCGGGTTTATCTATTCCCATCCCAAATGCAATGGTAGCGACTATAACATCGGCTTCTTCCATTAAAAACATATCCTGATGACGAGCCCTCTCGTTTGCTTCCAGTCCCGCATGATAGGGTAGAGCCTTAATTCCGTTTACATTTAAATTTTGAGCAAGTTCTTCAACTTTTTTCCGGCTTAAGCAATAAATGATTCCCGATTTTCCGGCTTGTCCCTTTATGTATTTAATAATCTCTTTTAATGCATTAATCTTTGGACGAACCTCGTAATATAAATTAGATCGGTTAAACGAAGATTTGAATACATTGGCATTCGTCATGCCTAGAGTTTTTTGAATGTCTAACTGAACCTTTGGAGTTGCCGTAGCGGTTAGTGCGATTATTGGGGTTTTACCGATGCTCTCTATAATAGGACGTAAACGACGATATTCCGGTCTAAAATCATGCCCCCACTCCGAAATACAATGCGCCTCATCAATAGCAAAAAAAGAGATTTTAACATCGCGCAAAAAATCTACATTTTCTTGTTTAGTTAAAGATTCGGGGGCAACGTATAATAGTTTTGTTTTTTTAGAAAGGATGTCTTTTTTAACCTTGGCAATTTCACCTTTGGTTAAAGAGGAGTTTAAAACATGGGCAACACCATCATCTGTTCCAAAACTTCTGATGCTATCTACCTGATTTTTCATTAAAGCTATAAGTGGGGAAACTACAATAGCAGTTCCTTCAGATATAAGGGCGGGTAATTGATAGCATAACGATTTACCACCGCCTGTAGGCATAATAACAAAGGTGTCTTGCTCGTTTAAAATACTAGAAATTATCTCTTCCTGCTGTCCCTTAAAGCTGTCAAATCCAAAATGTTTTTGGAGCGCTTCCGAGAGTATAAGATCTTCTGTTAACATATTGATAATTTAGCTGTCACATTAAAATAACCTATTATTAAAGATAAGGCCTTTAGTTGGACTAAAAAATTAAATTTTATTTTTTTTAGAACATTTATACCAAAAAGGAACTCCTTTCGATTAAAGTAACTAATAAAATGATAAAATAGTGCTGATTGGCTGAACGTCTTGTTCTATAAGTGTTTATAAACTTAATGGTAATTAAACAATCCTAATTTTTACCTCAATAATTGAAAAAAATTAGGGATACGAAAAGGTTAACAGTATTATAAAAAAATAGAATAGATTGTCCTAAGCAATTTTATTTTTTGGTTTAAAGAATGAATTAGCAAATACCGTTAATAAAATTATGAATGCCCCTATATAAAATCTATAGGAAAGTTCTTTTCCTTCGTTTAATATAAAATAAGCCAAAATTATAGAATAAACGGGTTCTAGGTTTACAGCCAGAACCACCGTATAGGGTGATAATTCTTTCATAATGGTAACCCCTAAAACAAAAGTAAAAGCAGTGCAAAAAACGGCAAGCACAAGCAATAGTGGCCAGTCGCTTGGTATTACATGTAAAAAATCGGCATTTAAGTTTCCGTTAAAAGCAAAAAGGATGCTCAATCCTAAAAAACCACCAAACATTTCATAAACCGATATAACCGATGAATCGGCTTCGTTTGCCAATTTTCCATTAAAAACAGTAAACAAAGCAGCCAGAAAAGCCGAAACTATACTTAAAATAATTCCATCAATAAATTTAGTTTCAATAGAAAAGATGAAACCAATTCCTATAAATACCAAAACACCAAAAAATAATTCGCGAGGATTTACTTTACGTTTATATACCAAGGGTTCTAAAAGAGCGGCAAAAAAAGAACCGGTAGCAAAACAAGCCAATGTTACAGAAACATTAGATACTTTTATTGCGCCATAAAAACTAATCCAGTGAGCAGCTATTATAAATCCTACGCCAATTAATTTGAGTATTAGTCTTTTGTTAAGATTGAATTTTTTCTTTTTATAAAAGGCATAAAGCGCAATAAAAAAGGCGGCTAAAATCATCCGATACCAAATCATAACCCAGGTTGAAGTTTGGATAAGTGCTCCGATAATTCCGGTAAAACCAAAAATTATAACCATAAAATGGAGCAAAAAAAGATTGCGGTATGAAGATTTTATCATAAACAAATAAAACAAGAAATTCTGATACTTGCTAATGCAAAAAAATGGCGCACTTGGCCGAATAATCCTTAATTTTGAGGTAGTTTGAATAATATAGACATTATAAAAAAACCTGTTGATCAGGAAATGGACATCTTTGAAGCTAAGTTTCGGGAATCCATGAAAAGTTCCGTTCCATTGCTTGATAAAATTACGCATTACATTGTTAAGCGTAAAGGCAAACAGCTCAGACCCATGTTTGTGTTGTTAACAGCAAAACTTACGGGTGGTATCAACGAATCTTCTTATCGTGCAGCCTCTTTAATTGAATTATTGCATACCGCTACTTTGGTTCATGATGATGTTGTGGATGATTCTCATTTTAGAAGAGGTTTCTTTTCTGTAAATGCTTTATGGAAAAATAAAATAGCGGTTTTGGTGGGCGATTATTTTCTATCCAAAGGCTTGTTGCTTTCTATTGATAATGATGATTTTCAGTTGCTTAAAATTGTTTCTGAAGCAGTAAGGGAAATGAGTGAGGGGGAGCTTTTACAAATCGAAAAGGCCAGAAGATTAGATATTACCGAGGAGGTTTATTTTAATATAATTAGGCAAAAAACAGCTTCTCTAATAGCAGCGTGTTGTGCGGTTGGAGCTGCCTCTAACAAATCCAGTTCTAATACTATTAGCCAATTAAAGAAATTTGGGGAGCTGGTTGGATTGGCTTTTCAAATTAAAGATGATTTGTTTGATTATGGTTCCGAAGAAGATATCGGTAAACCTGTTGGAAACGATATTAAAGAAAAGAAAATGACACTGCCCTTAATTTATGCATTAAGTAAGGCTGATTGGTTAACCAAACGCAAGATAATATCGACAGTAAAAAACAATAATAACGAACCCGATAAAGTTAAGCAGGTGATTGCTTTCGTTTTTAAATCGGGTGGCATTGAGTATGCCACTAAACGAATGTTAGAAATAAGAGATGAGGCCTTATCAGTTTTGTCGACTTTTGACGACTGCGAGGCTAAAACCTCTTTAACTGAATTGGTAAATTATACTACAAACCGAAAAAAATAATCAGATAATGAAATTCGTTTCACTTATACTTCTATTTTTTTTATCAGAACTAATTAGTGCGCAGTCTATTTCCCAACAGATTCATTCTAGTTGGCCAAACGGTCAAAAAGCCTACGATGGTGAGTTTAAAGATAATTTAAAAGAGGGACATTGGGTTTATTACTACGATAATGGGGTGAAAAAAAGTGAGGGTAATTATAAAGAAAATGTAGAAAACGGTGTTTGGATTTCTTATTTTAAAAACGGAATTCTTCAACAAAAGGGAGAGTATCATCTGGGTAGTAAGGTGGGTGCTTGGTTAACTTTTTTTGATAATAGTAAAATTCATAAAGAGGAGCATTACGATATGGGTAAAATTCATGGTGCATATAAAGAATATTATACCGATGGTAGTATTTTTAAGCAAGGTCATTTTAATAATGAATATGAAGATAGCTTATGGGTAGAATATTTTAACAATGGAAATAAAAAGAGTAAAATACGTTATAAAGAGGGTGTTAAAGAGGGTAAGGCAGAGGAATATTTCCAGAATGATCAGCTAAAATGCGAAATGCATTATCATAAAAATCATTTGCAAGGAAATTTTAAGCAATACAACGATAAAGGAATACTAATGGTGCACAGTCATTACAAAAACGGTATGAAAGATGGTAATTTTCATTCGTATTATGATGATGGAAACACTAATGAAAAGGGGCAATATATGGAGGACAAGAGAATGGGAGCCTGGAGCAAACATTTTGAAAACGGTAAATTAGCTGAAAAAGGGCATTATTCAAGAAATCTTAAAGTGCTGTCGTGGGAATATTTTGATGAAACAGGAAAAAAAATAAAAACGGAAGAGTACGATGATAAAGGAAATATTAAAAAATAATCGTGCATTAATTGCTTTATGCTTTTCAATCTCCATCTTTCTGATGTCATGCGATAATAAAACCGAAAAAAAATCGAATGCATACAATGGAGAAGAAAATGCGCAGGTATTAAAAGGTAATGATTTTCAGGAATTTTATAAAAATGGAAAGTTAAGGATGGAAGGTAAATTAATTAACGGTAAGCGTGTTGGGGTTTGGAAATCATACTACGAAAATGGAATAATTTGGAGCATTGGAATGTATGTAAATGGTAAACGCGAGGGCACAGGTGTTGTTTTTTACAGTAATGGTAAAAAACGTATGGAAGGAGATTATAAAAATGATGCCCGTTCGGGATTATGGATATTTTATAACGAAAAAGGCGAAATTATAAAGCAGGAAGATTTTAATACAAAATAGTATTTGTAAATTTAAAATATGGCCATGATTTCTCCTGATACCGTTCAAAAAATATACGATGCAATTCGTATCGAAGAGGTTATTGGTGATTTCGTAAATCTTAAAAAAAGAGGTTCTAACTACGTGGCTTTATCGCCTTTTGTAAATGAAAAAACTCCTTCTTTTTACGTAGCTCCTGTTAAAGGTATTTTTAAATGTTTTAGCTCCAATATTGCCGGCGATGCTGTTAAGTTTGTTATGGAGCACGAAAAAATGTCGTATCCGGAAGCACTACGCTATATAGCTAAAAAATATAATATTGAAATTGAAGAGAAAGAATTAAGTGCTGAGGCAAAACAGGCGGCCGATGAGCGCGAGCTTTTATTTAATATCAATAAATTTGCTCAGCAGTTTTTTTCAGATCAATTACATAATACGGAAGAAGGTAAGGCCGTTGCCTTAACCTATCTTTTGCAAAGGGGGTTAACCATACCAACTATTCAAAATTTTGGAATTGGGTATAGTCCAAATAACCGAAGAGCTTTTACAGATTACGCTTTACATAATGGTTATACAATAGAACAATTATCTAAAGCAGGTTTAACTATTATGGGCGAAAAAGGCAATTATGATTTCTTTTTTGGAAGAGTGGTTTTCCCCTTCTTTAATATTTCGGGAAGAATAATAGGGTTTAGCGCCCGAACCCTAAGCTCCGAAAGTGGTATTGCCAAATATAAAAACTCTCCTGAAACCGAAATTTATATTAAAAGTAAAACTCTTTTCGGAATATATCAGGCCCGTAAAGCTATTGCAACTCATGATAATTGCTTTTTAGCAGAAGGTCAAATGGATGTAATTTCACTATCGCAAGCCGGATTGGAAAATGTGGTTGCCTCTTCAGGTACTTCATTAACAGCCGATCAGATTAGGCTTATAAAACGATACGCTAAAAATACTACCATTTTATATGATGGTGATAAGGCTGGAATTAAAGCAGCTTTAAGAGGAATAGACATGATTCTTCAGGAAGGATTAAATGTTAAGATAGTTCTGTTTCCTGAAGGGGAAGATCCGGATAGCTTCTCTAAAAAAGTATCTAATTCCGAATTAAAAGAATACATACAAAAAAACAGTGTAGATTTTATTCGCTATAAAACAAAAGTTTTATTGGATGAGGTTAAAAACGACCCTATTCAAAAAACGAATGTTATTAAAGATATTGTTAATAGTATCTCTCTTATTCCTGACAATATAGCCAGAAGTATTTATCTTAAAGAATGTAGCCAATTACTGGATGTTGATGAACAGGTTTTAATTGGTGAGATAAACGCCCTTATTCGTAAAAAGTATATTGAGGATAAAAGAAAAGAGGAGGTTTCGGGCGGACAAGAGAAATATGCTGCTTTGCCTGATCAGTATATTAATACTACATTATTGCCCGAAGTTAAGGATCATGTATCGGATCATCTTATAGAACGTGATCTGGCCAGGATTATCGTAAAATACAGTGATCAAATAATTCAGTTTAAAATTACGGATGATGATAATAAGGTGGTTTCGGAAATTCCAATATCGGTTGCAGAATTTGTTTATACAGCTTTAAAGGAAGATAACATACAATTTGATAATCCCATTTACCGTAAAGTTTTTAATGCTCTCGAAGAGTCAATAAATAACAACATTATACCAAATGATGACTATTTCCTGTCTCATCATAATGATGAAGTTAAATTCTTCGCAATTGGTGAAAACACAGCAATTCATGAATTGAGTGAAAATTGGAAAAATAAGTATGATATAATAACAGTTTCCGAAAATCAGGTATTAAGCAGTTTGGTTGTGGGTTCTGTATACACAGTTAAGATATCAGTTGTAGATCGACTTAAGAATTCATTATTGGAAAGCCTTAAGAGTGGAGACTTTGATGAAATGAAAGAACAAACCGTGCAGCTGCTGATGCTGTATGATAAAGCCCGAAAAAAATTAAGTTCAGAACACGGACGTGTAATATTAAAATAATACATTGGAAAAACTAAACGCATATCTTCAATACATAGAAGATGAATTAAGTGATTTAAACATCAACGGAAAACCTCCCGAACTATACGACCCTATTAAGTACACCTTAAATCTAGGTGGTAAACGAATTCGTCCGGTTCTTACACTCATTTCATGTGAGGCTTTTGGCGGATCAAAAGAGTTGGCTTTAGATACTGCTCTTGCAATAGAGGTATTTCATAATTTCACTTTACTTCATGATGACATTATGGATAACGCTCCCCTGCGCCGCAGCAAGGATACCGTTCATGTTAAATGGAATTCCAATATTGCCATTCTCTCCGGAGATGCTATGTTTGTTCTTTCGCAACAGTTATTACTAAAAAACGAAACAGCAAGTTTAAAGAAGTGTTTGGTGCTTTTTAATAAAACTGCTCTTGAGGTATGCGAAGGACAACAATTGGATATGAATTTTGAAAAACTAGAATATGTTAGTATTCCTGCTTATATAAACATGATTGGCCTTAAAACCGCGGTTTTATTGGCTTGCTGCCTAAAAATGGGAGCCCTTATTGCAGGTTCCAGCGATGATGATGCTCAGCATATATATAACTATGGGTATAATTTAGGGGTAGCTTTTCAATTGCAGGACGATATCTTAGATGTTTACGCCGATCCAAGTAAATTCGGTAAACAGGTTGGGGGGGATATTATCAGTAATAAAAAAACATTTTTGCTGCTAAAAGCGATGGAGTTATCCAAATTAAATCATTACAAGGAAAGTGAATTGAAAATGTGGTTGCAAGCCGGACAGGAGCACGCCAAAGAAAAAGTGGAAGCGGTTACTTCATTATATAATTTTTTAGGTGTTAAGGAAATTGCACTTAAAGAGGTTGATAAGTATCATCAGCTTGCGTTATCTTATTTAGATAAATTAAATTTGCGGGATAACCAAAAGATAGTTTTTTATGAGTTTGCTCATTTTTTAATGAAAAGAGATTTGTGATTTCGCATAGAATAATGCATAAGTTAAAAACTATTAATTCCCTCATTAACTTTTAAATTATCCGCTTGCATAATTTATATTTATCCTAATTTTAAACTATCAAAATTTAAATAAAATGGTACAAAATCACGAAATCGACTACAAAATTTTTGGAGAAGAAATGCAGTGCGTGCAAATAGAACTTGATCCTAACGAGACCGTAATCGGCGAACCCGGAAGTTTTATGATGATGGATAATGAAGTGCAAATGGAAACTATTTTTGGAGATGGCTCTCAACAAAATAGTGGTTTATTTGGTAAATTATTTTCTGCCGGAAAACGATTGTTAACCGGTGAGAATTTATTTATGACAGCTTTTACAAATGGAGGAAATGATAAAAAACATGTAACGTTTGCATCACCATATCCCGGAAAAATTGTACCGATGGATTTAGCACAACTAGGTGGTAAGGTAATTTGCCAAAAAGATGCTTTTCTATGCGCTGCAAAGGGTGTTTCGGTTGGCATTCATTTTCAGCGTAAATTAGGTACCGGTTTGTTTGGTGGCGAAGGCTTCATCATGCAAAAATTGGAAGGCGATGGTATGGCTTTCGTTCATGCGGGAGGAACCATTGTAGAACGCATTATTCAACCCGGCGAAGTGTTGAAGATTGATACAGGATGTATTGTAGCTTATACGAAGGAAGTTGATTTTGATATTCAATTTGTAGGGGGTATTAAAAATACTTTCTTTGGGGGCGAAGGGGTTTTCTTTGCAACGTTAAGAGGTCCGGGTAAAGTATGGATTCAATCATTACCGATCAGCCGTTTGGCAGGTAGAATTATTCAATACGGAAGTTTTAACCGAAAAGAGGAGGGAAGTATTTTAGGCGGATTTGGTAATTTGCTCGACGGAGATAATTAATATTAAAAAACCTTGATTTAGGCGGCTTGTGCCGCCTTTTTTATTAAATTAAAGGCGTGAGATTTTTAAAGTTCGCATTTATTTTAATGTTACTTGCCAATTTTTCAATTGGTATAAATTACTCGCTTGCTCAAAAGCATAGTTTTATCCCTCCTCATTACGAACCTATTGCAGAATGTATCTACAATTTTCAATTTCAGAAAGCTGATAGTTTAATAAAATATGAAAAGTCTAAAGACAATAACTGGTTTTTGTTAATGAAGTGTAATTATTACTGGTGGATAATATTGACGGGAGAAGAAAGTAAAGAAAACATAGCTAATTTCGATTTCTATATCAATTCAATCATAAACAATCTGGGCAAGATTAATATTAAAAACCTTCTTAATGAGGATTTGTACATTATAGCTAATGCCTATGCGTTTAAAACCCGTTTGGCACTCTATAAATCCAATTATATTGCCGCGGCTGGCTATTTAAATAATTGTATTCGATATATTGAAGCTTCGCTCGGAAAAGAAGCTGTTTATGAACCTTTTCATTTAACAAGCGGCTTATATAATTATTTTGTTGATTTTGCTGCTAAGCGATATATATTTCTTCGTCCATATCTCGCAACTTTACCCAAAGGAAGTACAACAAAAGGGTTTACATATTTATATAAACTAGCCGTTAGTAAAGATTGGGTACTTAACAATGAGGCTAATTATTTTTTGTGCAAATTATTTCAGGAAACTGAAAAGAATTATATACAGGCAGAAAAATATGCCGAGGTAATGGTTAAGCGATATCCCGATAATATTGCATATGCGTATAATTATTTTGACGTTTTGCTTAATGCTGATAAAATTGAAGAGGCCCGCAAGGAACTGGTAAGAATAAACGTATTAAGTAAAACCCTGCCAGGATTAACAAGTAAACAAAGAAGTTTTTATATTAATAAAGCCCAAAACGATTTAAAAGTTTTTTATAAGAAAAAATCCGAATGAAATACTTTTTAATGATATTCTTTTTTTTAAATCTAACGGTTGCATGGTCGCAACCCGCTTATGTTTATTTTGAAAAAGCGGAAGAAGCCTTCAATAACCAGTCTTGGGATGCAGCAATTAAAAATTTAGACGAGTGTATTAAAAAGGATGCAAAACACGATCGAGCTCATGCTCTAAAAGCAGAAGCGCTTCTAAAACAGAATAAAGCTGATTTGGCCATGATCGAATTAAATGCCGCCTTGTCTTTAAATTCTAAGAACGAACAGGCTCTTCTTAATCGCTCTTCTTTATTCTTGGCAAAAAAAGACATTAAATCGGCCGAAAAAGATTTAAGTAAAGCAATTGAATTAAATCCTAATAATGCCTCCGCTATTTATCAGAAGGGGAAATTAAATTTAGAATTGAATAATTTAACTGAGGCCGAAAAAGATTTTACTAAGGCCATAGAAAAAAAATGTAAAATATCAGATTGCTATTTTCAAAGTTTTATTTTAAAGTCTAATCATAAATCTATTTCCTTGGTAGAACTGGAATCAATAATTAACCAAGCTATAGACCTCGACAAGCAAAAAGGTATTTATTATTATCATAAAGCTATTTTGCAGCTTAAACTCAATAAAAACGATGAAGCCTACTCCTCTTTTAAAAGTGCGGATGCATATAAATATCGCGATCAAATTTTATATCAAAATAGAGCGCCTCTTTTGCTTAGATTAAATAAACAGGATGAATGTCTTTCCGATCTTAATGTCTTGATTAATCAGTTTAAGTCAAAAAATGCCATAGATTATATTATGCGTGCCGATATTTTAACTCAAAAAAAAGACCTTATTAATGCAAGTAAAGATTTAAATAAGGCGATCACTCTTGATAAAAATAATCCGGATACTTATTTATCAAAAGCTAAATTGGCTGTTGCTCAAAATAAAATGAGCACTGTAATGCCCGATTTAAATAAAGCCATAGAAATGGGTACCCAAAACCCGGACGCCTATAAATTGCGTTCCGATTTGTTTTTTAAACAAAAGAAATTTTCCGAGGCTGCTTCCGATCTCACTTTCGCCCTTAAAGTAAATGAAGATGCTGATTTGTATTATCAACGCTCTAAATGTTTTTACGAATTAAAAAATCAGAAGGCGGCTTGCGAAGATGTTAATAAAGCTGCTGCCCTGGGGCATGCTCAGGCTAAAAAAGATATCATTTATGTTTGTAAATAATTATTCATGAAATTATCTCAAATTAAAACACTTAAAGAAGTTGCTGCTCTAATAAATGCCAGATACGAAGGAAACAGCGATTTTATTATTAGCGGTATAAACGAAATTCATATGGTAGCTGCTGGAGATTTAACTTTTGTTGATCATCCTAAGTATTACGATAAAGCACTAAATTCTGCTGCAACTACTATCCTTATTAATAAAGAAGTGGATTGCCCAAATGGAAAGGCTCTTATTTTTTCTGAGGATCCTTTTCGCGATTATAATTTTTTAACCCGTTATTTTCGCCCATCTCAATTTCAAACCGAACCAGTTCATTCTTCGGTTAAAGTGGGAACAAACACAATCATAAGGGCTAATGTGAGTATTGGAGCTAATTCCATTATTGGCGAAAATTGCATCATTCATCCTAATGTAACAATCTATGATAATTGTGTTATTGGTAATAATGTTGAAATTCATGCTGGTTCTGTTTTAGGTGCCGATGCATTTTATTTTAAAAAATATAAGGATACAGGTTTTAATAAAATGCATTCGTGCGGTCGTGTAATTATAGAAGATTTTGTTGAGATTGGTGCTGGATGTACTATAGATAAAGGTGTTTCTGGCGATACGCGCATTGGAAAAGGAACTAAGTTAGATAATATGGTGCACGTAGGACATGATACCGTTATTGGTAAGAACTGCCTTTTTGCAGCTCAGGTTGGTATTGCCGGATGTGTAGTGATAGAAGATGATGTGATTTTATGGGGACAAGGAGGTGTTCAGAAAGATTTAACAATTGGTAAAGGTGCTATTGTTCTC
>JBIICS010000204.1:0-3925 GCA_044238735.1 Bacteroidia bacterium
TGGTTGCCGGTACAGCTAGAAGTATGGGATTAACGATTGACGGTCAAAATCCTTTAAACAACTAAATCTTAACTGATGGAGTCGCGTAAAACCGACGTTTGTACATCAAAAAAAACAAACAATGGGTAAATTAACCAAAAACAAAAAGAAATTAATTGCGAATGTTGACACTGAAAAAGCTTACTCTTTAACCGATGCAAGCAAAATAGTAAAAGAAAATTCTTTTACAAAATTTGATGCCTCTGTTGAACTTGCAGTTCGTTTAGGTGTAGATCCCAAACAGTCTAATCAAATGGTTCGTGGCGTTGTTTCTCTTCCTCACGGTACCGGTAAAGACAAAAAGGTTTTGGTAATCTGTACTCCCGATAAAGAAGCCGAAGCTAAAGAAGCAGGTGCAGATTTTGTTGGTAACGATGATTTCATCCAAAAAATTAAAGAAGGATGGACAGCTGTTGATGTAATTATCACAGTTCCTGCAATGATGGGTAAATTGGGTGCTTTAGGTAAGATTTTAGGTCCTCGTGGTCTAATGCCAAATCCTAAAACCGGAACAGTAACCATGGAAATTGGTAAAGCGGTTAAAGAGGTTAAGGCCGGTAAAATCGATTTTAAAATTGATAAAGCTGGTATCGTTCACGCTGCAATTGGTAAAGTATCTTTCCAAAAAGAACAAATTACCGAAAATGCTAACGAATTAATCCAAACTTTAATTAAGCTTAAACCTTCTGCTGCAAAAGGTACTTACATTAAGTCTGTATACTTGTCTAGCACAATGGGCCCTGGAATTCAGGTTGATTCAAAATCATTTTCATAATTAACCAAGTAAATACTGCTCTATAATGACTAAAGAAGAAAAAACACGAGTAATCGGCGAACTAGTTGAAAAGCTAAATAATACAAGCAAAGTATACTTAGCAGATTGCTCTTCTTTGTCGGTTGAAAAGGTTAATCAATTACGAAGAAAATGCTTCGAACAAGGAATTTCTATGCACGTTGTAAAGAATACCTTGTTAGAGAAAGCTATTGAGCGAGCAAACGATCAAAATCTTAAAGATCTAATCCCTACTTTAAAAGGGGCTACTGCTTTATTGATTTCTGAATCGAGCGCCGCTCCCGCTAAATTGATTAGCGAATTTAGAAAAGGTGGTATCGATAGGCCTCTATTAAAAGGAGCTTACGTTGAGGAAACAATCTATATTGGCGACGGTCAATTAAGTACACTTGCAACAATTAAGTCTAAAAACGAACTTATCGCAGACGTTATTGCATTGCTTAAATCTCCGGCTCAAAAAGTGCTTTCTCAAATCCAACAAAATGCAGAGAAAAAAGAAGCTGCCTAAATTCAACAAAAACAAAGAACAAAAATTAATTAATTGTTAAACAAAGTAAATTAAATAAAAATGGCTGATTTAAAAGCGTTCGCTGAACAGTTAGTAAACTTAACAGTAAAAGAAGTACAAGAATTATCTACCATCTTAAAAGATGAGTATGGAATTGAACCTGCTGCTGCTGCAGTTGTTGTTGCCGGTGGAGGAGGAGGAGCTGCTGCTGAAGAAAAAACATCTTTTGATGTAATCCTTAAAAGTGGTGGTGCAAACAAATTAGCAGTTGTAAAACTAGTTAAAGATTTAACTGGTTTAGGCTTAAAAGAATCTAAAGACTTAGTTGATGGTGCTCCAAAACCATTAAAAGAAGGTGTTTCTAAAGAAGAAGCTGAACAAATTAAAGCTCAGTTAACTGAAGCTGGAGCTGAGGTTGAAGTTAAATAATTTCAACGCAGTTTAATGGTATAGACTTCAGACTTTGGTCTGAGGTCTATACTTGTTTGTATTTTTAGAAAATAGAGGGTCTAACAAAAAAATTTTAAAGCCTTGGCTACATTAACAAAAAAAGAACAGAGAATAAGCTTCTCTTCAAACAAAAATCCGGTTGATTTTCCTGATTTCCTAGATCTTCAACTTAAATCCTTCCAGGATTTTTTCCAGTTGGAAACAACTCCAGAAAACCGTATTAACGAAGGATTGTTTAAAGTATTCGCCGAAAACTTCCCCATTACAGATGCAAGAAATAACTTCGTTTTAGAATTTCTTGATTACTTTATTGATCCACCTCGCTACTCCATTGAAGAATGTATTCAAAGAGGTTTAACTTATAGCGTCCCCCTGAAGGCTAAATTAAAACTATTCTGTACTGATCCCGAACATGAGGATTTTGAAACTATTGTGCAGGATGTTTATTTGGGACAAATTCCTTACATGACTCCTAAAGGTACTTTTGTTATAAATGGTGCCGAGCGTGTAATCGTTTCGCAATTACATCGTTCTCCAGGCGTGTTCTTTGGTCAAAGCCGACATGCTAACGGAACTAAATTATATTCTGCCCGTGTAATCCCTTTTAAAGGTTCTTGGATTGAGTTTGCTACTGACATTAATAATGTTATGTATGCTTATATTGATCGTAAGAAAAAGTTACCGGTTACCACCCTTTTAAGATCTATTGGTTTCCAGGGCGACCGCGATATATTGGAAATTTTTAATCTTGCTGAAGAATTTAAAGTTACTAAAACGGGTATTAAAGCACTAGTAGGTCGTAAATTGGCGGCTAGGGTTCTTAAAACCTGGGTAGAAGATTTCGTTGATGAGGATACCGGTGAGGTAGTTTCCATTGAACGTAATGAGGTTATTATTGATCGCGAAACTGTTGTGGATGAAGGTCACTTAGATTTAATCTTGGAGTCTAATGTAAAATCTGTGATTTTACATAAAGAAGGTATCAATACCGGAGATTTTTCCATTATTTACAACACATTACAAAAAGATCCTACTAATTCTGAAAAAGAAGCTGTTGAGTATATATATCGTTTGTTGCGTAACGCTGAACCACCAGATGAAGAAACTGCTCGTGGTATTATTGAGAAATTATTTTTCTCTGATAAACGCTACGATTTAGGTGATGTTGGTCGTTATAGGATTAATAAGAAATTAAAAATTAATATTGCTCAGGACGTAAGAGTTCTTACTAAAGAAGATATTATTTTAATCATCAAATATCTTATTGAGTTAATTAACTCTAATGCCGACGTGGATGATATTGATCACTTAAGTAATCGTCGTGTTCGTACGGTTGGTGAGCAATTATATTCTCAGTTTGGTGTAGGTTTAGCTCGTATGGCGCGTACTATTCGTGAGCGTATGAACGTTCGAGATAATGAAGTGTTTACGCCTACCGATTTAATAAATGCAAAAACACTATCCTCAGTAATTAACTCTTTTTTTGGTACCAATCAGTTATCTCAATTTATGGATCAAACAAATCCATTATCCGAGATTACTCATAAGCGCCGTTTATCTGCACTAGGCCCAGGAGGGTTGAGCAGAGAAAGAGCAGGCTTCGAGGTGCGTGATGTTCATTATACTCATTATGGTCGTTTATGTACAATTGAAACACCTGAAGGTCCTAATATTGGTTTAATTTCTTCTTTGTGTATTTATGCAAAGGTTAATAAGCTCGGGTTTATAGAAACCCCTTATCGTAAGGTTTTAGATGGTAAGATTGATTACAAGGGTGAAATTAATTACCTAACTGCCGAAGAAGAGGATGGAAGAATTATAGCTCAGGCTAATGCCGGTTTTGAAAAAGGTAATGGTGAGTTCTCCTCTCAGCGTGTTAAATCTCGTTTTGAACATGATTTTCCTATCGTAGAACCTAAGCAATTAAGCTATATAGATGTGGCACCTAATCAAATCGCCTCTATAGCAGCTTCTTTAATCCCATTCTTAGAGCATGATGATGCGAATCGTGCGTTAATGGGTTCAAACATGCAACGTCAGGCGGTTCCATTATTACGTCCTCAAGCTCCTGTGGTAGGAACAGGTTTAGAGGGTCGTGTTGCTCGTGATAGTCGGGTTTTAATTAACTCCGAAGG
>JBIICS010000006.1:0-43985 GCA_044238735.1 Bacteroidia bacterium
GGTTAAGGTATAGAATTCCCAAACACCTAAAATAGTAATGATAAAAAATAAGCATGCATACGAATATTTGCTATATAAAATAGCAGATATAAGTATTAAAACAAAAAAGAAACCGGTTATGGCTCGTTGCAGAAAATTACTCACTATAAAAATTGATGTTGTTTTAAAATTCGAATTGATTCTTCTTCTTGTTCTTTTGGAACTTTAACCTCTATTAATCCAAATGTATTGTAGCTCGAATCGCGTTTATTAAGATCGCATACTATAATACCCTCGCCCTCTAATATTGCCGAAACAAGTTCGCTCTGATAAACTTGATTAGTTGTATATACCGTTACCCAAGACATTAATTGTCCAATAAAAATAAATAAACTTCTTTAGGTCCTTGGGCACCGATAATCGCAACCCCCTCAATATCGGCGGTTTTAGACGGACCTGCCACAAAGCAGATAAATTTTGGAAATTGTTCGGTATATTTTAGCTTAAGCGCCTTAAGCGCATCACGAGTTTCTTCAACAATTTGAGACGTATAGGCGATTATAAGATGCACATCAGGATTTGCAATTTCCGCTGTATTTTGAAGCTGATGATTGGTTATTAAAATACTACCTGTACGGGCCACAATATTTTCGCAAGTAGTAAGCGCTACTGTTGAATAATTAAGTTGATTGGTCTGTTGATGAGTAGTTATATTATTTTGTTGAAGAAGAGATTGGATGTTGGCATCAGAACAGTATATACTTTTCCATTTATTTTCAGAAATCAAGAATAATAAATTTTCAATAAAGTCCTTGTTATCCTCACAAAAAACAAATTTACCTCCATTATCAGTAAAACGCTGAGCAAATTCAATTTCTGCAACATCATTAAAGGGGATAAAAACATTAGAATCGTAATCAACCCCTGTAAAAGGTTCCTTTGATTTTTCAACCAATGCTCTTCTTATTTTTTTTAGTACCCTCTCTTTTTTGGAAGCATCTTTAATCTTCATAACCTGCCTTAAAAAAAATGTTCGTAACCAAGTTAATCAATTACGAACATTATTAAAAATAATTTATTTTAATTCATTATGCTGTAGTTAGAGCTCCCGCATCATTAGATGGGTTGCTTTCGGCAGCAGGCTGAGGTGGTGATGGCAAATCTTCTTTCTTTTCATCAGAAACCTGTTCAGCCGGAGCTGATGAAGCTTCTGTTCCGTCGGCCAATTGATGATCTTTATTTTCGAAAGGACGTTTACCCAAAATTCTCTCTAAATCGTCCTGAAAAATCACTTCTTTTTTTAGCAATTCCTGAGCAATTGATTCCAAATGATCTTTCTTTTGAATTAAAAGGGCCTTAGTAGCATTATATAATTCTTCTATTAACTTACGCACTTCCTCATCAATAGCCTGAGCGGTATGATCTGAATATGGGCGCCCGGCAAACTCACTTCGCTGAGGATCGTAAAAAGAAACATTCCCTATTCGCTTGTTCATACCGTAAATACTAACCATACTGTATGCCATTTTAGTAATACGCTCTAAATCGCTTAATGCACCTGTAGAAATTCTACCGAATTGCAACTCCTCTGCTGCTCTTCCTCCCAGGGCCATTTTCATTCGGTCTTCCATTTGTTCTATAGTATACAAAAACTGCTCTTTGGGCAAATACTGTGCATAACCCAATGCCGCAATACCCCGTGGAACGATAGAAACCTTAACCAATGGATCGGCATGCTCAACAAACCAACCTACTACGGCATGGCCAGCCTCGTGGTAGGCCACTATTCGTTTTTCTTCTTTAGAGATAATTTTATTTTTCTTTTCCAAACCACCAATTACCCGATCTATAGCATCCTGAAAATCTTGTTCGGTAACCTCGGTTCGACTTCTACGCGCCGCAATAAGAGCGGCCTCGTTACAAACGTTTGCAATTTCTGCACCCGCAAAACCAGGAGTTTGCATTGCTAAACGCTTTGGATCAACAGCCGTTGATAATTTAAGTGGTTTTAAATGCACTTTAAAAATAGCCTCTCTACCCACAATATCCGGGATATCTACACTTATTTGACGATCGAAACGACCCGGACGCATTAATGCTGAGTCTAAAATATCCGGACGGTTTGTAGCGGCAAGTATAATTACACCTGAGTTAGTTCCAAAACCATCCATTTCTACCAATAACGAGTTTAGTGTATTTTCACGCTCATCGTTTCCGCCTGTAAAAGAAGACTTGCTTCTGGAGCGTCCAATAGCATCTATCTCATCAATAAAAATGATGCAAGGCGCTTTGGCTTTGGCCTGATTGAACAAATCGCGAACACGAGCGGCACCAACACCAACAAACATTTCAACAAAATCAGAACCCGACATTGAGAAAAAAGGCACTCCTGCCTCACCAGCAACTGCTTTAGCCAATAATGTTTTACCTGTTCCCGGAGGCCCAACCAACAAAGCACCCTTAGGAATTTTACCTCCCAAGTTGGTAAATTTTGCTGGATGTTTTAAAAATTCTACAATTTCATTTAATTCTTCCTTAGCCTCGTCTAAGCCCGCCACATTTTGAAATGTTACTTTAATTTTCTCGTCAACATCTATTAAGCTTGCCTTAGATTTTCCGATATTAAATATTTGATTTGGACCACCTGTTCCACCCGACATGCGTCGCATGATAAACATCCACAACACAATCATTAATACAATAGGGATTAACCAGCCCAGAATATCGCCTGTCCAGTTTTTACGTGTTTCGTATATAGGAGACAACTGATCTTTTGTAGGAAGATCTTTTTGAACATCCGCGATTTTTCGTTCAAAAGATTCGGGAGAACCGATGGTAATGTAATATTGAGGTGAATTTGATCCAGCCGATTTCTTGTTTACATCCTTATACAAATCTTTATTTAAACTGCTTTGTTTAATATGAATCTCCGCTATCTCGCGGTTAACAATCACAATGCGCTCCACATCATTTTGGGAGAGCATATTATTAAAAAACTCTTGCTGATTTATTTCTTTTATGGAGTTATTCATGTTAAAAACCATGTTTACCAAAAAGATAATAACGATTACAGCGTACAGCCAATAAAAATTAAATGTGTTTTTGGGGAGCTGGGGTTTCTTTCCCAGTTTATCTTTTACCTTTTCCAAGGGTTTTTTATCTTTCTTTTCTTCGCTCATTTAAATAAAATTTCTAATAACACTTCAAATGTTTTGCCATTAAATATAACGGTTATTATGGCACAATTGTTTGGCAGATATTATTTTATGTGTGTAAATTCTGCATCGCCCCATAATTTCTCTAAATTATAAAACGATCTGCTGTCTTGCTGAAACACATGAACAACCACACTTACATAATCAATTAAAACCCATTCGGAATTTGTTTTACCCTCAATATGCCAGGGATCTTCGCCTAATTCTTTAAAAATAGTTTCATCTACAGACCTTGAAAGTGCTTCAACCTGAGTTCGGGAGTTACCTGTGGCCAACACAAAGAAATCTGCCACCGCATTATTACTTTTTCGCAAATCCATTACCAGAATATCTTCTCCCTTTTTTTCCTGCAGCCCCAATACGGCTGATTTTACAATCTTTTCGGACTCGGTTGTACTTGCTTTTTTTGTTTTACTTGTTCTCATTCAATTTATTGAACTGCAAAGTTAGTTTTTTCTAGTAATTTCGGCATTATTTGGCATTTTTTAGCATGCAACGAATACTGGCAGGAAGCTATATTTTACGATTTGAATCGCTTGAATCTACCAACGATTTTTGCAAGGAGCTTATTAAAGCAAAAGGTAATACTGCCATTTCGGCTGCCGTGGTGGCTGAAGAACAAACCAAGGGCCGCGGACAAAGAGGCAATAGCTGGCATGCCGAAAAAGGAAAAAATTTAACTTTTTCTTTTATCTGCGACAGTTCTTTTTTAAAACCAGACGAGCTCTTTTACTTAACTAAAGCTATTTCGGTAGCAATTGTTAAAGCCTTAAACCGAAAAAATATCTATTCGCAAATTAAATGGCCAAACGATATTTATGTAAAAACTAAAAAAATGGGCGGTATTTTAATTGAATCTTCGTTTAATAACTCCAAACTTGCACACTCTATAATTGGAATTGGTTTAAATGTTAATGAATCCGATTTTCCGGAAAACCTGAATGCATGCAGTATATACAGTTTAACCGGCCAACTAAGCAATCGAGATTTTTTTTTAGAAGACTTATTAAATGAATTAGACCAGAGTTTATGGCAAATTAAACAAAATTTAAACGCCATGGACATAGAATATTTTAACTCTTTAATGGGTTTAAATGAACCCTTACTTTTTGAGGATTCCCAAGGAGTTTTTACGGGAATTATACGAGATGTTTGTTCAACCGGACACCTTATGATTGAAGTTAATGACCAATTGAAAAAATTCGATTTTAAAGAAATAAAACTTCTTTTATAATGTTTGATCTGCTTTAAATCGTAAATTTGGAATGATGAAGTTTGGCAATCCATTTTTTCTTTTTGGTCTCTTTGCCCTTATCATTCCTATAATTGTTCATCTTTTTAATTTCAGAAGATTTAAAAAAGTCTATTTCTCTGATATTTCATTTTTAAAAGAGATAAAAGAACAAACACAGAGTAAAAATAAACTTAAGCATTACCTCGTTTTATTAAGTCGTTTATTATTTATAACCGCATTAGTACTTGCTTTTGCTCAACCTTATATCCCTTTTTCAAATCAAATTAAAAATGGCAATAAACTGATAAGTGTTTTTATAGACAATTCGTTTAGCATGAATGCCAATGGCGCTCAAGGAAGATTATTGGATGTAGCCAAAAAAGCCGCCATAGAACTCGCTAAAGGTTACAAAGAAACTGATCGGTTTCAACTCTTAACCAACGATTTTGAAGGAAAACATCAGCGCTTTTATAGTCGTGATGAATTTATAAAATATACAGAAGAAATTAAGGAAAGTCCTGGAACACGAAAAATATCCGAAATACTATCCAGGCAACGAAATGCCTTTAATCAGACTGATCCATCAAACAATAAATCAAAAACAAGTTATTTAATTAGCGATTTTCAGAAAACTATCTTAAAAAATGATCTAGTCTACAGCGATTCTTCTGTAACTAACTATTTTATTCCGCTCCAAACAAACGAAAGCAATAATGTATACATAGATACCGTATGGTTTGAACAAGCGATATTTAAAAAAGGTGAAAATAATCTATTATATGCTAAAATTATAAATACCAGCACAACAGCGATTGAAAACAAGCCTTTAAATTTATTTATAAATGAAAAATCTGCCGGAATGGCCACTTTAAATATAGAGCCACAGAATGAAGCAATAGTAACATTACCAATTAACATAAAAACACCAGGGCTCGTTAACGCCTATTTAAGCATAGACGACTACCCAATTAATTATGACGATAAATTTTATTTTTCGTTTATGGTTTACGAAAAACTAAATGTATTGCTGATAAACGGAAAAAAATCCACTCCCTATTTGCAAAGCCTTCTTAAGAATGACAACTTTTTTAATTTAACCGTATTAAACGAGCAACAAATTCAACTCTCCGAACTTAACAACAAACAACTCATCATTTTAAATGAGGCCGAAGATTTAAGCGGAGCGTTTATACAAGAATTAAAAAGAAAAGTAATAAACGGGGTTAACCAATTTATTATCCCTTCCAACAACTATAAGGAAAATCAGCTTAATGCACTAAAAGAGCTGGGATTGCCCGAACTCCAGAGCCCAGACACCGGTACCTTTACTTTAGAAAAGCCCGATTTAAAAAATTCTTTTTTTAATTCAGTTTTTGATGAACAGAAAATACCTAAAAATGAAAAGTTAGATTTACCAGTAGCCCATCTAAGATATCTCTTATTAAAAGGTTTAACAGAAAACTCCCAGCCCATACTTAATTACACCAGTGGTTTACCCTACCTGTTTTTACAACAAATAAACAAAGGAAAGATTTATTTTCTAACCAGCACTCTTCAATTAAGAGATAACAATTTGGCCAAACATGCTCTGTTTATTCCGATTCTATACAGGATTGCATTAAGTAGCTTAAATACAGATCGACTCTATTATAAAATTGGGGAAAATGCGAGGAGAATAATTAATACTCAAAGAAAAGATGAGGAAGATATTTTAAAAATAAAATCTACAGACAATAAGAATGAGTTTATACCCCAACAAAATAATAACAATGAAGGTATCCTCCTAAATATTGGAGAAATAGCTAATCCCAAACCTGGAAATTACAGAATAGTGAATTCGGAAAATGATATTTTAGATGGCATATCACTCAATTACAATCGTAACGAATCAGAATTAAAATTTTCTACAGAAGATGAATTAAAAGAATTTGCATTAAAAAACAATTTTAACCTTACGGTTTTACCACCAAAGAATAGCGACTTTACACATCTTGTTAAACAAGAAAGTGAAGGTAAAAAATTATGGAAGTGGTTTATTATTTTTGCGCTTATTAGTTTAATTAGCGAAACATTATTAATCAGATATCTGAAGTAACATGAAATATATAATTAAAAAAGCGGTAATTGTTGACTCCAAGTCGGAATACAATTTGAAGCAGAAAGACTTATACATTGAGAACGGGATTATTACTAAAATTGAGGATAATATAGTTGAACAAGGAGTACAGCTTATAGAATTTGATGGAATGCATGTGTCGCCCGGCTTTATTGATTTAAATGCTAATTCGGGCGATCCTGGACACGAGCAAAAGGAAGATTTAAGCTCGCTATCAAAAGCAGCCATTAAAGGAGGTTACACTCATGTTGCAATTATGCCAAATACAAAACCCGTAATTCAAACAAAGGGCGATGTGGAATATATAAAATCTAAATCGAGCGCTTTACCGGTTAACATTATGGTAATAGGCGCTTCTACTATAGATGCTGAAGGGAAAGAATTAAGTGAGATGTATGATATGCACACTGCTGGGGCTATTGCTTTTTCCAACGGAAAAAATGCCCTGAGCCATTCAGGGGTTATGACTAAGGCCCTCATGTATGTAAAACAATTTGGAGCAAAATTATTTACCTATGCCGATGATAAGCATATGAGTGCAGGTGGATATGTGCATGAAGGTGTAGTAAGCACTATGCTTGGATTAAGGAGCAGGCCTTCCATAAGCGAGGAGCTTATTGTACAACGCGATATAGCACTTACCGAATTTACTAAGAGTTCTTTACATTTTAATACCCTTTCATCATCAAAATCGCTTCATTTAATAAAGGAAGCAAAAGCCAAACAAATTTCAGTTACATGCGATGTAGCTGCTCATCATTTATTGCTGAACGACGAATGTTTAGCCCAATTTGAAAGTGTATATAAAGTTCTTCCGCCACTAAGAAGTGAGGATCATAGGCTTTCGCTTATTAATGCATTTAGCGAGGGGAGTATTGATGCTATAAGCAGCGACCACACCCCGCAAGACATAGAATCTAAACATAAAGAATTTGACTTAGCCGAATATGGTTCAATAGGATTACAAACAGCATTTGCGGTAGCTAATACTGCCTTACACGAAAAAATAAGTTTAAATAGAATTATAGATGCATTTACCCATGGGCCAAGGCGGGTATTAGGATTGGGTGAGCAAATTATTAAATCAGGTGCCGAGGCAAACCTTACTTTATTTAATCCCAACCTTAAAAAAGTTTTTCTTGAATCTGATATTGTATCGAAAAGTAAAAATTCGATGTTTACGGGTAAAGAGTTACAAGGTGTAATATTGGGAATCCTTTGTAAGGGCAAATATCATCACTAAAAAAAATTATCGAGATAATTCTAACTCCTCCATCTTTTGAGGATTTGTCAGCATTACTTTCAAGGTGGGTTACAAATTTTAATCTGTTATTGCTTGCCTTTTAACTCTTTTAAAATAAAATCTAAGCCGTTTAACTTTATATCGTAACAAGTTTCCAAAAGCTGTCCCAAACGTCCCTTAGGAAACCCTTTTTTCTTAAACCATTCCAGGTAAGAAATGGGTAAATTGACAATTATGCATTCTTTATATTTACCAAATGGCATTTTAATTTTAACCAAATCGCTGATTAAAGAAGAGTCGGGAAGCATTAATTGATATCGCGAACTTTGTACCATGTATCGGTTCTGCCAATTAAGGATATGCCGATAAATCCTCTGAGGTGAATTTTCTTATCATCAACTTGTGAGATATTGCAACTGTAAAATTTTCCATTTTCGGGATCATAAATAGTTCCCTCCTCCCATTTTCCACTAGAAGTATTATATTTTAAACCGTTAAGCACTTTAATTCCCATTACCGGCCTGGACCTAAGTTCTTTCTGTGGATTTAAGTCATCTAAATCGGGCTTACCATTAACAAGGGGATCTTTAAGCCATACGATAGTTCCCTCGAATAAATTTCCATTTTGAGTGATTTTAACTTTTCCTTTACCGGAACCGGTTAACCAAGTACCCACTATAGCATTAGAGTTAGAATTAATGGAATTATAAGAAGAAATATTAAAAGTACTTAGAATAGAAATGAAAATAACTATACCGAGTTTCATAGATTTAAAATTTTACACCAATTACCAATATGTCATCAACTTGCGGAACTTCACCCATCCAATCTTCCAGTTCGAGAAGGAGCTCCAGTTTCTGTTCGGTCATGTTTAAATGTTGAATAGCCATTAATACATCTTTAAAACGTTTGGTTGTAAATTTCTTACTCTTTTCGCCACCAAACTGAGACACATAACCATCGCTTGATAAATAAATTTGATCACCCGGAATTAATTGAAAATGATCGGCCAAGTAACCACGATGTTCTTCAATCATCATACCACCAATGGGGAATTTATTACCCTTAAGTTCAATAAGTTCTTTATTTCTTAATATATAACAAGGCCTCATGGCACCCGAGAACCACATTTCCATCGTTTCCATATCCACGGTACACAAGGCAATGTCCATACCATCGCGACTTAAAGAATCTGTTTTACCCTGCTTTAAATCGTTTTGCAGGCGTTCATTTAAAAGTGTTAAAATATCATTAGGAAGATGCACTTTACTAAGCGCTACAATTTCATTAAGAATGGTGGAACCCATCATACTCATCATAGCGCCAGACACTCCGTGGCCGGTACAATCTGCGGCAGCAAAAATCCCGTAACGTTTTGTAACCCCATTAATTTCTTTTTCGATATGATTAAAGAAATAAAAATCCCCACTTACTATATCACGTGGTAAAAACAATACAAAATTATTTGGAAAGGCTTTATTGATCTCATCTATTTCAGGAAGAATAGCTTGCTGAATACGCTGAGCATAATTTATACTATCGGTTAAATCTTTATTCTTCTGTTCAATCTCATTTCTTTGCTCCTCCAGTTCCTTATTTTTAATTAAAACCTCGAACGTTCTCTCCTTAACCAATTTTTCCAATCGAATACGAGCCGTATTAACTCTGTTTAAGCTTATTCTAAAAATAGTAAAAACAATACCAGCTATAAATAAAAGGTAAGCTATAAATGCCCAGGTAGTTAAATACCAGGGCGCCAATACATAAAAAGTATAGGTATCTATTTTACTTTCCTTACCGGACGCAGAACGGGCCTTTACCTTAAAAACATATTTACCTTTATTTAAATTACTAAAATCTATTTTGGTGTTATTAGTCCAAGGCGACCAATTGGAATTTAATCCATCCAACATATAACTGTAATAAATATTTTCTTCATTATGAGCATTTACAGCACAAAAAATGAAGGTAAGAGCGTTGTAATCGCTAGATAGAGTTAAAACATGAGCGGGATCTTGTTTGGTGGAAATAAATCCAAGTTTGTTACTATGATTACCACCAAATATTAACGAATCATAGTTAGCATAAACAGATCTAATTAAAACACGAGGTGGAATATCGAAATTATCGAATATATCTTCATGGAATGACTCCAATCCCTCGAAGCCGGCAAACCAAATTTTTTCACTTTGTTTATCATCAAAAATATCATTTACGGCACCTAAATCTACTCCTTTAAAAACGCCTTTATCGTAATCGGCATAATTAACTCCATTAAAGTTACAAATACCCAGTTCGTATTTATCATCCTTTAAGCTTTGAACCCACAAATCGCCATCCTGCATTTTAAATAATCTTAAAATTTTTCGATGGGCTTTTGGAGTTAATTCTTCTCCAAAATCTTTTGTTTCTCTTAGAATGAAATTTGGATCTATTTCTAAAACCCCTTGCCCGGAGCCTACATAAAATTTATTTTTAATTCCAATTAGATAGGTTTGTTCGAGATCTTTATCATTATACTGATTTAACCAGTAAATATCCGCTTGCCCATCTTTGTTATTAAATACAATTTTTGCTAAACCATTTCTAAAAGTGGAAGCGTAAATTACTTTAGTTTCATCATTAGAGAGATGATCAACCTGTTGCCAGTTAGTAATATCGGTTGGTAAATTGGGAAACTGATAACGGAATTTAAAATTAATAGCTCCTTTTACCTTTTCCAAATCAAATAAAAATACACCCTTAGGCCCCGAGAGCATAATTTCGTTAGTTTCGTGCAAAATTAAATATTGATTAAAATCGCCAGAAACAATTAATTCTGCCCGGTAGCTCGAATTATCAATACGATATAAACCATCAGATGAAATACAATAAAGTACATCATCTATCACCATAAATTTATTTACGGAACTAGAAATGTTGTTAAACGGAATAAATACTTTTTGTTCTACTTCGGATTCTAATTGACCTTTAAAAATTCTTTCGATAAAAATGCCATTGGTAGTACCTACGTATAATTTATCTTTAAAACGCTTAACACATAATGCACTTCCTTCAATACCGCTGCTTTCGTTGTAAATAGAATAAGGCGATTTATAATCAATCCTGTTCATTCCATTTTCAAAGCCTACCCATAAAAAGTTTTCACGATCTGCAAAAATGCTTCTAACTCTATTAAACTTTAATCCCTTTGATTTATTAAGAATCGTTTTAAGTTTAAACGTTTTATCGAATACAAAAATACCACCCAAGTGAGTATATACCGCAAAGCGGTCATTATCCAACAACTCAATACCATAGGGCTCGTAATCTTTAAGTTTAAAATCAAAATCATTATTAATATCAAATAAATTTTTATCGGGTTTTGAAGAAGCTTCTATTTTTGAAATTGAAATAGCAGAAACCGGAGTATTATATAATGAGAATCCTTTCTCCTTGGTTAGAACTAGAAATTGATCTTTTCGGTATTTAATCATACCCACAAAACCTTGTTTTAATAATTCATCTCCAAATGGTAGCGATATAAATTTACCGGAATCGAAAATTGTTAAACCAATCGTTTCAATAAAAGCATACAAACGATTATTAATAAAAAATGTTTGTCGAATAAAATTAGGAGGAGTATGGACTTTAAAATTATTACCATTCCAATAAAACACCTTATTTGGTGAAACAAAAAATACACCCTTTGAGAAAGTATGAATTTTGAGTATATCGCCAAATCCATCGCTACCGGCAGGGAGGTTTACAGAAAGGGAATTGTATTTTAACTTACCGGAATTATCAGGACTTAAATAACCAAATTCGTTATTACCACCAACAAAGACACGGTTTAAGGTATCAACCGCCAAACTATATACATTTACGCCACTTTTAATTGGAATATTTTTCCAATTAAGCCCGTCGTATTCTAATACCATTTCTTCGTTACCCACGTATATTAGTCCGCGCTTACCCTGAACAAAAGCGTAATTATGAAGGCCCCCTTTATAATCGGCTGGCTTATAATAAACAATAGGGTGCCTTGCAGGCTGCGCAAGCGTCTGCTTGAGCAGAATCAAACTGAGTGTACAAATAAAAGCAAAGGCCCTGCGAAGAGTCATAATTCAATATCCCACTAATATAGTAAAAACATATCAAAAAATACGGGATTATTTTGAACTGTTAATGAAGTATAAAACAGTGTTGTTTTGTGAAGCATTTAATATAAATTTGCGCAGCTTAAACTTAATTAATTATGAAAAAAATTGCTCTAGGAGCCCTCATTACCCTATGTACGGGTTTTGCATCGGCCCAAAGCTCAAAAATCGAGTTTGTTGAATACAATTTACCAAACGGTTTACACGTAATATTAAATCAGGATAATTCTACTCCTATTGTAGCTATTGGTGTGTTATACCATGTAGGTTCTAAAAATGAAGACCCAAAAAGAACAGGTTTTGCTCACTTCTTCGAACATCTTTTATTTGAGGGCAGTGAAAACATTGGACGCGGAGAGTTCATGAAAACTATTCAGAACGCCGGCGGGGTATTAAATGCAAATACTTCATTTGATCGCACATATTATTATGAAGTATTGCCTTCCAATCAGTTAGAATTAGGTTTATGGATGGAAAGTGAGCGTATGTTACATGCTAAAATTGATGAAACCGGAGTTGAAACCCAACGAAAAGTGGTTAAAGAAGAATTAAAAGAACGAAATGAAAATACACCTTACGGTTCTATATTAAATGAAACTTTTGGACATGCTTATACCCAACACCCCTATCGTTGGACACCAGGTGGTTCTCCGGAGTATATAAATCAAGCTAAACTTGAGGAGTTTACTGATTTTTATAAAACATTTTACGTACCCAATAATGCTACGCTTTCCATTAGCGGAGATATTAATATTGAGGAAACTAAAAAAACAATTGCGAAATATTTTGGTGATATACCGAAAGGCACTAAAGCGATTCCTCGCCCCAATATTATTGAACCTAAAAAAACAAAGGAAATTAGAGATACTGTTTTTGATAATATCCAACTACCAGCTGTTATAATGGCCTATCACGTTCCAGCGCAAGGTACCCCGGACTATTATGCCGTAAATATGCTTTCTACATTACTATCTAACGGACAAAGTTCACGATTATATAAAAATGTTATTGATAAGAAACAAAAAGGTTTAACAGCTGGTTCTTTTCCCTTACCAACTGAAGATCCAGGACTTTGTTTAATGTTTGGAATTGCGAATATGGGGGTGAGCGTTAGTGATTTGGAAGCGGCTATTGAAGAAGAAATCTCTATTGTTAAAAATGAATTGGTAAGTCCCGATGAATTCCAGAAATTAAAAAACCAGGTTGAAGACGAGTTTATTTCTAAAAATGCATCTGCTCAAGGTAGATCGGAAGCTTTAGCGAATTATTATGTATATTTTAAAGATGCTAATCTTGTAAATACTGAAATAGAGCGGTACAATAAAGTAACACCGGATGATTTAAAACGGGCTGCAAACAATTATTTAACCAAAGAAAACCGCGTGGTATTGTATTACTTACCTAAAAGCGAACAAGGCCAATAACGTTTTAAAATTAAAAAAGTATTAAACATGAAGAATTTAATTATATCCGCCCTACTAATTTCAAATGGCCTGGTGGCCTTAGCTCAAAATAAGCCTGCCGCAAAACCAACAGCAAAACCAGTAGCTAAGGTTGAAAAAATTGACAGAAGCAAAAGACCCGTTGCTGGTCCTGCTCCCGAAATTAAACTAGGAAATATAGAGTCCTTTACACTATCCAATGGCCTCAAAGTTTTTGTTGTGGAAAATCACAAATTACCTAAAGTTGCTTTTTCTATTGTATTGGATGTTGACCCTATGTTAGAAAAGGAATACAAAGGGGTTTCCGATTTGGCTGGTCAGCTAATGAAAACAGGAACTGTAAATAGAACTAAAGATCAGCTAAATGCCGAAATTGATTTTATAGGCGCAACTCTCGAAACCAGTTCAAGCTCGGTTTATGGAACATCGTTAAAAAAACACCAAGAAAAATTACTTGAATTAATGAGTGATGTGGTTTTAAATGCTTCGTTTAAAACAGAAGAACTTGACAAATTAAAAACTCAAACGTTAAGTGGACTCGCCACTCAAAAAGATGATCCGGATGCCATTTCGGATAATGTTAGAGCCGCTTTAGTATTTGGCAAGAACCACCCTTACGGTGAAGTAACTACTGAAAAAACGGTAGAAAAAATATCGCTTGATAAATGTATAAATTATTACAAAACCTATTTTAAACCTAACGTTGCTTATATGGGTATTGTAGGGGATATAACCCCTGATGAGGCTAAGAAATTAATGGAAAAGTATTTCGGAAGCTGGGAAAAAGGAAATGTTCCTACAACCAAATACGAATTTCCGAAAGACCCCGGAAAAGCACGTGTAGCTATTGTAAATAAAGCAGGAGCTGTGCAAAGTGTTGTAAATGTTTCTTATCCGGTTGACATAAAAATTGGCCACCCCGATTTAATTAAAGCCAGAGTATTAAACAATATTTTAGGCGGAAGCTCCTCTAGTAGATTGTTTATGAACCTTCGTGAAAAACACGGCTGGACATACGGATCATATTCCAGAATTGCAGATGATGATTTAGCAGGAAATTTTAGGGCATTTGCTAAAGTAAGGAATCCGGTTTCGGATAGTTCGGTTACTGAAATTTTAAATGAAATGAAAAAATTACGTACCGAAAAAGTACCACTTGCGGAATTGGAAGGTATTAAAAATTATATGACCGGTACTTTCGCTATCTCACTTGAGAATCCTCAAACGGTTGCCAATATGGCTATTAATATGGACAAATATAAATTACCCAAAGAATATTATAGCAACTACCTTAAAAATTTAGCTGCCATTACACCGGAGGATATTTATGAAGTAGCCCAAAAATATATTCGTCCGGATAATTGCTGGATAATAGTTGTTGGAAACCGAGGCGAATTGGCTGATAAATTAAAACCTTTTGCTCCGGGTGGATTAGAGTTTTATGATAATTATGGAAGTGAAGCTAAAACAGCGAAGCCTGTTCCTGAGGGTGTAACGGCTCAAACGGTTATAGATAATTATGTTCAAGCAATAGGTGGTAAAACAAAACTAGAAAAAGTTAAAGATGTTTCTATAAAAATGACCGCTTCTATTCAGGGCATGAATCTTGAAATGGAAAACTTTCAAAAAGCGCCAAATAAATACACCTCCAGCATGAAGATGAACGGAATGGTAATGCAAAAGCAAATTTTTGATGGTAAAAGAGGTAAGAGCGTTAGTATGCAAGGCGCTAAAGAACTAAGCGGTGATGATTTAAAAGAAATGGAGTTGCAAAGTACCCTGTTTAGTGAAATGAAATATGCCCAATTAGGATATAAAATGACTCTAAAAGGAATAGAAGAAGTTAATGGTAAAGATGCTTATACCATTGAATTAACCGGACCTACCGGCGACGTTGAAACCGAATACTACGAAGTTAGTTCAGGATTAAAATTAAAAACATTAAAAACAGAAGATGCGGGTCCGCAAGGAACCATGACAATTACCAGCGAGTATAGTGATTACAGAGAAGTTGACGGAATAAAATTTCCTTATGAAATCAATCAGAATTTTGGACCACAAAGCCTCAAAGCCAAAGTACAAAGTGTTGAATTGAATAAGAAGATTAAAGACGATATATTTAAGATAGATTAATCCAGTTGAAAAGAAATAAAAATGCCGGGTAAAATACCCGGCATTTTTTATTCTCCAAAATATTCTACAAAGTTATTTTCGGTTTCAAATAGTTTAATGGAATGTAATGCGGCGCCTAAGTCGTTTATTTTTGGAGCTAATATTTTCCATATTTCAATTGCAAGGTTTTCTGTACTGGGTATAATCCCTTTCATAAAATACACATCAACATTTAAGTTTTTGTGATCAATCTCCTCAATTACCTCCGCCCTTATTAACTTCCCCAGTTGAAGCAAATCAACAACAAATCCGGTTTCGGGATTAGGCTTGCCCTTTACTGTTACAAATAAATTATAATTATGGCCATGCCAATTTGCATTGCAGCATTTACCAAAAACTTCAAAATTTTTCTCATCCGACCAATCGGGTCGAAAAATACGATGGGCTGCATTAAAATTTTCTTTTCGTGTAATATAAACCATAAAGCAAAGATAAATGGAAAAATATTACGAAATTAGCATTAGCAATTAGCGAATGAAATTATTAATTGTAGCCGCTACCAGGCCAGAAATTGACCAAACTTTGAAGTGGATTAATTCACTCGATTCTTCCACCCCTAATAACTTAAAAATAAATACGTTAATTACCGGTGTTGGGATGGTTGCCACGGCCTATTTTTTAGGCAAGGAGTTATCTAAACAAAAATATAACCTAGTAATAAACGCAGGAATTGCCGGTTCATTTACTCGAAATATAAAGATTGGCGAATCGGTTTTGGTAAGTCAGGATCGCTACTCCGAATTAGGCGCAGAGGACGACCATGATTTTTTATCGCTCAACGAATTAAAACTACAAAAAGACTCCGAGTTTCCATTTCAGAATGGAGTAATATACAATCATTATTCATTAAACATCTCTTTACTTAATAGTTTAAAACAAGTAAAAGGTATAACGGTTAATACGGTTCATGGCAATCAAGAAAGTATAGACCGCTGTATTAATTTATTTAATCCAGACATTGAAACCATGGAAGGTGCATCCGTTTTTTATGTATGTAAACACGAGGATGTGCCCTGTATTCAAATAAGGACAATATCTAACTATATAGAAAAAAGAAATCGCGAAAACTGGAATATCCCATTAGCCGTTAGTAGTCTCAATTCTTTAATCATAAAATTATTACAAGAACTAAACCTGCACTATGCAAATTAATATAGGTTTTTCAACCTGCCCAAATGATACATTTATTTTTGACGCTTTAATAAACAAGCGCATCCATACAAAAGGATTAACTTTTGTACCCTATATGGCAGATGTTGAAGAACTTAATCAAAAAGCATTTAAACAAGAACTGGAAGTAAGTAAATTAAGTTACCATGCCTATGCTTACCTCACTCCTTATTATATTTTAAGCAATTCGGGTTCCGCATTGGGAGACCATGTAGGACCCTTATTAATAAGTAAGGAAAAAAAATTAGATTTAAATAATCCCGAATTAAAAATTGCTATTCCGGGCAAATTTACCACTGCCAATTTTATATTTAGTTTAGCCTATCCGCATTTAAAAAACAAAAAGGAAATCCTTTTTAGCGAAATTGAAGATGCGATAATACAAGAACAAGTTGATTTAGGAGTTGTGATACACGAAACCCGTTTTACCTACCACGAAAGAGGTTTAAATAAAGTTGAAGATTTAGGAAACTGGTGGTTTAATCAATACAATACTCCCATTCCGCTCGGAGCAATTGCCATTAACCGTAAACTCGATAAAGAGTTAATGATTACAATTAATGCATTAATAAAAGAAAGTGTTGAGTATGCGTTTAAAAACCCCAGCGCTTCACTTGATTTTGTAAAAGAGCATGCCCAAGATATGCGTGAAGACATCATCTATAACCATATTAAACTATATGTAAACAGCTTTACCTTCGATCTAAGAGAGAAAGGGAAAAAAGCCATACGCACTATGTTTAAAGCCGCAATTGATCATGGATTAATTAATGATTATAACGAACCCTTATTTGTAGAAAACAATTGATTGTTTTACCCTTTATATACTTTTTTGTTTTTATACTGATTATATATAAATTGGGGATATTTGATATTACTTATTTAAGTAAAAAACAATACGTATTATTTTTCAGCATTAAAGTAATTGCGGGTATTATACTATACTTAATCTACACTCGCCATTATTCATATCGCAATACCAGCGATGCCCTGCGATTTTTTGATGATGCGTTTGTAGTATATCGCGATTTTTCTAAAAATCCATTATTGTATTTTAAAATAATGTTAGGAATAGATTGCAACGGACCAGAATATCAGCATTATTATGAGCTAATGAATAACTGGACCAAACAATATGATTATGGATTGTTTAATGATAATCGAACCATTATAAGAGCCAATATGTTTATGTTACTTTTTTCCTTTGGCAACTATCACGTTCATACTGTTTTTATAAATTTTATTTCGTTTATCGGATTAGTATTGCTTTTAAAATTTTTGAACCAGAAAAGTGGGATAAACAGTTTAGTTTTGGCATTTATCATTTTTTTAACACCTAGCTTATTGTTTTGGGGATCGGGAGTTTTAAAAGAAGGCGTTTTATTATTGTCTTTGGGTGGCTGTTGTTATGCATTTCAGAAACTAAACCAAAATGCTATCATAGGTTTGCTTTTACTTTTTTGTTTTTCATTTTTGCTTATCATCTCTAAACTATACATTTTTATGGCCATTGTGCCCGGTTTTCTTGCACTCTATATTTCGGAAAAAGTTAAAAGTTTAAAACCCATTACCTTGTTTTTAATTGTACATCTAGTTGGATTTATATTTTTAGTATACGGAGGGAAAACATTAGTTCATTATGATTTCTTGGCTACCTTAAGCGCAAAGCAATCCGATTTTATTAATGTTGCACAAATATGGAATGCAAACAGTACCATTGAAATAACCCCTATAAACAACAGTGTTACTAATCTCCTCCTCAGTTTACCGCAAGCGCTGATAAATTCTTTATTTCGTCCACTGTTCTTTGATTCAAAAAATTTAATGATGCATTTGTGCTCTTTAGAAAATGGGTTAATTATAATGTTAATTTTAACAAGCCTATTTTATTGTAATAAAAAAAAAATGAATCCTATTATTGCATTTTCCCTCTTTTTTACCGTTACCTTAGGGGCTTTAATAGGTTGGGTAACCCCAATTTTAGGAGCCATTGTTCGATACAAAATACCTTTAATGCCTTTTTTAATTTTAATCCCTACCTATTATATAGATTCAGATAAATTACCACAACAAATAAAAAATATAATAACTTCAATTACAGTAAACTTTATAAAATGGACAAAATAGTATTAATTACAGGAGCAACAGCTGGCATTGGTGAATCATGCGCGCATGAATTTGCCCAACACCACTATAATTTAATTATTACCGGAAGACGTTTAGAGCGATTATCAAAGTTAAAATCAGAAATAGAAAGCAAATACTCCGTAAAAGTTCTGAGTTTATGTTTTGATGTAAGAAACAGCGCGGAAGTTAAGCAGCAATTAAGTAGCATCCCCAATGAATGGAAAAACATTGAGATATTGATTAACAATGCAGGACTTGCCAGCGGTTTATCGGGCACCCATAACGGTAATACTGACGATTGGGATACCATGATTGACACCAATATTAAAGGATTGTTATACGTTACCCGTTTTGTAAGTGAGGAGATGGTAAAAAACAAAAGAGGTCATATAATTAACATAGCCTCTATTGCAGGCAAAGAAGCTTACCCCAATGGCAATGTGTATTGCGCAACCAAACATGCTGTAGATGCACTTTCCAGAGCATTTAGAATAGACCTGTTGCCTTATGGCATTAAAGTTACCAATATAGCACCAGGAATGGTAGAAACAGAATTTTCCCTGGTAAGATTTAAGGGAGATGCCGAAAGAGCCAAGCAAACATATGCCGGCATAAAGGCCCTAGAAGCAAAAGACATAGCTGAAATAATCTATTTTGCTGCCAGCAGACCTGCTCATGTTAATCTTAATGATATTATTATAACTCCATTAGCTCAGGCCATGACCAGAGATGCCATTCGCAATACTTAATTATCACAACTAACTAAACATTGAGATTTTTTTATACAACTACATATAAGCGGTAAAGTGCTTAACTTTAATTTAATTTAAAAGAGACTATTATTAATACTTAAAATAAAGTACACTTAAAATAAGGTTAAACATAAGCACATAGAATTTGCTCAGTTTTGTATAAAACTAAAAATGAGTAAACGCTATGTGGATATTGTAGTAATATCCGACACGCATCTTGGTACCATTGGTTGCCATGCAGCAGAAATATTAGAATATTTAAACAGTATAAATCCTCGTATTTTAGTTTTAAACGGCGATATAATAGATATATGGCAGTTTTCTAAACGTTACTGGCCACAATCGCACTCGGCTGTAATACAAAAGATAATTCAGTTTATAAACGAGGGAACAGAGGTATATTACCTTACGGGCAATCATGATGATGCCTTACGAAAATTTTCGGAGTTTGAAATTGGAAACTTTAAACTATGCGATAAATTAGTATTGGAAATAGACAATAAAAAAGCCTGGATTTTCCATGGTGATGTATTTGATGTTTCCATAAACTACGCCAAATGGATGGCCCGATTAGGATCGGTAGGTTATGATACTTTAATCTTAATAAATCGAATCGTAAATTTTATACTCGAAAAATTAGGTAGGGAGAAATATTCATTCAGTAAAAAAATTAAACAAAGTGTAAAGAAGGCCGTTAGTTTTGTTGGAGACTTTGAGAAAATAGCATCCGAATTAGCCATTGAAAAGGGTTACGATTATGTGGTATGCGGTCATATTCATCAAGCACAAAAGAGAATAATTAAAAACCCCAATGGTCAGGTATTGTATTTAAACTCTGGAGACTGGGTAGAGTCTTTAACCGCTTTAGAATATAATAATGGATACTGGAGCATATACACACACGAACCCATTAAAAGGAATACAAAAGAAGAAGTTTATAAAAAGAAAACCTTTACCGTATTTACCGAAGAAATAAACTTAGCCTTTGCCTCTAAATTTACAGAATAACAAGAGCATGAATATACTTTACGCATTTCAGGGAACTGGCAATGGGCACGCCAGCAAAGCAGCACAAATAGTCCCATTATTAAAAAAATACGGCAATGTTGATGTATTGGTAAGTGGAAATAATTTTGAAATAAGCATGCCCTTTCAAATAAAATATAATTTAAAAGGAATTACATTTTATTACAATAAAAACGGAGGAATAGATTATTTAAAAACTTTTTTGGGTTTAAAACCATTTCGGTTTTTAAACGAGATAAGAACCTTAAATGTGAGTAATTACGATTTAGTAGTTAGCGATTTTGAACCTGTTTCTGCCTGGGCGAGCAGATTAATTGGTAAAGAAGTTATAGGGTTCGGACATCAGGCAAGCTTTGCCTATAATGAGACTCCGGTTCCGGTTAAGAAAATGAAATTAGGTGCTTTAATTCTGAGATACATGGCGCCCTGCGATGAAAACATAGGATTGCATTTTTACAAGTATCACTCCAATATAGAGAGTCCGATAATACAAAACCAAATTCGATTTGCAAAACCTCAAACCAAGAAACACGTTACCGTATATTTACCGGCAATTAGTGATGATCATATATTGGATGTATTAGGCCGAATGGTAGAGATAAAATTTGAAGTTTTCTCCAAGTATTCCAAAGAAATTAAACAAATGCAAAATATTACCATATATCCCGCCAATCAGGATGGATTTTGCAATAGCATGATAAATAGCAGAGGAGTAATAACACACGCCGGTTTTGAAACACCTGCCGAGGCTATTTATTTAGGAAAGAAACTTATTTGTATTCCTATTAAAGGGCAATACGAACAATACTGCAATGCGGAAAGTTTAAAAGAACTTAATATCACTATTTTGGAAAAACTTTCTGTTGAAGAATTAGATAATTTATATAAATGGTATCATTATCAGAATCCCGTAAAAATTGAATACGAAAATAACCTAGATAAACTTGCAGATAAGATTATTAATTACGGATTAAGTTACAATTTATCTAAAGCAAAAATAGCGATGCAAGGGGCCTAAAAATCAAAAGCACCACTAATGTGGTGCTTTTGGGAGCTAATTTTGATCCTAGTTGCTGATTATTTCTTAGCAGCAGCTTTTTTAGGAGCAGCTTTCTTAGCAGCTTTTTTAGGAGCAGCTTTCTTAGCAGCTTTTTTAGGAGCAGCTTTCTTAGCAGCTTTTTTAGGAGCAGCTTTTTTAGCAGCTTTTTTTGGTGCAGCTTTCTTAGCGGCTTTCTTAGCAGCTGCTTTCTTAGGAGCTGCTTTTTTTGCAGGTTTTGTTGCCATGGTTTTTTGTTTTTAGTTAGTTACTAAATTGTTTGTTAGTATTACAAAGAAAATAATTTCCCTATCCCACCTTAAAAAAGTGACCCAATATTTATTAACAGGTTTTTGTTAATTCTCTTTGGCAGATAAAATCGTTTATAAAAAAAATTAAAAAATATAATTTGAATTTATATACATTACAAAAATGAGTAAAATCAATATGTTTGAAACATTATCAAATATAAAGAATACATACATTATTGTTTTTTAGCATGTTATTTTGGAAAACAGTAATTAACAAAATTGTTAAAAACCTGTTTTTATAGAAAAATTTTTTTCTAAAAAAACATCAAATAATTATCAAACTATAAATAAAATGTAAATGTATATTTAGAAAAAGTGATAAAATCAATTTGGAATTATAATTAAGTAACCCATTCATTAAATCATTTACTTAAAAGATAAACATATGTAAAATCAATTTTAGAAGCCGAATAACTATTAAATAGAAAATAGCCGGGTTATACTCAATTTAAAAACCATATTGCTTATTGTCTTCAGAAAAGTCGTGTGCGTTAAATACCGGATTAATTTTAATATTCGAATACTCGTATATCTCAAATATCCCTAATTCATCTTCTATTCGCTGGTAAATGGGAAGATTTGTACTTTCATCAATGTAAAAAACAATCTGCTTTGCATAGGCATTGGGTATTCTGATGATCTTTCCCTCCTCCAAATCATCAAAATCATCTAGTTCCTTATTTAACTCCATTATTTTGTATTCACTAATAAACTGACTGTTGGCTATTGATAAAACTGTTTCTCCCTTTTTACATTTATAATTAATGATTGCATAATCTTTATAATCAATAATTAATTGCATGCAGGGTAATTTGTTGTATTCTGCATCGCATACTAATTTTAAATACGAATTAAACTCTTTTGGTCTTTTTTGGATAGATCCTTTTATTAGGTCCATTACTTTCTCAAACCCAAAATCGGTACAATTATGATGCTGGTCTTTTCTTAAGAGACTTCCGTCGATATCTAAATTTAAATTGGCAAAAGGAAAACCATTCGGATTAACCAACGCCGTACTAATGCTTTTAGACTTATCGTATAAAATTTCCTGGCCGGTTTCAATTACTTTAGCATAGATCTGCAAAGGTTGTTTGCGCTTTTTAACTACGTAATTATATATAGATTTTTTTCCTCCAGTTAGTCGTTCGGTACTTCTTAAATTAAAAGTAGATGTATTAATTTTTTCGATTCCTTTTATCATATTATTAAAAACCACGGAGGCAGAGGGAGGATAATAACATAGAGAGGTTAATAAACACCATATAGCTATGCAAACGAAAATTTGATAATATCCTATCTTAGTAAAAGGAGCCAAAACAAAAATGCTTAAGCAAATATAACACTATAAGAAACTGTAGGTTTAATTACAGTTGCTTTTTAATATATATTTTAAATTTAAATGAAAATAATTGGAATTATTCCTGCCCGTTATGCTTCTACCCGGTTTCCGGGTAAACCTTTAACTGAGATTAACGGAAAGAGCATGATTAGAAGGGTGTTTGAGCAGGCAAGCAAAGCCTCTTCACTCAATAAAGTAGTTGTAGCAACTGACGATGAACGCATTTATAATCATGTAACCGGTTTTGGTGGATTTGCTGTTTATACTTCCTCAAATCATCAAACGGGAACTGATAGATGTGCAGAGGTGCTTGAAAAAACAAATGGTGAATTTAATGCAGTTATAAACATACAGGGAGATGAACCCTATATTAATCCGGAACAAATTAATCAGGTTGCCGAATTGTTTAACGATTCAAACACACAATTAGGCACTTTAATTAAGCAGCTGAAAGATGAAAGCGAATTAAAAAGCAATACTATAATTAAAGTTGTAAAAAATAACCGGAACGAAGCCATTTATTTTAGCCGAAATATTATCCCCTACTTACGCAATCAGAACGATTCAATATCGTTAATAAATCAATTTAGATATTTTAAGCATATTGGTATTTACGGTTATCGTACTGACATTCTAGCTGAAATAACCAAGTTAAAACAATCGGATTTAGAACTTGCGGAAAGTTTAGAGCAATTACGCTGGCTAGAAAATGGTTATAAAATTAAACTAGCCGAAACTAATTATGACAGCCACTCCGTTGATATACCCGATGATATTAAGAAGTTTGAGGGACACAGTTAATATTGAGTTCTGAGAACAAAGAGAAAAGAAAAAAGAGGAAAGTCGGGATGAGGGATGATAGACTACTTCCGTTATAAATGATGAATTAACTATATATAGATATCTTATGAGTTGAGAGCTAAAAGTTAAAAGAATAGATTTGACACCTCACTAACTACTATCTAGAAATATGAACCTGAAACACTCTAAACATTCTAAACATTCTAAACATTCTAAACATTCTAAACAATTAAACCAGTAAACTATTAAACTAAAAAATGAGTACACTAAAAGAATTTAAAGATTTTGCAATGCGTGGTAATGTAATTGACCTGGCTGTGGGGGTTGTAATTGGAGCTGCATTTAATAATATTGTAAGTTCGCTTGTAACGGATATAATTACACCCGCTGTTCTTAAACCAGCTCTTGAAGCTGCCCATCTTACCAATTTGGCGGACTTAACCATACCCGGAACTGCAATTAAATATGGAAATTTCTTATCTACATGCATATCGTTTATAATAGAAGCTTTTGCTTTATTTCTTTTAATTAAAGGGATAAATGCAGCCAAAAGAAGATCGGAAGAAAATGCAATACCCCCAGCTCCTGCTACTCCAACTAACGAAGAAAAACTTTTAACTGAAATTAGAGACCTTTTAAAAAAATAAAAAATGAAGAGAATACTATTTTTTGGATTTTTTGCTTTAACTATTTCATTGCTTAATGCTCAGGATAGAACAGACTCTAAGGAATCTTTAGAAGGTGCTTCTACGTTACAAAAAAATATGGTTGAAAACCCTAACGATACCGGTTGGTTTGTTGGAGGAAACATGGCACTTAACTTTTCGCAAGTACAACTCAATAATTGGATTTCGGGTGGACAAAACTCTATATCGGCCACTGCTTTTGCAAATTTATTTGCCAATTACCACAATGGTAAAACAAGCTGGGACAACTCATTAAACCTGGGATACGGACAAATGAAACAAGATAAAAACGACTTCTTTAAAACAGATGATAAAATTGACTTTGTTTCTAAATATGGAAGAACTGCTTTTGGTAACTGGAATTATTCGGGCTTGTTTAATTTTAGATCGCAATTTGATGTAGGTTATAAATCTCCAACCGAGAAAACGGTTGTTTCCAGATTCCTTGCTCCCGCCTACATAATTGGAGCAATAGGTATGGACTATAAGCCAAACCAATTTGTATCGGCGTTTATATCTCCAATTACCAGTAAAAATACCATTGTAAGAGATACTGTATTAAGCAATGCTGGAGCATACGGTGTAGAATCCGGACAAGTTATCCGTTACGAAATGGGAGGATTTATCAGATTGTTTTTCCAGAAAGACGTGGTTAAGAATGTAAATTTAATGAGCACTGTAGACTTATTCAGCAATTACCTTCATAATCCACAAAATATAGACGTTAACTGGCAGGTGCTTATTAACATGAAAGTAAATAAATTTCTTTCGGCTAGTATAACTACCCATATTATTTATGATGATGATATCATGATTCCATTAGATCGAAACGAAGACGGAATAACTGAAGGGAAAGGTCCGCGAACACAGTTTAAAGAAGTTTTAGGTGTAGGTTTATCGTATAAGTTTTAAGTTTAGTAAGAGTTTAGTCTGAATAGAGAAAAAACCTCTTATTATTCTATTTCCATCTCATTAAACTTAGAATAACCCCTCCACTTTTCAATTCCTTTTTGCATATCGTTAGGCAAATCCGAATCAAAGAAAATCCATTCGCCTGTGCTTGGATGCGTAAAACCCAACGACTTGGCATGCAAGCCGATTCTAGGAAGTAATTCAAAACAATTATTTACAAACTGTTTGTATTTGGCAAAGGTAGTTCCTTTTAAAATTTCGTCGCCACCGTATTCGTTATCATTAAATAAGGTATGACCAATATATTTAAGATGTACTCGAATTTGATGTGTTCTTCCCGTTTCCAGTTTACATTCAATCAAAGTAACATAGCCAAAACGTTCAATTACTTTATAATGAGTAACTGCATGTTTTCCATAATCGCCATTGGGAAATACGGTAAATACTTTCCGGTTTTTTAAATCTCTACCAATATGTCCGGTAATAGTTCCTTCATCATCCTGCACATTTCCCCAAACCAAAGCCACATACTTTCTATCAATTGTACGATCGAAAAACTGCTTGGCTAATTTAGTCATAGCCATATCGTTTTTAGCGAGCACCATAATACCCGATGTGTTTTTATCTAAACGGTGCACTAATCCCGGACGTGGTGCTTCCTGATTGGGCAAAGTAGGTAAATTATTAAAATGATACAGTAATGCATTAACCAATGTTCCACTGTAATTACCAAAACCCGGATGCACCACCATATTGGGTTGTTTATTGATGATAATAACATCCGCATCTTCGTAAACAATTTTTAAAGGAATATTCTCGGGTTTTAATTCCTTATCGCGAGGTGGATGAGCAAAAACAACGCTGATTACATCAAACGGTTTTACTCGGTAATTAGATTTAACCGGCTTATCGTTTACCAGTATATTTCCAGCATCGGCAGCAGTTTGGATTTTATTTCGGGAAGAATTAACTATTTTCTCTTTTAAGAATTTGTCGATACGCAATAGAGCCTGCCCCTTATCTACCACTATTCGCAAGTGTTCAAACAACTCACTTTCCGTATCGTTCTCTAATTCTATTTCGTCGTTTTCTTCCAATTGGTAATTTTTAATTTCATGTTTTAAAGACTGCTATTAGAAATAATAAATCTTTAAATTTTGAAAATTAATTATTCCTCATTAAATCGTTCCAAATTAATTCCCTCTTCTTCAGCCGGGCATATAAGCATTGCCGCTTGAGGAGCTTTAATAAGCAGGCATTCCGGATAATCAATTTCCTCTATAACGGGATCCTCTATAAACGAAATACCAGGAACATTAACTATACCTTTCCACCATTCTGTTTCGGAGCAATCTATACTTTTAATAGAAATTTTTCCTTTAAAATTTTCTGCTATCTGTTTAGATAATTCGAGAATATTATCATCCACAATTTCAATTAATCCACTATCCTCATTTCGTTTAAAAATAATCTTTTCATCTTCATGAAAAAACAACTCAATCCACTCAATAAAATAGTACTGATTATTTTCATCGGCATTATTGTACCAGTAATGATGAACAATACCGGTGATTATCGGATTTTCTTTGCTTAATATTTTGGAGTAACGATTATTCACTACAATAATTGTTTTAGGGCAATTTCGAATGCGCTCTTAGCAATTAATTTCTTTGTAGGATTAATAGAATAAACATCTTTAAGGGCATTGTAAATAACTTGAGAGGCATCTTCAAATATAGCTTTATCACTTACCTCAATGTTTGACTGCATTAAATAACCAAAAACTCTCGCCATACCACAATTTGCAATAAAATCAGGAATTAATGAAATATGATTATCGGTAAACTCACCTATTGGACCAAAGAAAATTTCCTTATCAGCAAATGGAACATTTGCTCCACACGAAACTGTTTTTAATCCAGCATCAATAAGCGATTTAATTTGTTCCTGAGTAATTAAACGGGATGCAGCTGCCGGAATAAATATATCGGCAGGTGTATTCCAAATTCGTTTATTCATTTCGTCTGAACTTAACAAATCAGGTGCAGTTAACGTATTTCCCTTTCTATTTAAAAACAATGAACGAATCTCATCAAAACTAAATCCAGATTCATTTATCAACCCCCCTACCCTGTCTACAATTCCTACTATTGAGGCCCCGTTTTGTGCAAGATAATATCCTGCGGCAGCGGCAACATTACCCCAACCTTGAATAATTACTTTTTTTCCTCTTAATTCTTCACCATGAAGAGAATAAAAATGACGAACAGATTCACTAACTCCCCAACCGGTAATCATATCGGCTACAACAAGCTTCCGGCTTGGGTCGGGGGAATAGCTGGGGTCTTCAATTACTTTAGAAACACCCTGGCGTAACTGCCCAATTTTATGTATTTTTTCATTATCCCGAGGGTTAAAATGTCCATTTACAACACCCTCCTGTGGGTGCCACAAGCCGTAATCTTCGGTAATAGGAATCACCTCATGAATTTCGTCAACATTTAAGTCGCCTCCGGTACCATAATAATTTTTTAATAATGGCATTACCGCTTTAAACCATCTACGCAGAACATCGGGTTTACGCGGATCGGCCGGATCGAAGTTTATACCTGATTTTGCACCCCCTATTGCGGGGCCGGATATCGTAAATTTAACCTCCATTGTTTTAGCCAAACTTTCTACTTCGCGTTTATCTAACCCTTTGCGCATACGCGTTCCCCCACCTGCAGCTCCACCTCGTAGCGAATTAATTACAACCCATCCCTCAGCGTCCGTTTCACTATCCTTCCATTCAAAAACTATTTCGGGACGTTTTTCTTCATATTTTTTTAATAAATCTTTCATTTTTACAGAGAATAAATTTTACGTTTTAAAGTGAAAAACTAAAATATATTTATTTTTTGATAAAACCTTTTAATTTCGACTAATTAATCCAATTTTAAATGCAAAAAATATTTTTCATTCAATTTAATAAAGCATTAAAAATTTGTATAATTGTAGCAGAAACCAAGCTTACAACATGAAGAAAACATCTACCCCTTCTAAGGCCGGTGCATCAAAAAAAGCTGCCCCTGCAAAAAAAGTCGTAAAGAAATCTGCATCAAAAGGTACAGCAAAAAAAAGTACCCTAAACTCTTCCTCTAAATCAACAGATGATGAGGATTTGTTTGATGATGAAATGGGCTTAGACATCGATTCGGGTTATGACTCATACGATGATGATGACGATGATGATTTCTAAAAAACTACCCCCTTCAAGCGGGTTTTTTTATGGGCAATAAATAGCTCCCCCTATAGCATTTTTTGAAGCACCCGTTACACTTTTTAAAGAATTGGGGGTTTGGTGAAAACGTAAAACACCTAAAAAGGCAAAAATAAGAGCCTCTTTAAACTCTATAATTTTATTATCGGGTATCATAATCTGGGCAGATGTATATGCTTTAATTCGCTCAACCAAAAATATATTTTTAGCACCTCCGCCTGTTAAAAGCACCTTTACAGAAGCTTTACTTTTTATACATTTAGCAATTTGAATTGCACAATGCTCTGTATAGGTTGCCAATAAATCTGGAATAGCATATTTCTTATGTTCAATTAAAGGAAAAATATTTTTTACAACCCATTCTTTTCCGAGTGATTTTGGAGGAGCTTGATTAAAATAGCGAATACTGTTCAATCTTTTTAATAAAGGCTCTATAACTGAACCTTTTCGGGAAAGCTTTCCACCCTTATCATATTCTAAATTTAGTTGGGAGCACAGATAATTTAGTATCAAATTTACACAACAAATATCGTAGGCAGTCGACTGTTTATTTTGAACATAACTTATGTTTGCAAATCCCCCAATATTGATGCAATAATCATACTCACTAAAAAGATATCTATCTCCAATTGGAACTAACGGAGCGCCCTGACCGCCATATGCCACATCAGAAGTTCTAAAATCGCAGATGGTTTTTATACCCGTAGTTGCCGCTATTACTGCACCATTTGCAATTTGATATGTTAAAGACTTTGCAGGCTGATGAAAAACGGTATGACCATGGCTGCAAATAAAATCGGGCTTGGATTTTCCCTTTAAGAAATGATTACAATAATTGCCAAAAAGTTTAGCCAACTTATTGCTTAATAACAACAAATTAACGGCTGACAAGTGTTCCGCATTTCTTAATTCTGTTCTTAATTCTACTGAATAGGGATAAGTTTTGGCTGACTTTATTTTGTACACCCATTTATTTTCAATTAGTTCAAAATCGCATAACACAATATCCAAACCATCAACTGATGTGCCCGACATTAAACCCAATACTCTTATTTTTTTCTTATTAACCATAATTAAAAATAAAAAAACCTCTCCTTATGGAGAGGTCTCATTAAAAATGTAATTAACAATTACATGTGTTTAGATAAAAATGTATAAAGATCTTTTCTTAATTCAGCAAATAACTTCTCAAAAAATAAGAAAGAGTCTTTTTCGTTATTATGATCAAGTAAATGAATATGATCTGCCGCCGGGTTATGGGCAACTTTATTTTTAATATACACCTCATGATCGCTGATATGATGTTTTAGAATATCTATTTCGTTGCGTTGAATAATTAAACGATTCTGAAAAGAATCAATCATTTTTAAAATCTTTGAAGAATTGTTTTTAGAGGCAATCTCCTCAATTCTTCGCTGGAAAATAATTATCTCCTCTTTGTAAAAATCTAAAGAATTTATCCATTCAGTATGGTCTTGATGAAGATCGTAAGCTTTTTGGGTTTTAAGTGTTGTTTCCATTTTTTAAATTTTAATATTATGAATCAAAAGTGCAAACAGTTTTGATAAGATAAAATGTAAAAGATCATTAGAATAGGTGATTGATATCACCTTGGTTTATTTAAATTGTGTTATCTTCAAAAATAATTTAACCGGTAATTCACAATTATAAAATGACACCTCTCCAAAGTTTATATTTTGCATTAGGCGAGATTGCCTATGCCATTGCCAAAAGTGATGGGGAAATACAAAAGGAAGAACTCACTAAACTTCATACCATTTTAGAGGAAGAATTAAACAAATACCCAAATGAAATCACTACCACAGAAATAATTTTTGAGATACTTAAACGAGGAAATCAAAGTCCTTCCATAATGTTTAAAAGAGGAATCAATGAAATAAAACTTAATGCCTCTTTTTTTAATGATGAGTTACGACAACATTTTATAAATGTAATCCAGAAGGTTGCTGAAGCCTTTCCCCCTATTACCCCAGAAGAAATGAATTACCTTATAAAATTTAATAAAACCCTTGCGGGTATAAAAACTACTCACTTTAATAAATAAACAGGCTTTAGCTTTATTATTAAATAATTCTCTTATTCAGATTGTAAATCAACAATAAATACAATTATTACTCCAATAATTACAGATAAAAAACCAGCCAGCATTTGAGCTGAATTTTTTACGTCGATATCAAAATAGGAATATTTAGCAGGTAACGCCAACATGGCGATTGTAATTAATGCGATAATTAGATTTGTCTTTTTCATGATGTTTAAATTTTGATTGAACAAATTTTATTCTTTAAAACTCAACTTACCATGATAATGATCAGTATACCGATATGATCTTAATCAGTTTAAAAAAATGTTAAATTGCCATATTACACCTTTACATTAATAAACCACAATCAGCTGATATCATGAATATTAGTCATCAACAATTAGAAACTTAAGAAACTTTTTACAGGCAAATAGTTTCCAATGTATTTATATTTTGATACATTTGCGCACGCTAAATGGAAGAAAAAAAATCTGGTATATTAGAAAAAGCATCCGCCTTGTTTATGAAATTTGGCTTTAAGAGTCTGACCATGGACGACGTTGCCAGAGAGCTGGGTATATCTAAAAAAACATTGTACTTCTATTTCGAGGATAAAAATGATTTAGTAAAACAAGCCGTTATTTCACATCTAAACAAAAACCAGGAAATTGTATTAAGTTTTTGTAACGGGGCCAATAATGCCATTCAAGAGGTACAACAATTGATGCAATGTGTAAATGTTCAAATGAAAGATACGCATCCCTCCGTAATTTTCGATCTTCAAAAATATCATCCTGATGCCTACGAACTTTTTAAGGAACATAAATTCACATTCATATTAGACACCATTAAATCAAATATAAGCAGAGGACAACAGGAGGGCTTGTACAAAACCAATATGAATGGTGAAATAATTGCCCGTATTTATGTTGCCCGAATCGATTTGCTTTTTAATCCGGAAGTTTTTCCAAGAGAACAATTTCAATTTACAGACATATACACTGAAATGATGAAATATCATTTATATGCGCTGGCTACCAAAAAAGGAAATAAATTATTAGACAAAATTTTTAATACCCCCCTTAACATATGAAAACAAAGCTTAGCATTTTATTAATAATGATTTGTATAGGCAATTCGTTTGCACAAGAAAAAGCTAAATCAGCTAATTCCTTCTCATTGCAAGATGCCATTAGTTACAGCGTTGCACACAACCCTAATCATTTAAATACCATAATTGATGCCGAGATAGCCAAAGCAAAAAAAAACGAAATAACAGGCATTGGCTTGCCTCAGTTAAATGGAAGTTTTGATTTACGCTATAATCCCAAAGTACCGACACAAGTATTACCAAACTTTATTGGTAGTGCCATCTTACAAACGTTACAGGCAGCAGGATTATATCCTCCAGGACCTTTACCTCCGCCTAATCCAGAATTTATTGCTGCACAATTTGGTGTTAAATACAACGCCAACGCGGGTATAACTGCTAGTCAGTTAATTTTTTCATCCGATTATATTGTTGGTCTTCAGGCAGCAAAAGCCATAATGGAATTGAGTCAGAAAAACATCGACCGATCTAAAATTGACATAATTGCTCAGGTTTCGAAAGCATACTATGGTGCCATTATCAATAAAGAACGTATTAAATTAATTGATGCCAATATAGCAAGAGTTAAAAAGCTAAGAGACGATACAAAGGTGCTTTTTGATAATGGTTTTGTAGAAAAAATAGATTTAGACAGAATTGACCTTGCCTTTAATAATATATTAGTAGAAAAAGAGAAAATAACGCGTTTATTCTCACTTGCAGAATCATTGCTTAAGTTTCAAATGGGTTTAGATTTAAACCAAAGCATAATTCTAACCGACAGCTTATCTATTTCGGGAATAACATTAGGCGAGATAAACGATAAAATAAATGTAACTAACCGCATCGAATACTCATTAATTAAACAACAGGAATTATTGAATCAATTCGATTTAAAAAGAAACAAACTAAGTTATCTTCCAACGCTTGCAGGTTATGGCACCATGCAAACTCAAGCCATGCGTAACGAGTTTGATGTTTTTAATTCTAAAACTCCATGGTATGCCTTTGGTTCTATCGGTGTAACGCTAAATCTCAATTTATTTGATGGATTTCAAAAAAACTATCGCATTCAACAAGCCAAACTAAATTTAGAAAAAATACAAAATAGTTTAAAGAACATTGAGAACGCTTTAACTATGGAAACTCAATCGGCTCAGGTTAATTATCAAAATGCTATATCAAGTTTAAATTTCCAGAAAAAAAATATAGAACTAGCCGATAACGTATACAAAGTTTCTAAAATAAAATACGATCAGGGGGTTGGTTCTAATCTGGAGGTATTAAATGCAGAAACTTCTCTTAAAGAAGCCCAAACAAATTATTATAACGCTTTATATGATTATGCCGTATCAAAGGTAGATTACGACAAAGCTATAGGCAATTTAAAATAATGATAATGTACACCCTCAAATATAGTTTTGCATTTCTATTAATTTGTTTAAGCCTTCTTTCCTGTAAGAAAAAAGACAATCAAACAACTGTTAAAAGAAAAAATTTAGTTCAGGCCGTATACGCATCCGGCAAAATTTATCCGATTAATTACTACAAAGTTCTGGCTAAATTCCCAGGCTATATTTCTTCTATTCACGTAAAAGCCGGTCAAAAAGTTAAAACCGGCGACACACTTGCGGTTATAAAGAACGAATCCATGCAGGCAAATTCCGATATTGCCCTTAACAACTCACAACTGGCTTCTCGTAATTCTGACAATTTAATGAAAATTGCAGCTACTGATTTAAGCGCTGCAATTTCAAAATTCGATTTAGATTCTATAAATTATATGAGATACGAAAATCTATTTAAAAACGGGGCTACATCGCGCTTAATGGCAGATCAGTCTAAAACCCAATTCGAAATTTCGAAACAGAATTTAATTAAGGCCAAAAACAATTACCAAAGTGTAAAAGATAAAGCAATAACAGATGCCGAAAACGCCAGTTTAAATTATAAAGCTGCTAACAGTAGTTTAAACGACTATGTATTAAAAGCTGAAAAGGCCGGTAAAATTTATAACATAGATGCCGAAATAGGCGAATTGGTTAATCCGAACAAAATTCTTTTTGAAATAGGAAACTCCGATTTATTTGAAGTTGAGTTAAGCATAGATGAAACGGATATAAATTATGTGAAACAAGGAGAACAAATACTTTTTACAATTGATGCCTTTGGCGAACAAATTTTAAAAGGACGTGTAAAAGAAATATACCCCAGTATATCCAGTGTTAATCGCACTTCTAAGGTAATTGCAGAAATTGAACAAAATCCACAAATTATTTCGGGCCTTTCAGCCGAAGCAAATATCATTATCAAAGAAAAGAAAAACACGCTGGTGATTCCGCGCGAATATTTAATTAACAACAACTTTGTTAAGCTAAAAGATGCTGAACAACTCACTAAAATTAAAACAGGTGTTTCCGATTTAGAAAACATTGAGGTAATTGAAGGAATTAATGAAAATGATGTTATAGTTAAACCCTAATGCAAAAGAAACGTTCGCCTAATATTAAAATTGCTCTCAATCATTTGCTCTCCAAAAAGAGACAAACCATTGTGGCTATGTTGGGCGTAACCTTTGGCATTGCTATCTTTATCTTCCAAGCCGGTTTAATGTCGGGTTTTCAGGATTATTTTATTGAGCAAACTGTAAGCACTACAGCCAATATCAGACTTTACAACGAATCTGACAAAAATAGACCCAGTATTATCAGTAAAATAAATGATTCTACCAAAGTGTGGACATTGGTAAATAACCAAAAACCAAAAGAACAAGAGTTGAAGATTAAAAATGGTTATCAAATTATTGAAATTTTAGAAAAACATCCCGAAGTTTCTGGCGTATCTCCATTTTTAGGTTCTCAGGCCATCTATAAATTAGGCATTGCACAGCTTGCCGGCAGAGTTTCCGGAGTGGATATTGTAAAAGAAAATATGCTTTTCGATTTAGCTAAAAACACAACAAAAGGAAATATATTCAGTTTGCAAACTATACCAAACGGAATAATTTTAGGTAGCGAATTAGCTAATTTATTGGGAGCTAAAATGAATGATAATATTACTGTAATCTCCCCATTAGGTGTTTCACTCGAAATGAAAGTGGTAGGTATTCATAATTCAGGATTGGTTGAGGTAGATAAATCCCGAGCATTTGTAAGCATTCGTAATGCTCAAAAATTACTGAGAGTAGACGGTGCATATTTAACAGATATTAATGTAAAGCTTAAAGATTTTAATCGCGCCGAGATTTTAGCTAAAGAGTTTGAAAGAAAATTTAAAATAAAGGCTACCGATTGGAAGACTGCAAACGCCAATATTTTTAGTGTTTTCAAAATTCAGAATATGGTTACATATTTAATTATTGCCTCTATTTTAATTGTGTCTGGCTTTGGTATATTCAACATTCTGATGATGATAATTTATGAAAAAATGCCTGATATAGCCATCTTAAAGGCTATTGGTTATAAGGACCGCGATATTATGCAAATATTTTTAGTAGAATCATTAATTATTGGAATAATTGGCGGAATTCTGGGTTTGCTATTAGGTTTCGTTTTACAACAGATTGTCGGAAATATTAAAATGAATGTTAAGGGATTTGTTTCAATGGAATACTTGAGATTTCGATCTACACCTGCTTTTTATATGTTTGCATACTTTTTTGCATTAATAGTTACTGCTATTGCTGGATATATTCCCGCACGAAAGGCAAGTAAAATAGACCCTATAGATATTATCAGAAGCAAATAGTGAAAGAAAAGATATTACATACCGTTAATCTTAATAAATACTTTTACGATCCTGTAGAATTTCAGGTGCTTAAAAACATTAATGTAAATTTATACAAAGGTGAATTTGCTTCTATTATCGGATCTTCCGGTAGCGGAAAATCTACTTTACTTTATATTCTTTCTACATTAGACACTGGATATAATGGAGACCTGTTTCTAGAGCAGGATAATTTGGCTCTTAAAACAAAGAATGAGTTGGCTACTATTCGAAACGAAAAAATGGGATTTGTTTTTCAGTTTCATTACTTATTAACCGATTTTACGGTATTAGAGAATGTAATGCTTCCGGCACTAAAGCTTGCAAAATATTCAACTGAGGAAATTGAATCTAGAGCTTTAGCTAAATTGGAACTATTAGGCCTAAGTGACCAAACATTAAAGAAAGCCGGAAAATTGTCGGGCGGTCAACAACAACGCGTTGCTATTGCACGCGCATTAATAAATGACCCCGTAGTAGTATTTGGCGACGAACCAACCGGAAATCTAGACTCCAAAAATTCAGATCTCGTTTTTGGAATATTTCAGGAATTAAAACAAGAAATTAATCAAACTATATTGGTAGTAACACATGATATGAACTTTGCTAACCGAACCGATCGGATTATTCGCTTACACGACGGTGAAGTTGTAAGTTCAGGGGAGGCTACATTAAATTAACATTATAAACAAAATAAAGAATCATCTTGTTAAACAAAGCATAATCTAAATTGTAAACTATTTTTAGAACTTTTAAAATTAATATTATATAACCCCAGATATGAAGCTGAAAAAAATTAAAACAAATTTACTGTTATCGATCACCCTCTCTGCATTAATTATTTCCTGCAATAGCAACAACGATGGAGATAAGAAAAAACTTTTGGAAGACTTAAGAAAAAAAGAGGCCGAAATAAAAAAGCAAATTGCCGATCTTGAAAAAGAAATTGGATCTGATCAAGGCCAGTCGGGCGGAAAAGAAAAATATGTTGGTATAACCCGTCTATCAGAAAGAAACTTTAACACCTATATTGATGTGCAGGGCAAAGTAGATAGTGACGAAAATGTAGCCGTAAGTTCTGAGATGCCCGGAACTATTACTAAAATTTATGTAAAGCTGGGTGATATGGTAAGCAAGGGACAAACACTTGCTGAAACAGATAATAAAGCAATTTTGCAAGGCATGGAAGAAATTAAAACAAACTTAGAGCTTGTAAACACACTTTATGAAAAACAAAAAAGTTTATGGGATCAGAAAATTGGAACGGAAGTTCAATACCTGCAAACCAAAACTCAAAAAGAAGGTTTGGAACGAAGATTAGCCAGCATGAATGAACAATTAAAAATGACTAAAATAGTTTCACCAATTGACGGTACGGTTGATGAACTGAATATCAAACTTGGATCTGCAACAGCGCCCGGTTTCCCGGCAATTAGAATCGTTAACTTAAGAAATCTAAAGGTAAAGGCAGAGATGGCCGAGAATTATGCAAAAAAAGTAAAAACAGGAAATAAAGTAACGGTTATATTATTAGATACAAAAGATACATTATCAACCGAAATTGCTTATGCAGCTAAAGTAATAAACCCCTTAAATAGAACCTTTACCATTGAAGTTAATCTTGCCGAAGGAGATTTTCATCCCAATATGGTAGCCAAATTAATGATTAACAGTTACACTTCTCCAAAACCCACCATTGTTATTCCGGTTGGAACCATACAAACCGACTTAGAAGGAAACAATTTTGTTTTTATAAATAAAGGCAATAAGGCAGTTAAACGATCCATAGTTAAGGGTGCAGAATATAATGGTGAAGCCGAGATATTAAGTGGACTTATAGCCAACGATCAGCTGGTTAGCGAGGGTTATGAAAACATAAACGAAGGCGACCAATTAATTATTAAATAATATCATCTTCAAAATTTACGATGAAAAACAATAAAGAATTCTTCATATCCAGCTGGGCTATAGACAATAGAGTTGCTGTATTTATTATAACCGTTCTTATTACCCTCTGGGGAATTAAAACATATGTGGATCTGCCAAAGGAAAGTTTTCCGGATATAGTTGTTCCTAAAATATACATTAACACTATACAAGCAGGCACCTCTCCTACCAACATCGAAAATATTATTACCAAACCAATAGAAAAACAACTTAAATCCATAACTGGAGTTAAGAAAATTACCTCTAATTCCTATCAGGACGTATCGGTTGTAGTGGTGGAATTTAATACCGATGTAGAAGTATCTGTTGCTAAACAAAAAGTTAAAGATGCGGTGGATAAAGCCCGCAACGACTTGCCTCAAACCCTTACCCGAGAACCCAATATCATGGAGATAAACCTGAGCGATTTACCTATCATGTATTTAAATATTTCCGGTAATTACGATTTAAATAAACTAAAAAACTTTGCTGAGAATATAAAAGATCGTATTGAGGGTCTAAAAGAAATTACACGTGTTGATATTGTAGGTGCTCTGGAAAGAGAAATTCAAATTAATGTAGATATGTACAAGTTACAGGCTGCAAATCTTACACTGGGCGACATTCAAAGAGCTATATCTTACGAGAATATGACCATTAGTGGCGGTACCATCCCAATGGAAGGCAAACGCCGAACCTTATCTTTAAAAAATGAATTTAAAAAAGTAAACGAAATTGAAAATTTAGTTATAAGCTCTGCAAGTGGCGCACAACTTTATTTAAAAGATATTGCGGCCGTAAGAGATACTTTTAAAGAAAAAGAAAGCTATGCTCGCCTCGAAGGTAAACCGGTTATTACACTTAATGTTGTTAAACGATCCGGCGAAAATTTAATTGCTGCCTCAGACAAAATTAATGAAATTATAAAAGACATGAAGGCAAAAGAATTGCCCGATGGCTTAACCATTAAATTAACCGGAGATCAATCGGAACAAACACGTGTAACCTTACACGACCTAATAAATACCATTATCATTGGCTTTATTTTGGTACTGCTTATTCTGATGTTTTTTATGGGTGTTACAAATGCCCTGTTTGTGGCGCTCTCTGTTCCACTCTCGATGTTTGTAGCCTTTTTAGTAATGCCTACTATTGGTTTTACAATGAATATGATTGTATTATTCTCTTTCCTACTTGCACTGGGCATTGTAGTGGATGATGCTATTGTGGTAATTGAGAACACGCACCGCATTTTTGATAATGGTAAGGTTCCAATTATCAAAGCGGCTAAATCGGCAACTGGAGAAGTATTTTTACCGGTACTAGCCGGAACCTTAACAACATTAGCCCCCTTTATTCCACTCGCCTTCTGGGATGGAATAATAGGGGAATTTATGTTCTTTCTTCCTATAACTTTAATCATTTCACTTCTTGCATCGTTACTTGTAGCCTATGTAATAAATCCTGTTTTTGCAGTTGAGTTTATGAAACCACATCATGAACACGATTCTGCTAAACCAAAGTTTAATAAAAGCAATTTAATTGCTTTAGGTATTCTAACTTTTTTAACGATGGTGTTTTACATAAGTGGAAAAACAGCTATGGGTTCTTTCTTATTGTTTGTAACCGCTTTCTACTTGTTAATTATTGTTTTCTTAAATGATATTATATATAAATTTCAAAATAAAACATGGCCATCAGTTCAAAATGCTTATGCACGGCTATTGGCTTGGGCATTAAAGAGACCTTGGAAAATGTTGATGGGCACTTTTATATTGTTTATTTTTTCGCTTGTGTTTTTTGTAATCAGGAGCCCTAAAGTAATCTTCTTTCCCGAAGGTGATCCTAATTTTATATATGTTTACGCAGCATTACCAGTTGGAACCGATCCTGCAAAAACAAATGAATTAATGAAAGATATCGAGAAAAAGGTAGAAAGTGTAATTGGTAAAAACAACCCAATAGTTGAATCGATTATTACTAATGTAACTGTTGGTGTAACGGATCCTCAAGACGAAGACCAAGGTTCGTATCCAAACAAAGGTAAAATAGCTATTGCGTTTAAGAAGTTTTCGGAACGAAACGGACAGAGCACAGCCATTTATTTACAACAGTTACAGGAGCTTTTAGTTGGAAAAGTTAAAGGCGCTGAAATAACCGTAAATAAAGAACAAGCAGGTCCTCCAGTTTCTAAACCTATCAATATCGAGATTAAAGGAGAAAATTTTGAAGAGATCATCGTTACAGCCGATAAACTTAAAAAGTTTATTGAAAACAAACGAATTGCCGGAGTTGAAGAATTAAAAAGCGATTTTCAGAATAATAAGCCAGAGGTTGTTTTTGATATTGATAGAGAACGTGCTAACCGAGAAGGGATATCAACAGCTCAGTTGGGAATGGAAATTAGAAATGCCGTATTTGGGGCCGAAGCAACTAAATTCAGAGACGATGAAGATGAATATCCTGTTCAGATTCGCTATGCTTATGATCAACGTAACGATATTGAGAAATTAAGAAATCTTAAGATTACGTATCGCGACATGAACATGGGCGGTATGCTTAGAAGTGTTCCATTGTCTTCTTTCTGCGATATTCGTTATGAAAATACTTACGGAGGGATTAAACGTAAAAATCAGAAACGTGTAATTAATCTTTCGTCAAATGTGTTAAATGGTTTTAATCCCAATGAGGTGGTAGACCAGGTAAAGCAAGTGGTCACTCAATATCCTGCAACACCCGGAGTTACTTTTGATATGACCGGCCAGCAAGAGGAACAAGCGGAAACATCTGCATTCCTTGGCAATGCAATGCTGGCCTCTATTTTACTTATTATTCTTATTTTGGTAATACAATTTAATTCTATTGGTAAACCATTTATCATCCTTACCGAAATTGCTTTTAGTGTTATTGGAGTATTAATTGGAACTGCCTTATTTAAGATGGATATGTCTATTGTAATGACTGGTGTTGGAATTGTAGCACTTGCAGGTATTGTTGTACGCAATGGTATATTACTAGTTGAATTTGCCGAACTACTGAGAAGCGAAGGAAAAGGCTTACTAGAAGCTACCATTGAAGCCGGCAGAACACGAATGACACCGGTGTTGTTAACCGCTACAGCTACCATGCTGGGATTAATTCCTTTAGCAGTAGGCTTAAATATAGATTTCTACGAATTACTTACTACTGGAAATCCCCATATTTATTTTGGCGGAGATAGCGTGGTGTTTTGGGGTCCTCTATCTTGGACCATGATTTTTGGCTTAAGCTTTGCCACCCTAATTACACTTATTTTGGTGCCTGCTATGTACCTAATAGCGGAACGCATGAAAAAGAAATCTGAGATTATTTTAGCTCATTATCACTTACCTATGTTTATGATGTATGTGCCGTTTCTGGTAGCACTACTTAGATTATTTAATCGCTTTAGTGGTACAAAACTAGATTATGGTAATTTAGATAATTAAACTCGCTAGCTAACAAAATAAGTTCGCTAAAAATAAACTGCCCCCAAAAAGTATAACAGCTATTGGGGGCAATTTTATGATAAAAAAATAAGTTACACACCAAACATGAGTTAGTCTGTTTAAATACAATTCTATTTAATCCTTTTTAATACGAAGAGGATTTATTTACGACCTAGATTATTTAGAAGCCTTTAAACCCAACTCAATATCCTCAATAATGTCTTCGATGTTTTCTAAACCACAAGACACTCTTATTAAGCCCGGAGTAATTCCAACCGCTAAACGCTCTTCTTCTTTTAACTTACTGTGTGTAGTGGAAGCAGGATGAGTAGCTATGCTGCGTGTATCCCCTAAATTTGCAGAATGTGAAATCATTTCCAAAGAATTCAAAAATTTTCTTCCACGGTCGATGCCTCCTTTAACTTCAAAGGTTACTAACCCGCCTCCAAAACGCATTTGTTTTTTTGCTAATTGATACTGAGGATGAGTAGTTAAAAAAGGATATTTAACGAATTCGATTTCGGGATGCTTACTTAAATGTTCGGCCAAAGCTAATGCATTGCTGCAATGACGATCCATGCGAACGGCAAGTGTTTCTAAACTCTTGGTTAAAATCCACGAATTAAAGGGCGACAATGCTGGTCCTGAATGACGAGCAAAAAAACGTATATCTTTTATTAATTCTTTATTTCCAGCCACAATACCGCCCACTGTTCTACCTTGTCCGTCTATAAACTTTGTTGCACTATGTGTAATTAAATGAGCGCCCCATTTTAAAGGATTTTGAATATATGGAGTAGCAAAGCAGTTATCCACATTTAGGATAAGGCCTTTGCTATTAGCGAGATTAGCTAACCACTCCAGATCGATAATATCCAATGCAGGATTTGAAGGTGTCTCTACAAACAATACTTTTGTATTTGACTGAATAGCATTTTCCCAGCCCTGGTAATCCGTTATATCTACATAGGAAGTTGTGATACCCCACTTAGGTAATATTTGAGTGAATATTTGATGTGTACTCCCAAAAACCGAACGAGAAGAAACAATATGATCGCCCGATTTTAATAGTGCCGCCAATGAAATAAATACGGCTGCCATTCCCGACCCAGTTGCAATACCATCTTCGGCACCTTCCATTAAACAGATTTTCTCTACAAACTCGTTGGTATTTGGATTTGAAAAACGAGTGTAAATATTACCCGGAATTTCATCTGCAAATAAGGCGCGAGCCTGCTCAGCATCATCAAATACAAAACTAGATGTTGCATATATTGGCGTACTGTGCTCACGATACTGACTTCTTTCGGTTTGATTACGAATAGCCAGTGTTTCGAAATTTTTATACGATTTCTTTTTCATTTTATATTCTATAATTATTTAACCGGCTGAGCGGAGCCGAAGCCATTTCTTATATTTTTTGTCTACCCTTCGATACCTCAGGGTGACAATTAAATTGTTAGGCTGAGGTATCGAAGCCTTTTGATCTTAATCCTTTGTCTGCCCTACGATAAACTCAAGTTGACAGAACTATTTCTCAAGGTAAAAAGAGTTCAAAACTTGTAGTAATCTTAGCAGTTGGCTCCAGGGTTTTGGTTACCGAACAATATTTTTCCATAGATAATTTAATTGCACGTTCCACCTTGTCTGGATCCAGGTTATTACCTTTAAAAACAAACTTTATATGAATATTACGAAACAAGGAAACATCTCCTTCTTTCTCTCTGTCGCCCTTTAAAACAACTTTATAATCCAATATGTCCTGTTTTTGTTTTCGCAAAATAGAAAGTACATCCATGGAGGAACAACCTCCTAATGAAGCCAACAATACCTGCATAGGGCGCATACCTTTATTAAGTCCGCCAATATCCGGCGAGCCATCCATAAGTATACTGTTCCCATCTTCGTTCTTTGCTTCCAGCAAAACTGCATCGTTAATTCTGTCAATAATTATTTCCATAATAACAAAGGTAATTATTCAAATAAATCGGTGGACAAATACTTATCTCCCCTGTCGCAAATAATACAAACTACTATTCCCGAATCTAAGTTCTCGATTAACTTAAGCGCAGCCACAACAGCACCTCCGCTGCTCATTCCTCCAAACACCCCTTCTTCGCGAGCCAAGCGTTTAGCCATGGCTTTGGCTTCTACATCACTAACTTCCAGCACCTGATCAATCCTAGAGCGATCAAATATTTTAGGTAAATATTCCTGAGGCCACTTACGTATTCCTGGAATCTTTGCTCCGTCCATAGGCTGAACACCAATAATCTGAATAGCTGCATTTTGTTCTTTCAAATACTTTGAAGTTCCCATAATTGTTCCGGTTGTTCCCATTGCCGATACAAAATGGGTAACAGTTCCTTTTGTATCTCTATAAATTTCGGGTCCGGTAGTTTTGTAGTGCATATTGGGATTATCCTCATTGGCAAACTGATTTAGCATTAAATATCCGCCATTGGCTACTTGTTGATGAGCATAATCTATAGCGCCTTCCATGCTGACACTTTCGGGTGTTAACACCACTTTAGCACCAAATGCCTGCATGGTTAACACACGTTCGCGGGTAGAATTTTCGGGCATTACCAACTCAATTTCTACATTAAATAAACGGGCTATCATGGCTAATGCTATTCCGGTATTTCCGCTGGTTGCTTCAATTAACTTCATTCCGGGTTTTAAATCGCCACGGTCCAATGCTCCTTTTATCAAGCCATATGCAGCACGG
>JBIICS010000079.1:0-13202 GCA_044238735.1 Bacteroidia bacterium
ATCATCTAAAAGCAAGGCTCCTGAAATTAAAGAGAAAATTAGAAGTTTACGCCCTAGTGGTACTACCCCCATAGCGTTATCTCTTGAAAAAGCAGCAGATGATTTTCCATACGAACCAGACAGAAAAAATATTCGTAACATTATTATTTTAATTACAGATGGTGTTGAAGAGTGTAAGGGCGATCCTTGTGCAGTATCTATGGCGCTATTAAAAAAAGGAATTGTGCTTAAGCCTTTTGTTATAGGAGTAGGGCTCGATGTAGAATTTAAAAAAGCCTTTGAGTGTGTTGGAACTTATTTTGATGCTTCAACAGAAGAAAGATTTAAGGACGTATTAAACATTGTTATTTCTCAGGCTCTAAATAATACTACCGCTCAAGTTAATTTACTCGACTTACAAGGAAATCCTAGTGAGACTAATGTGGGGTTTACTTTGTATGATGAGTTTTCGGGACTGGATAAATATAATTACATACATACATTTAATGCTCGTGGCCTTCCTGATACAATTGTTGTAGACCCTGTAATGGAATATAAATTAGTTGTTCATACAATTCCTGAAGTAGAAAAGCGAAACATTAAATTGGTAGCCGGAAAACACAACATTATAGCTGTTGACGCTCCTCAAGGCGAATTGGTTTTGAAAGTGCCGGGTTCCAGTGATTATAAATCGTTAAGCTACATTGTAAGAAAAAGAGGGGATACTAAAACTTTGCATGTGCAGCACATGAATCAGTCCGAACGTTACCTGGTAGGAAAATACGATCTGGAGGTTTTAACAATACCTCGTATTCAAATAAACGACGTAGATATATCGCAAAATAAAGTAACTACCATCCAAATTCCTCAACCGGGGATTTTACAGGTAACCGCTCCCTCGCCCGGATATGGTGCTTTGTATTGGGAAGATGACAATCAGTTAAAGTGGCAATATAATTTTGAGAATAGCATGACCCGCGATATGCTATTGATTCAACCCGGAAGGTATCGAATTATTTGGAGACAACGCGTAAGTAAAACAACTTACGATACCATAGAAAAAGAATTTAAAATAGAATCAGGTAGTTCAGTAAACATAAGACTAAGTAATAATTAACATGAGCTTATTAGAGAAATTTAAAGATCAGGGTGGACAAGATACCCGTTCGGGATTTGGTGCAGGATTAGAAGAATTAGGAAAATCAAATCCGAAAGTAGTGGCCTTATGTGCCGATTTAATAGGTTCGCTAAAAATGGATGCTTTTAAAAAAAATCATCCTGAGCGCTTTTTTCAGGCCGGAATTGCAGAAGCCAATATGATTGGGATGGCGGCAGGCTTAACCATAGGGGGCTATATTCCCTATACCGGAACCTTCGCTAATTTTTCTACAGGTCGTGTATATGATCAAATCCGTCAGAGTGTAGCTTATTCTGAAAAAAATGTTAAGATTTGTGCTTCGCATGCCGGGCTTACTTTAGGAGAAGACGGGGCTACTCACCAAATTCTTGAAGATATAGGTTTAATGAAAATGTTGCCCGGAATGGTGGTAATTAATCCGTGTGATTTTAATCAAACTAAAGCTGCAACCATAGCAATTGCTGATCATCACGGTCCGGTTTATTTGCGTTTTGGCCGACCAAAGGTGGCGAACTTCACCTCTAAAGACCAAAAATTTGAAATTGGAAAAGCGTGGTTAATGAATGAAGGAATCGATGTAACCATTATTAGCACTGGTCACCTGGTTTGGAAAAGCATTCAGGCGGCCGAGATTCTTGCATCAAAAGGAATATCGGTTGAGCTTATAAACATTCATACCATAAAACCACTGGATGAAGAAGCCATCATTAAATCTGCTGCCAAAACGAGAGCTATAGTTACTGCTGAAGAACACATGATTGCAGGAGGATTAGGAGAAAGCGTTGCACAGGTGCTTGCCAGAAAACTGCCAACACCAATTGAATTTGTAGCCGTTAATGACAGTTTTGGCGAAAGCGGAACTCCTGATGAACTTATGGCCAAGTATGGCTTGGATACACATCATTTAGTGGAAGCCGCGTTAAAGGTAATCTCCAGAAAGTAAATTAAAACTCTTTTGGGTAAACTATTTATTTAACGCTTTTTCACAATGACTGAAACCCCAGTATTTCCCTTGTGTTATAGCGGAAGCTTAGAATATTTTGCAATTTTATTTAAGTATGAAAGCATACTAATAGATCAAAACGAATTTGTGCCTAAACAAACTACCCGAAGTTTTTTAGAAATTTTAAATGCGAATGGAATACAGAAATTGAGCGTTCCCATTAATAATAAATCTCAAAAAATCCCCTATCATTTAATTACTATTGATAATAAACAACGATGGCAACATCAACATTGGAAAAGTATTTTAAGCGCTTACAAATCCTCTCCTTTTTTTGAACATTACGAGCACTATATTGCAGATTTTTATCAAAAGAAATACGATACCCTTTTCGAGTTTAATAGTTCAATATTAATTAACTTGCTAAAAGCTCTAAAGGTCAATACTAAACTAGAGTTTAGTAATCAATACCTAAATCCTGATTTTATTCTAAACGATTTTAGAAATAAAGAAAGTTTTAAAAAAACAAGAAATGTTTTGATGCCCGAATATTATCAAACCTTTTCATATAAACATCATTTTGTATGTAATCTTAGTATCTTAGACTTAATTTTTAATTTAGGACCGGATAGTAAAACATATCTTAGTAAAATATAAATTAATCCGAATAAGCCTTAAATGCTGTTTATTTAGTTTTTTTCCAGTTTTTATAAATATCCTGTTGCTTAGGTCTGTTTAAAGGTATTTCAGTTAAAGGATTGCAAATTTTTAATGTTGCGTGTAATTCGGATGGTAGTTTTTGATACAATTCTGTACCTTTTGTTTTCCATTCAATCATTTGATCAGAGACCTCTTTAATAATTTTAGCAGGATTCCCAACTACAATTTTTCTTTCCGGAATTTCCATTCCTTCCGGTATAAAGCTTAAAGCACCAATAATACTATTGTCGCCAATAATAACATTATCCATTATTACCGAATTCATTCCAATCAGTACATTCTTACCCACTATTCCGCCATGAATTATTGCTCCATGCCCTATGTGTGCACCTTCCTTTAATAAGACGGTTACCCCTGGGAACATGTGTAAGGTACAGTTTTCTTGAACATTACACCCGTCTTCAATTATAATCTCGCCCCAATCGCCTCGTAAAGCAGCACCTGGACCTACATAAACATTTTTACCAATTATTACATTGCCTGTAACACATGCTTGAGGATGAACAAAAGAGCTAGGGTCAACTACCGGTATGTAACCGTTAAATTCGTATATCATAAAACTAAATTAAAAAAAAAGGCCGGTTAAATTCCGGCCTTCATTATTATACAAATAAGGGTAAATCCCTCATTAGTTTATTAACTTTTGTTTTTACAGACTTAAGTTTCTTTTCATCACCCTTACACATTAGAGCTTCATCAATTAAGTCAGCTACTTTTAAAATCTGTTTTTCTTTTAAACCCCTGGTGGTTATAGCCGGTGTACCAAGTCTTATTCCTGAAGTAACCATAGCCGGTTTATCATCAAACGGAACCATGTTTTTATTAACCGTAATATCGGCTTTGCCCAACCAAATTTCACCTTCTTTACCGGTTAAGCCTTTACTTCTCAGATCTATAAGCATACAATGGTTTTCTGTACCACCCGAAATAATTTTATAACCTTTAGAAACTAGAGAAGCAGCTAATGCTTGTGCGTTTTTAGAGACCTGAACAATATAGCTCATGTATTCATCGCTTAACGCTTCACCAAATGCAACTGCTTTGGATGCAATTACGTGTTCTAATGGTCCACCCTGAGTTCCTGGAAAAACGGCAGAATCTAATAATGAGGACATCATTCTGATTTCACCTTTTGGTGTTTTTAATCCGAAAGGATTTTCGAAATCTTTGCCCATCATGATAATTCCACCACGAGGACCTCTTAACGTTTTATGGGTAGTTGATGTTACAATATGGCAATAGGGTAGAGGATCATTTAATAATCCTCTTGCTATTAAGCCAGACGGATGAGAAATATCTGCTAATAATAAAGCGCCAACTTTATCGGCAACTTTTCTAACACGAGCATAATCCCAATCTCTGGAGTAACTGGAAGCCCCTACAATGATCATTTTGGGTTTTTCCTTAAGGGCTGTTTTTTCTAAGCTTTCGTAATCAACAGTTCCGGTTTTTTCCGAAACACCGTAAAAGAAAGGCTGATATAATTTACCGCTAAAATTTACGGCAGAACCATGAGTTAAATGTCCTCCGTGTGATAAATCAAATCCCAAAATTTTATCTCCCGGTTTAAGGCAAGCCAGCATAACCGCAGCGTTAGCTTGAGCACCACTGTGAGGCTGAACATTGGCCCAGTCTGCATTAAATAATTGTTTTAGTCTGTCGATAGCAAGTTGTTCAACTTTGTCCACAACCTGGCATCCACCATAATAGCGGCGACCGGGGTATCCTTCGGCATATTTATTGGTTAAAACTGAACCCATAGCCTTTAATACCTGAGGGCTCACATAGTTTTCTGAAGCAATTAACTCAAGACCTTCGGTTTGACGATGAGTTTCTTCCTTAATTAAATCGAAAATTAGTTTATCTCTTTTCATTACAGTTAAATAAATTTTGAAACAAAATTAAGATTCTTTTTTATTGAACGACATTTGCGACCAAACAAAAGGGGCACTGATTATGAACAATAATGGCGATTGAGCGATGCCCATTAAAAAACGAGCTAATTTATAGGTAATTGAATAATCATTAACAATATACCCTACTAAAATTAATAATCCGGAAACTGCAAACAGGGCTATCAGAATTAAGGATATTTCTTTAAAAATGTTCTTTTTAAACAGCCAAAGATTAAATGAACCGGCCAAAATGAGATACAAAACAGAAAATAAAACAGTAAGAAACCACTTTAAGTAGTATAAAAAGGTGTAAGAAGTCTTAGATAATGATGCATAAATCGTTTTGGAATAATAATAATAGGCATCCGTTTCATTTAGTTTCAAATACAACATACGGTTGAGGTTTACAAATACATCTTCGCGCCAATACCCTATTAAAAAATAAGAAATTATAATGAGTACTATTTTAATCCGATTATTTTTCACCTTTTTTAATTAATCCCGAAAATTGATTTACCCATATCCACCACATAAAAAAAATAAGACTATAAACCATATAAGTAAAGGTGTAGGTGTGATGAAACTCTAATGTAGATCTTGAAACATATAATTGTATAATAGCTAATAATACAACGCGCAAAACGTTAGCTAAATATATAATTATGATTCCAGAGGGAATAAACCAGATTTTAGATTTAAGTGGACCCGGAAATGCAATAATAAAACTTGAAAACAAGGCAAATAAAATGATACCATTACAAGGATCGCCCATCCATAATCCGCTGGTGTTGTCTATTCCGATTAAGCGAACGGCCCCAGTAAAGGTTCTAAATCCCAATAAGTTAAGAATCCATTTGCTATGTTTGATGGTTAATTCTACAACAGTTAGGTCGAGTGAACTGTTAGAATGAAGATAAGTGGTGTATAATATCTGCCAAAACAGATAAACACCCAATATTTTAAGAACAAATAAAAATAAGGGTTGCCGAAGGATATTAACCATTTAAGGTTATTTTTTACGGGAATCGAGGATTTTTTTAGTCCCAAAAGCTGCACCTGCAGCTAAAAGTAAACTAACCCCACCATCAAGGGGGATAGGACAAGGATCTGGCCAACAATCAGGAGTTGCACCTCCGCCAGGTAGGGTTGCCGCCATTAAAAAACCACTTGAAAAAAGTAAAATAAGGATTATAGAAAGTTTAATCTTCATATTTATTATAGTAAAACTAGGAAAAAGTATTTATAATTCAAATCTAATAATTTATTTGTGATTAATTAATTTAAATTAGGATCGATGGGGTAGTTGGCCATCTGCGCAAATTCATTTCCCATGTCGTTTAAAAGTTTTTTCCAAAGTAATTCCGGGTTTGTATTTAAGAGTATTTGGGGAGTAGTATGCGTAATAATCCACGACTTTTCTTTTATTTCCTTTTCAAGTTGTCCATGGTCCCAACCGGCGTAACCGGCTAAAAATCGTATATTTTCTTCCCTTATGGTCCCTTCCTCTATCTTTTGTTTTAATTGATAAAAATCGCCACCCCAATAAAGTCCTTCCATAATTTTCTGACTTCCTTCAATAATATCACCGTACGTGTGAATATAAAAAACATTATCGCGTGCTACAGGCCCCCCTAAAAACACACTTGAGTTTAAATCAGGGAAATTTTCGAGGGCTTCATTAACATCTAAATCAAGGGTTCGGTTAAATATAAATCCGTAAGCACCATCGTTGTTATAATCTGCCAAAATAATTACGGAACGAATAAAGTATTCATCTTTTAAAAACGGTTCCGCAATTAAAATTTTTCCGGTAGCTAAAATTTCTTTTTTCGACATATTTTTTTTACATCCTGCTTCAACTAATATAGAACTAAAGTGTTTTAATTACTAATTTAAACCCCAATTATTATTAAAAGAATCAAACAATGGCAGAAGATAAAATTAGTCAATTTGTAAATCAATTACGCAAAGAATACAGTTTACAAAACTTAGACGAAGCGCATGTGGAAAATAATCCGATTAAACAACTCGAAAAATGGTTGATACATGCATTAGAAATAAACGCCAAAGAGCCTAATGCCATGGTTTTGTGTACAGTTGATAAAGATGCAAGACCCTCCTCACGTATAGTTTTGTTAAGAGAGTTTGATGAAAATGGGTTAGGCTTTTATACCAATTTTGAGAGCAGAAAAGGTAGAGAAATGTCGGATAATAAAAATGTTTGTTTAAATTTTTTCTGGCCCGAACTGGAAAGGCAAATCAGAGTTGAAGGAACGGTAGAAAAGCAAAAAGAAGAAGTTTCGGATAGCTATTTTGCCTCTCGACCATCCGCATCTAAAATTGGTGCTTGGGCTTCGGCGCAAAGTTCAAAAATACCTAACAGAGAAGTATTGGAAAATCAATTTAATAATCAAAGCGCCCGATTTGAAAATAAAGAAATTTCGCGTCCGCCTTTTTGGGGTGGTTTTTTGGTAAAGCCTACTTACTTCGAATTTTGGCAGGGGAGACCGAGTAGATTACACGATCGTATTTGTTATGAGCTCATAAATAATGATTGGCAAATTAGTCGATTGTCTCCTTAGTTTTTACCTGATAGAAATTAAGCCATTTTCCCAAGGTCTTGTAAATAATCCACGAGATTAAAGGAGCAGAAATTACATCTAAACTGTAGTGCACACGTTGAACGATAAGCATTATGCCTACTAATACTGTTATAATTAAAACCATATATTTTAATTTTAGTTCTTTAATATTTAAGGCTAGCAAAAATAAATTGGATACATGGCCGCTAAAAAATAAATCGGTTTTAATTTCTGCGCCTTTGTAAAATGCAAAAGCCAAAATGGGGTCATTTAAATAGATCATGCCTTCGGGAGGGGCAAGAGGAACCAAATAAATACAGTAGGCCCTTATTATATTTTGTGCTAACAAGAGATTAAGAGCATTAAAAAATAGTTCGGGTGTGCGAATTAAATAACCGGCAGCAATAAGAATCCCTGAGTATGTAAAAAGACAAATCGCAATTGATAAATCAAACGGTTGAAAAATAAAAAACCAGTCGTTTAGTTGAAACGATTGCCTGTAATGCGAATATTGAATTACTAATTCGAATACTTTTAAAAAAACGAATATTATTAAGCTTTGAAAAAACAACCAGATCCAGTTGCGCTTATTACCTAAAAAATATTTCCAGTTTTTTAAAATCATTTAGATAAATTTAAGAATTGAAAGGGAAATAGGAAGAGAAAAAAGGAAATTGGATAAAGTATAATAGATAATAGACTTGATATAATTATAAATTATGATTTCTAAATCTTCCAATCCATAGAACTATTAAACTATTAAACCAACATTCTATGATTATTCGAATTGTTAAAATGACTTTTGTAACCGAAAAAAGGGAAGAATTTGTTAAGGTTTTTAATGCCAGTAAAGAATTGATCAGGAATTTTGAGGGCTGCAAACATCTTAAATTATTAAATGATCAAAATAATCCTTCCATATTCTTTACCTACAGCATTTGGGATTCAGAGATTAACTTAGAACGTTACCGTAATTCGGAGCTATTTAAGACTACATGGGCCAAGACTAAAATATTATTTAGTGACAAGCCGGAGGCATGGTCAACACAGGCACTGGCCGAACTTAGTTAAATTTAGTTATAGATTCTGACAAAATATCAGTATTAAGCATATTCTGTATAAAGGCATATTTTTTGAAATTTGATTACCAAAAAAATTACATTTAAAATGGCAGGTATTTATATCATCTTTATTTTTTTCAGCATAATTAGCTGGTTAATATCATCTCGATTAAAATCTAAGTTTAGAGAGTACTCCGCAATTAATTTACCCGGTAATATGAGCGGACAAGAAATAGCAGAAAAGATGTTGAGGGATAATGGAATCTACGATGTAAAAATTGTTTCTACCCCCGGTGAATTAAGCGATCATTACAATCCCTTAACCAAAACTGTAAACTTAAGCCATGAGGTGTTTTACGGCAGACATATTTCTGCAGCAGCAGTAGCTGCGCACGAATGTGGACATGCCGTGCAGCATGCCGAAGCTTATGCATGGTTAACCATGCGCAGTCGTTTGGTGCCTATAGTTAGCTTTTCTTCCAATATAGTGCAGTGGGTTTTATTGGCTGGTATATTAACTATACAAGTGTTTCCCGCGCTCTTATTTATTGGCATTATTATGTTCGCTTTAACAACTTTATTTTCATTCATTACTTTGCCGGTAGAATTTGATGCTTCGAACAGGGCTCTAAAGTGGCTTAACAATAATAATATTTTAAGCGGTGCTTATTTGGATAAAGCTTCTAATGCACTAAATTGGGCTGCTAGTACTTATGTAGTTGCTGCATTATCCTCTCTAGCGACCTTAATGTATTATGTGATGATTTATTTAGGAGGTAAGCGAAACGATTAATTCCGTTTTGTGCTATAGAAATTCTGGAATTTATTTATGAAGGAATCAGGTAATAGAATTTCACTAAATTTTCTTTTAGCCCAATAGGGTAAAGGGTTATAGAGCTTTTTACCAACTATTTTTGGCACCAATACCTAATTAAAAATAACAAAGAAATTTAAGCTCTTTTTTATTTGGAGAGCACTTAAGTTTTTAATTGATTAATTTTTTTCTTTACTTTTTAATATTTCTACCGCCTCGCTGGTAGTAATTCGTTTACCGTTCTGAAAAGCTACAACAAAGATATCTTTCAAGCCCTTTTCCTTAAGGGTTTCTTGATATTTTCGGGCTTCTTCCATCGTTTTAAATTTTCCGGCATAGTATCGATAACCGGTCTCAATAACTATTTCCTGAATGTCTACTAAATCTTTAAATTGCTTTTTAGTATTTAGTTTCTTTTCGGTGCTGGCTAATTGAACTTTAAAAATTATCCCATACTCGGCAAACTCAGAGCCTGATTTGTTTTCATTATTATTGGCTTTTTCAGCAGAGACTTCAGTTTTGGGTAATGATTCCGTATTAACTTCTGTTTTAAGTTCGGCATTAGATTCTTTTTCTTCTTTTACACTTAATTTTTCGTCTGTTTTAACCGGTATCATGTTTTTTTGTTCATCCTGGCTTAACTCCCAATCGGTAGGCATTTTCTCGGCTTTTTCGGCTTCGGTTAATTCTTTTCCTTCTTGTTCGCATTTATATTCTCTAAATGCTCTAAAAATACTATAGGCCAGTTGATTTTGTCCTTTATCGGAGGCTAAAAACTTTTCTTCTTCTTTATTGGATAAAAAGCCGGTTTCAATTAATACGGAGGGCATTTTAGTTTTCCAAAGTACCAGAAAGCCGGCCTGCCTAACTCCTCGGTCGGACCTTTTGGCAAAACCCTTAAAATTTTCCTGAACTTTAGCGGCAAAGTTCAAACTTCTTTCTAAGAAAACATTTTGATACATGCTAAAGATAATGGTCGCTTCCTCTGAGCTTGGATCAAATCCCTCGTATTTTTTTTGATAGTTATCTTCCAGTAATATGGAGGCATTTTCTCGTTTGGCCACGTCTAAATTACCTTTTGTTTTGTGTAAACCCATAATGTAGGTTTCTGAACCAAATATTTCTTTATTGGGGTTGGCGTTGCAATGAATGCATATAAACAAATCGGCATCTGCTTTATTGGCATGATTGGCAATTTCGTTCAGTTCCACAAATCGGTCATCCTCTCGGGTATATTGTATTTCAATTTCGTCGCGGTATTTGTTTCGAATAAATTGACCTAATTTGGAGGCGATTCTCAGGGCCACATCTTTTTCTTTTGCAAAACTTCCGCTGGTACCTTCATCTTTTCCACCGTGGCCGGCATTAATAACTATCCGTTTTACGCCCCTGCCCGGACGGTGGTTATTAACCATAGCACCACCAATAAAAAATACAATAAAGTAAAATATTATCAATTGATATTTATACTTTTCGGTCCCTGGCATAATTATTACTTTAAAACCCTAATTTTGCAAATTCTTTAAAAAGCTTTACTTGGTACTAACGCAATTTTTAAAAAATCTATTGTCAATAACTCTATTGCTTGTTTTAGCTTACTCAAAAGCTATTCCACAAGTAAATGCTGACAGTGTTTTGGTAAAAAGCGACACCAATTCCATTGTAAAAGAGGCTCCCAAAAGTAAATTCGATTTCCCGGTAAAATATAAAGCCCGCGACAGTATGCGTATAGATTTAACGGAAGAAATAATTTATTTATATGGAGCTGCGGAAATTTTATATAATGAGATAAACCTTAAAGCCGATAATATAGAATTTAACATAAAGGAAAATACTTGTAGGGCTTTTGGTTCTAAGGATAGTTTGGGTAAACTTATTGGTGCTCCGGAGTTTACCGAAGGCACCCAAACGTTTAAAGCCAAAGAATTACTGTATAATTTTGATACAAAAAAAGGTAAAATTCAGGAAGTAGTTACCCAGCAGGGTGATGGATTTATTCTGGCACAAACCCTAAAAAAAGATCCTCAGGATAATTATTTTATAAAAGATGGAAGATACACAACCTGCAACCAAACCGATCATCCTCATTTTTGGATAAACGCCCAAAAGTTGAAAGTTATCCCCAATGATAAAATTGTAACCGGTCCGGCTAATCTAATAATCGAAAATGTACCAACGCCTTTAGCGGTTCCGTTTGGATTTTTCCCTAATTCTAAAGGTGGACGAAAATCTGGGGTATTACTCCCTTTTCCGGGCGAATCGGCCGAAAACGGTTTTTTTATAAAAGATGGCGGATATTATTGGGGGATTAATGATTATGTTGATTTAACGCTTAAGGGCGATATATACACTAAGGGATCATGGGGTGCGCGTGCATTAAGTAATTATGTTTGGAAGTATCATTTTTCTGGAAATGTTAATGTGGGATATTCTAAATTTAAATTTGGAGAAAAAGATTTAAGCGATTACAGGGAGCAAAGCGATTACTTTATTCGATGGACCCACAACCAAGATCCAAAAGCTAACCCATCTGGGCGGTTTACGGCTAATGTAAATTATGGATCCAGTCAGTATAATTTCCTAAATTCAAGAAATACACAGGATGTTCTTAATAATAATTTCAATTCGAATGTGGCTTATACTAAAGTTTGGAAAGGAAAATATACCCTGGGTGTTAATGCACGACAAAGCCAAAGCACGCTGAGCAAAAATGTGGAAGGAAGTTTACCTAGCATGAATTTTAATGTTACGCGTTTTTATCCGTTGCAAAGAAAAGTTCAGGTGGGAAATGCAAAATGGTATGAAAACATAGGGATAAGTTATAGCAACCAAATAGAAAATAGAATGGTTGCCCCCGATACTTCTTTTTTTAAAATGGAAACTTTTAGGGATGCACAAAGAGGTTTAAGGCATGATATTCCGGTATCTACCTCGGTTCGTTTCTTAAAGCATTTTACATTTACGCCCACTTTTAATTATACTGAAAGATGGTATTTGCAAACGTTGGAAAAAGAATTTATAACTACCAAAAAAGTAGGCACCGATATCGATTCAAGCTATATAGAAAACAGAATGATAGATAGGTTTAACGCCAATCGAGATTTTAATGTAAATGCTCAATTTACCACAAAATTATATGGAATGTTTCAGTTTAAATCGGGTTCAATTAAGGCAATACGTCATGTTATTACCCCAACAGTTGGATTTAACTACATCCCCAAAATGTATAAACTGCAAACCATTTTAAACGATACCAGTATAGTTAGTCCTCGCTTTTATAGTACTTACGAAAAAGCAATTTATGGAGGCCCTAATACGGTTAATCAGGGAAATGTTACGTATAGTATAATAAATAATCTGGAGATGAAAGTGAGAAGTAAAAAAGACACTGTTTCCGGATTCAGAAAAATTAAAATTTTCGAAAACTTGAGTGCAAGCGGGTTTTATAATGTTTTTGCCGACTCTTTAAATTGGAGTAACGTAAATATTAATGCCCGAACTTATTTGTTTGAAAAACTGGATATAAATACCAATGCTGTATTTGACCCCTACCGAGTAAATAAGAAAACACGCACCAGAATAAATGAATCCTTTTATTCCGAAACCGGTAGGCCGCTTCGATTAAGTAACGCTAACATGGCTTTAAATTGGCGACTGGACAACAATAAAAAGCAAACCGAAAGGAAAAGTAAATTAGCTAAACCCGACGAGTTGGCCATGATAAATGCCAGACCGGATGCTTATGTAGATTTTAATGTGCCTTGGAGCCTAAGTATAAATTACAATTTACAGTTAAATAAACCTCATCAGGACACCTCAATTATCGTTCAAACCCTCGGCTTTAATACCGATTTTAATTTAACACCTAAATGGAAAATTGCTGTAAACAGTGGTTACGATTTTATAAATAAAAAACTATCGTATACCTCGGTAAACATATATCGCGATTTGCATTGTTGGGAAATGCGTTTTAATTGGGTGCCCTTTGGTTTTTTAAGAAGTTACAGTATTGATATAAATGTAAAATCTTCTACTCTGCAAGATCTGAAACTAAGTCGCCGCAGAAGCTG
>JBIICS010000205.1:0-3887 GCA_044238735.1 Bacteroidia bacterium
CGTTTTTAACTTGTAAAACTGCATTTTTAACCCGGTTAATTATTTCATCTGTATGGTAGCCGGTACATTTTGCAGAGGCTTCTTCCCAGGTTTTATAATTGCCACTCCAGCCATAAAACAAGCCGGTTAATTGGCGTTTTACAATGGGGGGGAGATATTGGTTTAAGGGGTTGCTCATTTTAATAAGTTACAAATAACGGAATTTATTTGTTCCACTCTGTTTTTAACGGTATGAGATTTTAACACTCGCTCTTGACCTGATTTAGCAATTTTTATACGTTCCGAAGGATTGTTAATTAGCCATTTTACTTTTTCAAGACAATCGTTTAAATTGGTATAGGTAACAACTTCTTTACCAACCTCAAATAAATCCTTCATGTTGTCTTTGTGATCGGTTATTAGGCAAGTTCCAATACCTGTGGCTTCGAATAAACGAATATTACCCGCACATTTTTTAGCAATTTCGCCATGAATGTTAAAACATATTTTAGAATTAGCTAATACTTTATACATTTCTAAACCAAAAACGGGAGGTTTAGTCGCGTTAATTAAGCTTGATGAATAATAATTTATTTTTTCTTCGCCATAGTTTTTAAATCGGCTTAAAGTAGGTGTTTTGTTTATTATAGAACCTGCGCCAATTTTGTTTAACGTATTTATTGCATAATACATGGCTTGTTTTTTAAAAACGGTATTTCTCGATTCTAAATTGCCATAAATGCTAACGTTTATTTGGTTTGCAATCATGGTTTCAATATACTCTATTCGAGATTTGTGTAAACCATATCCGGTATAAAGAGAGCCTGTAAAAACAAAGTCAGTTTCTGAGTATGGGTTATTCTCTTCTTTTACCCAATTAATAATTTCAGGATAAAAGGCATGATAAACAAGCGTTACGTTTTTCATGCCTTTGCTTTTAAGTTCGTGTTCTATGCAAGGAGTGCATGTAAATACAGCGTCCAGTTCTTTTAATCCTTTTTCTATTTCGGTGTTAAAAGGGGCGCAAATATGACCTACTATTTTTTTAACTGTTGAGTTTGATTTTCTAAGATTTTTAATGAAAGAATCATTTAACAACGAGGTTGTATCTATCCAAACTACGGTAGGTTTAAAAAAACTAATCTGTTTTAATATAATTTCTTGTTGAGTTAAATGGTCAGGTAAATTATTCTCTTTTAACCATTGTTTTTGTGCAACTTCAGCATTTGTAATAAGTTCAAACGATTCAATGCCAAGTGCATTTAGTTCTTTTACATAAGAGCTGGAAATTTCTGCCGATTTAGAACTTAACTTTTTAGATTGTTCTATAAAAAGTTGACTAGATAAATCAGGATTTTTCTCATATACGGTTTGGATGTATTGAGGGTATAAATCGGTTATGCGGAGAAGTTTGTACAAGTTTTATTTTTTAACCTCTATTAGTTTCTTAAATTTTAAATTATTGTTTGATTTAATTGTTAAAATATAAATACCATTACTTAACTCTAACTCACTAAAGTCTAATTTAATTTGGTTGTTGTTTTTTGAAATTATCGTTGGTTTAAATTGTTTAAGATTGATAGGATCAAGAACAAAAATATCAAGATTATTTTCTAAATCGTATTTGCATTCAATTGTTAAAGTGTTTTTTATTGGATTTGGGAATGAAATATATTCTTGATTTTTGATATAATCTTCTCCAACTTCATTAAAACTCGATTGTTGCTCATTTGATTGTTTTAAATTTAAAGTTAAATTGGTTGAAGGGTAACATTCTACCCAAACCCCTCCAGATCCAGAATAATCTAAACTGCCATTTGAAGCATTTCTAATAAAAGAATGAATTCGAGTTTCGTCATTGCTATAATCATAAAAAGTATAAAAATCGTTAACAATATTATCAGAGGCATAGTTATTAAAACAACCAGATGCTATTCTTCCATTTATTTTTGACGCACTATAACCAATACTGCTGAAAATTCCATTCGCACCATTATATGAAATAAATGAATTAAAACCGCTAAACAAATGAGCTCTTGTTTCAGTATTATTATAGTCATAAAAAACAACAATGTCGTCTAAATAATTATCATAATCCATATTTGCAACGCAAACCCTGTTGGTAATTTTTGTTGCGTCGTATCCAGAGCTTCTCCAAAGGCCATATGCTCCCAAATAATTTACTGTACTTGTTGATCCGTACCAGCCATGAATAGTTGTATTAGAATTGCCATAATCATAAAACGCACAAATATCATCTTTAAAACCATTGTTATTAAAATCACCAACTACGACTCTGCCTGTTATTTTATTTGCATCATATCCTGAAGTAGACCATAATCCATTAGGTCCAACATAATAAAAATCATTTTTTCTACCTATCCAATAATGAATCCTCGTGTTGGAGTTTCCATAATCATAAAATGCAATAATATCGTCTTCATAGTTGTCATGATCGAAATCGCCAATTTCTACTCTACCTTTTATCATATTTGCATTATATCCGCTAGAAGACCACAATCCATTTGAACTTACATATCTAAAATAAGTCTTTTCACCAACCCAAACATGTATTTTGGCAATAGAGTTCCCATAATCATAAAATGCAATTATATCATCTTTATATCCATCATTATCTATGTCACCTACATTTAGTGAAACTATCTTAGTTGCATCGTAACCCGATGATTGCCACCAACCGTTTGAACCTGAATATTCAACATAATTTGGTACATCAGTTTTCCAAACATGAATTCTTGATTCCGACATTCCGTAATCATAAAATGCTGCAACATCATCTAATTTGCCATCATTATCAAAGTCGCCAGTTAAAATTCTATTTACTAATTTATTAGCATTATAATTTCTGATTTTTGGAGAGTCTTCTTGAAATATTTTTGTGTTAGTTTTTAATGCATTATAGTAATCTAAATAGTATGATAAACCTGGTAAATTATTAACACAAAAAATGATAGACTGATTAGGGACATTGGTATCGGTTTTATTTTTTACTTCCCAACTAATAATATTTAATAGATTTTTCAAATTACTTCTATCATTATTTGTAAAGTAATCCAAATGATAGTTAGAATAATACGCAAGCAGGGCTATTGGTTCTACAACATCAGAAAAATAATAAAAACCAAATTTCTGTTCTACGGTTAAACAATCATTATTCGTATAATCCAATCTTAATGCGCCAAATACATTACTGCCATTAACATACCCTAAGGATAATCTTTTAGAAATTACATGATTAATTCCTCTATTTATAGTGTTAAGAAGATTTGTTTTGTATGCACTCATTGTGTTAGGTAATATGTCAAAAGTTTCTATTAAACCTTTTAATATTATCATATGATAATGAATGTGAGAATCATGCATTATCATTGAAGGTTGTTCTTCTCCTCCTGTTTGCCACATGCCATCGCATAATCCCCCATCTTTCGTTTGATCATTTATAAGCATTAGACAAATTGCTTGTGCTCGTTTCAAATAATTGCAATTTTGCGTTACTTTAAAGGCTTTTGAAAGTGACCAAGCTACTAAACCTTTGAAATTAGAATTATCAAGTTGACCATCGGTAATATCATACGTTAAATTATTTGCAGCTTTTTCTATAGTAATTTCTAAATTTGAGGGAATCGTATAATTATATTTTTTAAAAAACATTAATCCTTCGCAAAGTGTTGCAAGTGCATTTGAAGTTTCATAAGGATGCGTAGTGTTATTCCCAATAGAGTTATTTGTATTTGGAGTAGTTTGATTTGGTCTAAAATTCCAATTAATAAACGAACCGTCAGCTTGTTGCTGAGTTATTAAATATTTAATTCCCTCATCTATCAAAATTTTGTTGTCTATTGTGATTTGATTATTGGGATATTTATTGTAAAGATGGATCATTGATC
>JBIICS010000080.1:0-12938 GCA_044238735.1 Bacteroidia bacterium
CGTTTTTTTTAAGTTTTTTCATATACAAAAAAAGTTTAGTGAAACGACTTTCACTAAACTTTCTTGTAGCCCAATAGCATAAAGGGTTATAGAGCTTTTTACCAACTATTTTTTGCTATTATGCCTTAAAAAAGGTGCTTAAGGCACCTTTTTTTATAAATAATATTTTAGATTTCAACCGGCTCTTTGGAATAGTCTTTAACTACATTATACAAAGTATCGCGCTCAATAGGAATGCGTTTAGCCGACTTAATTAAATAAACTAACTGTTCGGTAGCAAGCGCCGGTGACTGCTCTTCGGCTCCAGCCATGGAGTATATTTTGGTTGAATCGTCAATGGTACCATCAATATCATCTACGCCAAAGCTTAAGGATAAGGTTGCAAGATCTCTTCCTATCATTGGCCAATATGCTTTTACATGAGGAAAATTATCCAAATAGATACGAGAAACTGCATAATTTTTTAAATCTTCAATAGCACTTACTTCGGGTACATGATCCATTTGGTTTTCCTTATTTCTAAATTTTAGGGGAATAAAAGTGTTAAATCCTTTTGTTTGATCTTGTAGTTCCCTTAATCGCCTCATATGATCCACACGGTGCTCGTATGTTTCAACATGTCCATACAACATTGTACAGTTGCTTGGAATTCCTAATTGATGGGCCGTTTGGTGAATTAACAACCATTCGTCAGACGAACATTTATCTCCCGCAATTTCTATACGCGTTTTCTCATCAAAAATTTCTGCACCACCACCCGGCAGAGAATCGAGGCCTTTTTCTTTTAAAAAAGATAAACCCTCCGCTACAGACATTTTTGCTTTCTTAAACATATAATAAAGCTCAACCGCAGTAAAGGCTTTGATATGCAAATCTGGGCGATGATTTTTTATTTTCTGTAAAAGATCACCAAAAAAATAGAGGTCCATTTTAGGATGAACACCTCCCACAATGTGAACCTCTGTAATGGGTTTGCCATCATAAGCTTTAACCATATCCATCATTTGATCGATATTTAGTTCCCATTGTCCGTCTTTTTGTTTTAACAAGCGAGAGTATGAACAAAATTTACAATCGTAAACACAAATATTGGTGGGTTCTATATGGAAATTACGATTGAAGTAGGTATTATTGCCACTCTTTTTTTCGCGAACATAATTTGCAATTATACCGACCTGAGCAAGTTCTGCATCCTTATATAAGTAAAGCGCTTCCTGATCTGTTATCCTGATGTTTCCGGTAACTTTCTCTGCAATGCTCAAAAGTTCGGGGCTAAATCCAGTAGTATCCATTTTACGTATAAATAGTTAATTAAAAATCAAATTTAAGTAATTATTAATTAGGCTTTCTAAAGTAACCATTAATAAACCAAATGGTTTATACATTTTAAAATTTATAACGTAATTGAACCCTTACGTCGGTTCGATGATTGGTATTGATAAGATTAAGTGCAGACCCTGTTTCGGTTTTATCATTATAAATAGTGGCAGCCAATCTAACCCACAAATCTAAACCGCGGATTAGGGTATACCTGGCCATTAAATAAGTTCTGATTCCTTTTCCGCTGATAGCCGGAATGGAGTATGCGTACAACACTTCCTTTTCGTAAGAATAAATCCTGGAGTTGTAACCTTGTGTTTCGAATAATCCATAACGCCAGGTAAGTTGAATAGGACTACTCAGCGCTTTATAACTTATATCATTAAAAATATAATAACCCAGTTCGCGATTTCCAAATTGAGGTTTATAATCCACCATTTCGATACGCTGTTTAGAAGAAAAAGAATTAGAGAGTGGAGATGATATTTCGAATCTGTAATTACGTTGAAGAATATCATTTAAATAACGAATTTCTTCATACTCATCAGTAAAATCTCGTTGAGTAATTCTTTGCCTAAATCGAAAATAGGATGCTATTTTTTTGGTAGGCGTATAGTTTAATTGCGAGAAAAAGTCATACCCCTGCGAAGGAGAACTCACCTGATACTTAAGCCAAGGATACCTGGAAACATCTAAATACAAAGTAGCATTAATTAAATTATTGGGTTTAAAATTTAGGCCATTATAAAATCCAATTTCATTTTGTTTGGCTGTATTCTCACTAAGTGCATTTGCATTTAAAGCCTGATAATTTTTCTGAAAGTTACGATAATGAATAACGTATGTAAGCTTAGGATCTAAACTAATTAAGGCGCCGCTTACTATTGCCAGTCCACCATTTTTACTTCTCCCAAGTTCACCATAAAAATTAAAATTTCTTACAATCCAATTAAAATCCAAGCCGATGTTAGCATTTTGGTTACCAGAAAAATCAAACTTATTGTAAGCGACTCCATTTGGAGAAAAATTAGCGGAGTATTGCGTGTTTACACCCGTAAAACCAAAGCTAAGATTCTTTGAATTATAGCCAATACGAGACCCCAAGATATTTTCCCTTAGGGAAGATTTATCGGCCAGCTCGTTTGGTGTACGATGAAAACCACTGATCTGAACTGAACTTATATTAATTCCTTCGAACCCGGCACTACCTATATCAGTATTGGTAGAGTCATTAAAAACCGATGTAATATTTCCATCCAGATGCTTAGTAGAAAACCAAGCCAAAATCTCAAATTTACCGTATGCTAAATTAAAAGCAGCACCACGCATCATTAACGAAGGATTTACCGAGGTATAGGGTTTTAATCCATATGCATTTCGCTTAATACTTAAAATATCCGCCGTTTTTCCAAAAGCTAAACCATTACTAAAAACGGCGCCTTGTCCGATACTCACCTGATAATCGCCCAGAGCCACTTGCTTAAATTTCCATATATTACGGGCAAATGCATGAAAAGTATAAAAATCAAAACCAGGTTTAAGTTTAGAATTTAGTATACTATCGGCTTTAGGGTTACCTGTTTGCTTTTTTGTATTTAAGAATACTTCACCTGCATCTTTCTCGGCAGCAAATCCAATGCTAAAAACATTAGCATAACTAAATCGATAACGTAAAAACAAATTATCGGGCGACCCCAAATAGCGGCTATTAGGGCTGAGTGCATAAGAGCTGTCGGTAATAGGAGTATATCCCTGCTGATTTTCGAGAGTTCGGCTCCAGCGGGTTACTAATTGGTGCGAGCCATATTTTCTTATTTCGCTTAAACTTAAATTAGGATTAGCAAATCGATCCTCAATACGTATATAAGGTAATATTTTTTGAATAGTTTGAACATCAATTTCATCAATACCTTGAAGTTCATAGATGTTTATAAGAGAACCGTTATTTTTAATATGATTTAAGATAGAATTGATTTGAATATCTGTTAATAAACCAAGTTCCTTTAAGTCTTCTGCCGAAGCAGTGTTTAGGTTTAAAGGATGTTCAGAAAAGTAAATCAGGTTATCAAGGAGTGTGGTATAGTCGGCACTTGCATTATCTACACCTTCGGCTAAATTTTCTACCCTTTGTTCTATCTCATTAGCACCTTCTTTGGTTTTTAAAGTATCTGTTTGTGCGAATGATAACGTGTAAACCAAACCAAAAGATATAGCCAAAAAAAATTTCATGGTTGATCGGAAGATAAAACTGCCTTAGTTTTGGATTTAAGAATATAAGCAATTCCGATACCGGAAGAATAACCAATGCGCGAATTAAAGGCGACAAACAGATCCGTCTTTAAATTTCCGGTATGGTAACCAATGCCAAAAGAATTTTCGAGTGGATTACCGGAGAAACCGGCTCTTAAAAACAATCCTTTAATAGCATTATACTCCAAACCAGCTTTAATAACTGGCTTTGTTACATTACTTGATTTTTCTGCATCGGAAGTAAAGATTAAACGCGAGTTTAACTTATAAAGAATTCCAAATTTCAATACCGTGGGTGCAAATTCGTTGTACTTTGAAGCGATAGCAGCTCGGGTAGGATTAAATAAATGGGCCGCTACACTGATATTAGGTGTAATCTGAGCCAAAAAACCAAGTTCGGCGGAGATTGTCCCCGTTTTGCCATAATTTTCGCCCAGCACTGTACTCAGGTAATTTATCTGCATACCAATACTAACTCTTTCTCCAAAGTTTCGGGCGAAGGCAATACCAAACTTATTTTCAGTATAATTTTTTAAACCGAATGAATTAACTGCTATACCAAAAGTCCCCAACTTATTGAATTCGGAGGAAATTAAAATAGATTTATTACTAATACCGGAGTTAATAAAACGACTTTCGAACGAAGAAGAAAATGAAGTTCCGCCTAATGATGAAATTGCGGCCTGGTTAACTGATAGGGAGTATTGATCTTTTAAACAAACACCGGCACCCCCCATTGCTCGTGAACGAGGAGAGGCATTTGTGTTTTCATTCCATGCTATGGATGGAAGGGAGATAAAAAGGAGATTAATAAGGAATAAAAGTTTAATCATTTATAAGTTCGAATGTTTTTCAACTTCATCTACCGTACTTAGAACCTTATCGCTTAAACTTGTTTTAAAATCAATAATTCTTTTTTGCAATTGAGTATTTGAGGTAGCAATAATTTTTGCGGCTAATATACCAGCGTTTTGAGCAGCATTTAAAGCTACGGTGGCAACTGGGATACCGTTAGGCATTTGTAATATTGATAAAATAGAATCCCAACCATCTATAGAATTACTTGATTTTACCGGCACGCCTATTACCGGCAATGGTGTTATACTGGCAACCATGCCCGGTAAATGCGCAGCACCTCCTGCGCCCGCTATAATTACTTTAAGGCCTCGTTTATGAGCGCTTTTAGCATATTCGAACATTCTTTCAGGTGTTCGATGAGCAGATACAACTGTTATTTCAAATTTAACATCAAATTTCTTAAGAATTTCAGCAGCTTGCTGCATAACGGGCAAATCGCTCGAGCTACCCATAATAATTCCAACTTCGGCAGACATAATCATTTTAGTTTTAGTTATTAAATATACCGAAAATTATTATTTTAAAATACTAGCTGTTAAAAAGTACCATAAATAACTTTAAATAAGAAAAATTAGTGATTTAAAGGGTCTTTATTTTCTAAATTTGTTGTATTAATTCCATTGGAAAACTATTTCTATTTATGAGCACTACACTAATTAAAAATGCAACCATCGTTAATGAAGGCCTTAGCTTTAGAGGTTCAGTTTTAATAAAAGATAAATTAATTGAAAGGATACTACCTGCAGATTCCATCGAAAATGCTAACCATGTTATTAACGCAGATGGTTTGTTTCTGATACCCGGAGCCATTGATGATCAGGTCCATTTTCGTGAACCCGGATTAACCCATAAAGGTGAAATATTCACCGAATCAAGAGCAGCAGCTGCTGGCGGCGTTACATCCTATATGGAAATGCCAAATACTAACCCGCAAACCGTTACTCAGGAATTGTTAGAAGCAAAATATAAAAGGGGTTCAGAAAATTCAGTAGTCAATTATTCCTTTTTTATGGGAGGAACAAACGATAATTTGGAAGAAATCTTAAAGACTAATCCCCGTAATGTATGCGGCATAAAATTATTTATGGGATCCTCAACCGGCAATATGCTGGTAGATAAAAGAGAAACCCTTGATGCAATCTTTAGAGATTGTAAAATGCTTATAGCTACTCATTGCGAAGACGAAGCCATCATTAGAGCCAATACCGAGATCGCCCGAAATAAATACGGTGAATGGGTACCCTTTAATCAGCACCCCGTTATCAGGAATGAGGAAGCTTGCTTCAAGTCATCCTCATTTGCAGTAGAGCTCGCCAAAAAGCACGGCACTCGTTTGCATATATTACATATTAGTACGGCCAAGGAGTTGGAATTATTCAACAATAACCTTCCGTTAAAAGATAAAAAAATTACAGCCGAGGCGTGTATTCATCATTTATGGTTTAGCGATGAAGACTATCAAACTAAGGGTGCATATATTAAATGGAATCCCGCGGTAAAGACTTCCCGTGATCGAGATGCTATTTTTAAAGCAGTATTGGAAAATAAAATTGATGTGATTGCCACCGACCATGCCCCCCATACTATTGAGGAAAAAGAGCAAAGTTACTTTAAGGCACCATCTGGCGGGCCTCTGGTGCAACATTCGGTTCTGGCGATGTTTGATTTTTATTTAAACGGAAAAATAAGTATAGAGAAAGTGGTAGAAAAGATGAGCCATGCTGTGGCTGATTTATTCGCTATTGAAAAAAGGGGTTATATACGAGAAGGTTATTATGCCGATCTTGTATTAGTAAATCCAAAACAACCGTATACGGTTAACAAATCCAATATCCTTTACAAATGTGGATGGTCACCGTTTGAAGGTCATACATTTAAGTCGACCATTGAAAAAACATGGGTTAACGGGCAGTTGGTTTATACTGACGGAAAAGTTAACGACGCAATTAGAGGAGAACGTTTATCATTTAACCGATTATGAATTATTTAGTAAGAATTCTTATTATTTTATTTTTTGCATCGTGTTCCGGACAAGATGAAAAAATTGTAGTACCGGAAACGGTTATTAAAAAAGAAACCATGGTAAGTATTCTTTGCGATTTAACCCTTTTTGAATCGGCAAGAGGCATGAATTTATTAAACAAGATAGATACCATACGAAAGTTAGACTTACCGCCTGATGTGGCCAAATTCCAGGAGGCTATTTTTACTAAATATGGAATTACAAAACTGCAATACGACAGCAGTTTTAATTTTTACAGTCAGAATCCCACGCTTTTAAAGGAGATTTACGAGGAATCATTAAATCAACTAAGTCAGGCTCAGGAGGCGGTTAATAGATAAGCATTAAAGCCCAGGGTTTTTAATAAGGATAGTTATTTTTTCAATCATTTAGTTGATCGAACATTTAAGACATAACTTAAAATTACTTTAAGCGTTTTTGCGGGCATAACGCAATGAAACGAAGCAACCTCTATAAACAGATCCCCGGCCGGAATGCAATGCAGAGCCGGGGTCTGCCAATAGATGTGATAATTTAATTAGATTCTCGGATGATTTTATTTATTCTTTTTCTTAAGACTATTGATGATGATTTTCTGAGCATCTACCAATTCCTGTAAAGTTTCGTTTGCTTTTTGATAATAGACCAGTTTCTCTTGTATTTGCGAAATTATTCGTTCCTGTTCGTAAGAAGAATCGCTTTGTTTAAGCGTATGGTTAATTTGTTCGGGATTTAAATTATCAAATTCTTCTTCGCTAACTTTTAGCACCTTTAATATTTTTAATAACGTATAGTGATTAACCTTTCCGGTTTGTTCAATATGTGAAACAAGTGCACGTGTTTTATTTATTCTTTCAGCTAAATCAGATTGGGTAAGGTTACGCAAATTTCTTAAAACTTTAATCTTTTCGCCAGTGTGCATTTTTTATTTGCAAGTAGCAAATTAATAAGTTTACTATTTGATATTAATATTTGCAAAAGTCAAATTATATGATAATTTTGTACTATAAAATTAAATCATACATCTATTAAGCTTTGATTTTAAATAAATAATTAAACTAATCTAAAAGACAATATGAAATTATTAAATGAAAAAGTAAAACTCCTGTTTGTTTCTCTGTATAGTTCCTTATTATTTGCGTCATGTGCAACTATTTTTCATGGAGTCAATCCTAACCAAAGTATCACAATAACCAGTGTACCCGATAAGGCAGATGTAATTATTGCGGGTAAAATTGTTGGGCAAACACCATTGAATTATAAAATGAAGAATAGGAAAACAAAGTTTGTCCAAATTTCTAAACAAAATTATCAAGATCATTATACTAAGATTGAAACCAAATTAAGTCCAGGTTGGACAGCCTTGTCTGTTATTGGAGGAGCTTTCCCGGGTTTATTAATACCTACTGCTATAGATTTTGCAACAGGAAGTGTAAGAACAATTAAAACAGAAAAAATAGAGTGTGAATTAAAGCCAATAGGTAAAGGAAAAGACTCTAAAACCGAGAAGAACAACTCAAAAGGGTCTTCAAGTTACGATCAGGTTGACCAGATTTATAATCCCAGAGTTAGGGTTAGAACAGGTACAAGAGAGTTTTTATTGGGTTACAAATCATGCGTTAAAGTTATTACCAAGGGCGGTATTAAAATAGGAAGTAATATCGTCCAAATTGAAAAGGATTATTTAGTGTTAGCTAAAAACAATACAAAGGTTTACTATAATGATATTGCAAAAATTAGAATGTTTCCAATAAGAAGATGGTATCCAATTGTAACCTCTTATACTGTTATATCCCCAATCATTTGGTTTGTGTCTTCAAAAATGGCAAGTTCTTCCTCTAATGATTGTAAAAAGCAAATAAAACAAATCGATGTCATAAATAAGTATACAACCTTTGGATATGGTAAGGATGGTTGTAAATAATCGGTTAAATAAATAATTCAAGATTAGAATATGTATAATGGAGTTGGTTCAAAGAAAAATAACTATACAATCAAAAAATTATTCAGAAATAATTTCACCTGCTGAGTTATTGTTGCCACTTAATGGTTTGGTTAATGCGATTAATCTTTTTCAGGATTTTGACAATATTTATCATCAATTCGAAAGGAGACAGATTGAGCAGGGAAAGCTGCCGGATTTTCAAAAATTTATTACAATCCAATTATCAGAAGGCAAGTTTCGTGTAAAAAGTAATTTAGAGAAGGAACATGAACGCAAAATCTTCGCCAGCAAAATCAGTGGTCAATTTGCTTCGGAATTAAGTGGTCAATTTAATCGGTCTATGCAAGTGTAAACAAATAAACTTAAGAGGCATCAAATTGTGGATATAAATTTAAAATTATGTATTGTCAGCATTGTGGAAAAGAAATTATAAAAGATTCATTATTCTGTAATCATTGTGGGATGCAACAAGGGATTATTAAAGAAATAATTGAAAGAGGTAATGTAAACGTTAAAGATTTTTCATGGACTTTTTTTTCAATTAGTGCTTTATTATTATTAATAATATCTTTAGTTAGTCTATTTCTTCCATGGACGCATGCAGAATCAAGAGCTTCGGGTTTTGGGCAATCATTTTCATGGAATTCAAATTCTTTTTCTGCTATTATATCATTAGAAGGGCAACTCTCTTTTATATTATTGACTGCATCGTTATTTTTTTTATTTAAAAGAAAAAATTGGTCATATATACTTTCAGGTTTATCAATATTAATTTCATTAGTGCTTGTTTTTAGGCTTATGGAACATGGTAGTTCTATTAGTAGCTCTTTTGGTTCGGCATCTGCTAGGTTTAAAATTGAGTATGGCTTTATCGCTTTCACGATATCGTCTGTTCTAGGCACTATCTTTTCTGCACTTTTTATAATGGATATTAAGTTTAATTTCAAACTCATTATTGATGAGGAACTTAAAAGGGGGTTTCTTACAATAGCATGCATTATTTCTATAATTGTGAATATTTATTTAATTATATATGATGGTTTCTATAGAGATGTTGTACCGTTACTACTATTATTATTTCTATTAATTTTATTATACAAATTAAATTATAAATATTCATACCTACTTTTTCTAGTTGGCGCTATTATAATAATCTCTTCTTATATTTTATTTCATTATTTACATAATCATATCTCTCATTACTTCTATAATAAGGGCTACATCTTTGAAAACCCAGTTGATAATTTTACGGATAGTTATGATATTACTATTATAATATTTAAACTTATCTTCATTTTACATTTTTTAATATTGTTTGGTTACGAGTTTTTAAAATATAGAAAATCAAAGCCTATTAGTAATTTATGGGTCCGAAAATTTAAGCCTGTATATCTTCTTGTTGTTTTTATAATTACATATTCAACATCCTATGCCATTTTTTTTTCTACTAGACATTATGTCAGTGATTCAGAGCTTAGAACATTTAATGAAAATAATAATTTCTTAAATGGAGAATGGTATTTTCTATCAGAGGATTCTTTAAATATTTATAGATTTAATATAAATTTTAATTCACAACAGGTTGCAAACACTGGAGAAATGGACTACTCGTTTAATGCATCAATTTATAAAGATGATATTAAAGTTGAGGAAAACGGAGAGTTGAGATATTCATCTAAATTAAACTATAATGGCAAACATAAATTGCCTTTAAATTTCAATAATAAACTAATATTAGAACAATTTAAAATAAACGAAATTAGGGGCACCTATAAGCCCGATGGAGACGTAATCAATTTTGTAGCATCAAAAACTATAGGAAAACTATCACTTTTTAAACTTGCTATAGAAAAAAAAATTACTCGGTTAAAGAAAAGGAGGATAAGATATTTGTATTATTCTAATGGTGGAATGATAGCCTATTTTAACGATGGGTCCATATCCAGTTGCGATAAATGTGATGCCACCACTGAAAATGTTAGATCTTTATATACAAAGAATCCTTGGAAAAATAGGTATATTGTTCAGCAAGACGGTTCCTTATATATAAATTCTTATTCAACACGATTTCCTGTAAATGAACCTGATATGATAGCGGAGGGATGGGCAATTATTAATTATGTTTATATGGAACCGTGGGCAGATATAAGTAATGTTGAAGAAGCTATAACAGGAGAAGATTACCCTGATGAGGATGTAGACTATAGTGTTTATTAACAGAAATATAATCTAGATAGTTTAGTTAATACAATTAATTCAAGCATTTTATTTTAAAAATAATGTTTATATATATTTTTTAAAAATAAATTAATTTCATAACAAATGTTGTATTCAAATATAAAAAAAATTCGTGACGCTTTTATCTGTATGGTACTTTTACTAGCTATCAGTTGTGTTAATAATGATAGTAATTCAGATTTAAATACACAAGGTAATAAGCCAAATAGTTCTAATGATGAAGATTCTATAAACGCAACAATTAATGAGGTTAAAGATGTTGAGTCATATGATAATTATAAGGCAGATAATAATTGTGCATTTAATGTGGATGGTGATGTTTTTTCGTATCTGATTGGAAAATCTTATACACAAGTTGGTGGCGGTATAAAAATAGAGTTTGATGAACAGGGAGCAATCATTTCTGGCCTTTTATATCAATGGTCCTCATATACTTCACTTGGAGGTTATAAAGGAAAAGTTAAGCTAACGTCAATAGATCCATCAAATCCCGATGGCTCTATTACATTGTATGTTTCTTGTAAAGAAAAATCAATAACAGATGGTCAGGTGGTTCTTTTCATGGACTAGTTTATTGTGCGTATTTATTAGATCTATAAAATCTGCCCCCCACTCGTCCTCGTTTGAGCGATAGCGGTAACGAGGACGAGTATAATATGCGTTTGTAACGCATACTTACAATAATTATTCAATTTAAATAATTTATATAAACGCACAACAAGCTATAATAACATATCAAAGCTCCAGGAAAGAAGACTTTAAAGTATTTAAAGCGTTAAAAATGCTCGTTTAATTCATCCTCGTTGCAAACGAGGAGGATTAGTGGGCTTCGATACCTCAGCCTGACAAAATTTTCAATAAACAATTGAACTAAATTCTAATTCACTTTGGTATTAGAAATCCTGAAACCTGAAATCTTGGAATTTATATCTCACCCAGCCGTCTCTTTGTAAGACATATAGATTAAAGGGTTTAAATAATTTCATTTGCCCACAGGCGGTATAAAAATTCACGCCAGGGAAGAATATCAATACCATCTAAAATTCGGGGCATGGCTTCGTTGCAAACAATTATACTTTTTTTAACGGTATATTCTTCCTTAAACGCTTTAATTCCGCTAAGGTGTTTGCCTGTTATGCCGGAAGATGATTTTACTTCAATGGCTACTTCGTGTTTCCCTAAAATAAAATCTACTTCTATTTGTGAAGCTGTACGCCAGAAAGAAATAGGGTACTCATTGCCGGAATAGTGGCTGTGTGCCAATAATTCATGCAGAATTAAAGTTTCAAAGGCATTACCAAATAATTCAGAGTTTAGTTCAATTTTTCCCCTGTTTAATAAATGGTTAACTATGCCATTATCGAAAAAATAAAACTTAGGTGCTTTTTGTACCCTCCGTTTGGGTTTGTGCTGAAATACAGGGATAAATTTACCAATTAGTGTATCTTCTAAAATGCGAAAATATTCTTTAATGGTTGGCGCAGAAACTCCGCAGTCGGTAGCTATGTTGTTGAAATTTACCATTTCTCCATTACTAAATGCTGCGGCATTTAAAAAGCGTGCGAAAACATCTACATTTCGTATTCTAGCCTCGGCCACTATTTCATCTTGCAAGTAATTTCCAATATAAGCCGCTATTAAGCGTTTTGGGTTTTTTGCCAGATAATGTCTTGGCAATAGTCCGTGATTCAAAGCACGCAATAAATCAAAATCAGGAATTTCGGCCGATACCAGTGGAAACAATTCATAACGCAGCGCTCTGCCGCCAAGTAAATTTTCGCCGGACCTAATTATTTTTCTTGGGCTGGAACCACTTAATATAAATTGAATTTGATGGTTTTCTATCAACCAATGCACTTCGTTCAGTAGTATCGGAATTTTTTGAATTTCGTCAATTATCACCTTCTTTTTAGATTGCGCAAGGATGGCTTGCCGAAGGTATTCGGGATTGATTAGCAAACGACTAAAAACATCTGATAATAGCAGGTCAAAACAAAGTGCATCGGGAAAGACCTGTTTTAGTAAGGTGCTTTTTCCGGTTTGACGAGGCCCCCAAAAAAATATACTTTGCCCTTCGTTGTCTGCAAAAACTTGGTTTCTCTGAAAAATCACAACATAAATTTTTTACAACAAAATTATATTTTATTTATTATAAAGCAAATCTTAACTTTATTTTATCATGTTAAAATAAAGTTAATATTTGTTTTGTATGCGATTTATAAGCTTTAATCCGGAAATGTATTTGGGATATAGTAAATATTTTACTCCACTCCCCCAGCTCTCGCAAGTATAGCACCAGCGTAACTTGTGAGTTTATAACACGTA
>JBIICS010000081.1:0-12783 GCA_044238735.1 Bacteroidia bacterium
GCCAATACACTTACCAAGCTCACCAACAATGGCAGTTGGGATGGAAATGGATTTTCGTTTCAGTCGGTAGGCAACAATGGCTACATGCAAACTACGGTAGCTGAAACCAATACTGAACGTATGATTGGCTTAAGTGCTTCGGATGCCAATGCCAATTTTACTTCAATTCAATTTGCATTTTACCTTTCTAACGGTGGCGCACTTCGTATTTATGAATCCGGAACCGACCGTGGTGGTTTTGGTGCCTATTCAAACGGCGATATTTTAAAAATTGCCGTTGAAAACAATGTGGTTAAATACTACCGAAATACTACTGTTTTATTTACAAGCAGTGTTGCCCCTACCTTGCCTTTATTTGTAGATGTTTCTAATAACAGCATTGGCGCTACTGCCAATAACGTTAAAATATCCAATGGTAGCCTCGGAATCTTTAATGCTATAGGAACTAATTTAGGGACTGCTCCAGTTTATCAATGGAAACTTAACGGTGTAAATGTGGGTTCTAATAGCACGTCTTATACTAATAACTCACTTAATAATAATGATGTACTATTTTGCTCAGTAACACCAGATTTAGGAGGATGTTTTTCTAGCAATTATTCATCTAACTCCCTTACAATTGTTGAACCTACTATTGGAAGCACTACCTGGTCGGGTGCAACTAACGACTGGAATACAGCTTCAAACTGGAGTAATGGCGTTCCCAATAAATATATGAATGCGATAATTGCATCGGGAACTAATCCTATCATTAATACAAATGCTAATGTTAATAGCCTAACCATTAACTCTGGTAGATCTTTAACGATATTTAATTCCTCATTATCCTTGGACATTTATGGAAATATCTCCAATTCCGGAACTTTTATTCCAAATAATAGCACCGTTACTATTTACGGATGTTCATCGCCAACTACAATTACCTCTGTTGCAGGTATTACGTTTTCCAACCTCATCATTAACAATAGTGCGGGTGTTATACTTGGTGGTACAAATAATGTAACCGTTAGTACTTCCCTTAACTTAATAAATGGTGTTGTTACCACCGGTTCTAATAATTTAATTTTAAGTAATTCAATTGCTTCAAACCTAACATATAGTAATGGCTTTGTATTTGGTAATTTTAGAAGGCGAATTGTATCAAATACCAGTACTTATTTCTTTCCAATTGGCAATGGAACTAATCCGTCAGACAGACACCTTGCGGCATTCATCAACAACAATCTTACCGGGATTACCTCTATAACTGGATCTGTAAACGATTTTATTCAGATTTCGCCCAATAATGATGCGTCGCTCAATACTACTCAAAACGGGACAGTAATTAACTCTACAATTGGTGAAACTACTGGACAAACTGTTATTTGGAACTTTTCACCGATAGGAGCTCGAACAGGTGGTAACTTTGGAATTAGATTATATGTTGAAAACACCACATTAAATTCTTCTGATGACAATCAATTCTGCCCACTTAGAAGAACCAACACTACAAGCTATGTTAATTTTTTAACTGAGGATGCTTCAACAACTATTCCTTCAGGAGGAAGTGCCGGGAGAATTTTTAGTTCGGGTAACGGATTTGCGCAAAGATCAGGTTATACTGCATTAGATCAATTTACTATTGGTAAAAGTGGTTTGGGTCCACTACCAGTTGAACTAACTTCATTCGAAGCCAATTGTAATAACGAGGAAGTCATCTTAAAATGGACTACAGCTTCAGAAGTTAATAATGATTATTTTGAATTAGAGCGGATTAATGGTGATGTAAAACCAGTGTCGATTACTAAAATTAAAGGAGCTGGAAATAGCAAACAAACTAAATACTATCAATTTATAGATTCATCACCAAACCAGGGAATAAATTATTACCGATTAAAGCAAACAGATTTGGATGGACAATACAAGTACTCCGAAACCATCTCTGTAAACTGTAATAACAAAAGCAATCAATGGTCTAATATATATCCTAACCCCGGACAAAAAGAACTTTATATTGAAACTATCGATCCAAATTATGTTAAGCAAACATACAAAATTTATGATTCTAAATGTCAACTCATAAGTGAAGGCATTTTAGAGCAAAAAGTAAATATCCAAACCACAGAATTTTCGAGCGGTATTTATTTAATATTGCTTGAAAACGGAGAGAGTTTTAAATGGGTTAAATTTTGATTCATGTATTTAATTAAGGACTTATTTAATTAATTCTGTTTCTTTACAATCAAAAACCGTAACTCCTATTTGCCCTAGCTTTTTTTACTTTAAAACCTTCAAAAACTTAGACTAAAACTTATTAACAAATAGTTTAAAAGGTGTTTTAGCAAGACAATTGAGGTGGTATCCCCCTATTATTTTGTGTAACATTTTAAAGAAATTTGAGGTATAAATTAGTAGAATTCTAATTATTAGAATTAATTAGCTTATGCTTATTTCAAATCTAAGATTTATTATGTACAATACATGTTACCATTGATAAATGAAAAGTAGTTTAAAAAATTTTTGTATTTATCTAATTATACTTTTTTCCTCAATTAAAAGTTGGGGTCAAATTACTTGCTCAAATCCCTCCTCGTGTGGCGGAGCTCAAAGCGATGCAGCCAAATTTAAATGTAAAGTTTATGAGAACGCCAATTATCAAGGCGAAAATTTACCCACCCTAGATATAGGAGAATATGCTCGCATGTACCTTACACCCGGTACATATGTTTGGAGTGCTTCTGGTACTGATGGAAACTGTGGAAGTATTGTTAAATTAGAATTACAATGGGAAGGTGTTGGGGCTTATGTATATACAACGTCTGCATGTAATACCGGTACAATAAATACAACTGATGGGCAGGCCAGCGGAATATACATTCAGCTTGTAGTTCACCCTTGCATGGAAGGCTGGTATTTATTAGGTACAACCGTTAACTCTGGTGTATTGTCAGGATGCAACAACTGCTCAGGCAACATAAACGGTTGGTCTAATTCATATTCCTGTCCAACGGCACCAACGATAACTACTCAACCTTCTAATGCTTCAAAATGTTCCTCTGGGAGCGCTTCTTTTACAGTTGCTGCTTCGGGAGCTAGCTCTTATCAATGGCAATATTCCAGTGACAATACCAATTGGACTAATGTTACGAATGGTACACCGACTAATGCAACATACAGTGGTGCAACATCAACAAACCTAACCATAAACGGATCTATTAGTGGAGGCCCATATTATTACAGATGCAAAACAGTTAGCTCAGGAGGTTGTATTAGAAATTCAAACTCTGCCACTCTCACCACTAATACGAATGCCTCCACCACTAATCCATCAATTACCGCACAAAGTACTTGTCAGAATGGAGCTGCTTTACCCAGTTTAACCGTTAGCGGAAGTGGAAGTCCAACCTTAACTTACTCTTGGTATACTAATCCCATCAACTCCAATATCGGAGGTACCTTTATACCCGGGGCAACATCTTCTTCATATAGTCCTCCAAACTCCACAGTTGGTACTGTTTATTATTATTGTGTAGTTTCAAATTCGTGTAATAGTGTAACATCAGCAGTTTCCGGAGCCCACACTGTAAATTCCAATCCTTCGGCCCCGGCAACCCCTACAACTAACTCACCTAATTGTACAAATGTAACCTTAACAGGAAATCCACCAACAGCAAGTTGGTACTGGCAAGGAACCAATGCAAGCGGAACTAGTACAGCAAGTCCCACCACTTCTTCATCAACTGTGAGTTTATCTGGAACTTATTATGTTAGAGCGTTTAATGGATCTTGTTGGTCCTCATCCACAAGTGTTTCCGTTACTATAAAAACCGCTTCTACTGCCCCAACCGGAGCTACCGCCTCCAGCGGAACAGTTTGTAGCGGCGGAAGCTCAACTTTAACAGTAACAGGTGGTAGCCTTGGCACTGGCGCTTCATGGAGATGGTACACCGTTAGTTGTGGAGGCACATTAGTTGGAACAGGCGCGAGTTTATCTGCATCACCATCAACCACAACTACCTATTTTGTAAGAGCAGAAGGTGACTGTAACAATACGGCTTGTCAATCAGTTACAGTTATAGTTGATGCAGGAGCTGGCCCTACAGTTCCGACTATTTCGGGCACATCAAATTTTTGTATTGGAAGCAGTGTAACCTTAACGCCTAATTTTCCAACCGGCGGAACTATAACAAATACAGGTGGATTCAATTACCATGTATTTACATCGAATGGATCGTTTACGCCCGCTCAATCATGGAGAACTGAAACAATAATTGTTGCTGGCGGTGGTGGGGGAGGTACCAATGGAGGGGGTGGTGGTGGAGCCGGTGGAGTTATTTACAACCCTAATGATGTTGTAAATAGCGGCGCAAACGCAGTTGTTGTTGGAGTTGGCGGTGCGAGTGGCTCGCCCGGTATTAATGGCGGAAATTCATCTTTCGATGGTGCAACTGCGATAGGTGGAGGAGGTGGTGCTTCTCGTGATGCAGGGGCTGGAGGACAAAATGGTGGTTCTGGAGGAGGTGGCGCTGGAACATCTGAAGCTGGCTCCGGAAGCGCAAGTGCAACCTATTCTTCAGGAAATACGAATACACAATTTGTTGCTAGTCCAACAACTGCAACTAATTCCTCTTGCCCAACCGATTTAAGTGTTACAATTCCATCGGGAGCAACGATAACTAGTGTTAATGTCTCATACACTATGGAGGCCATAGGCTCTGGTTGGAGAAGCGAACAGAGATCCTATGTTCAATGCACAAACCCTGGCGGTTCAAAAGAAGCCACTATCTATAGCGTAACAGGAGATGCTGCTGGTGTTCAGGCATATTCTCGGACTGGACTAACCATTGCAAATGGAGTTTCAGGAGGTGGTACTATTAATTTTAGGTTACATGCTTTTAGAACTTATGAGGGAACCGCAGGTTGCAATGCATTAGTTAATCGAGTAAATAACAATACTTTTTCAATAACCGTTAACTATAACCTCCCCTCTCCCTCAAGATCTCTTGCAGGAACAGGAACATCCGGGCAAGGCAATAATGGTGGCAAAGGCACTTCGCCTGACCAAGGTTGCAATTCGGCTGGTGGCGGAGGTGGTGGAGCTGGAGGTGCAGGAACTGCTGCCGCTAACAATGTTGGTGGTAACGGTGGTGCCGGGGTGCAGTACGCTGGGTTCTCAGCAGTTTCTGCCGTTACCAATGGATGGTTTGGCGGTGGCGGCGGAGGCGGCGGTACCAACTTTTTAGGATGTGGCGGAAGCGGTGTAAATCCAACCATGGGTGCGGGCGGAAATGGCGGTGGAGGTTCAGGCGAAACTTCAAATGGGGTAGCTAATTCTGGAGGTGGCGGTGGAGCAGAACGTTCTGGAGGATCGGGAGTGGTAATTATCAAATATCCCACGGGTTCATGGAGTTCAAGCAATACATCAGTTGCTACTGTTAATTCCTCAACAGGGGTTGTTAATGGAGTTGGTGTAGGAACTGCAACCATTACGTATATAGTAAGCAATGGTACTTGTACAAACTCTAGTTCTTTTGTTGTAACAATTACAGGACCCGCTACAAACGGTTTAAGCGCAAATGACTATGTTTGGTTAGGTTCGAATTCTACAAGTTGGCAAAACACAGTCAATTGGTTAGTATTTAATGGTACAAATTTAATTACTACTTCAAGTTTACCCACTACATCTAATAATGTAACTGTAAAACCAGTAGCGGGATGTATAATCAATCAACCGACAGTTGATGGAGCTATTGCAACAATTGATGCTTCAGGATCAAATAATTGTAAAGATTTAACAATAGAAAGTGGCGCAACTGTAACCATGGGCGCAAACCGAACATTAAATGTGGCAGGTAATTGGACAAATCTTTCTACTACTTCTGCAAGCTTCGGAGAGAACACCGGAACTGTAGTGTTTACAGCAGCTAACAAAAATTTAAATAGTAATGTAACCGGTGGAGAATCATTCTTTAATCTTACCTCAAATTTGGCTTCAACTTTAACCATCAATAATAATGTTCTGGTAAGCAACTCATTATCGCTAAGTGGAGTAATTACTACCGGCCCTAATTTATTTCATCTTACAAATTCATCATCTGACGTAAGTTCGTTACCAATTAATACCGGCCATGTTAATGGAACGCTAAGAAGAACCATTGCTTCAAACACTTTTACCTATTCTTTTCCGGTTGGTAATGGAACTACACTAACCAGCAATCGTTACTTGTTGGAATTTATAAATAATAACCTTACAGGTGTAACAGAATTGGATTGTTTTGTAAATGCAATTAATGAAAGCGGAAATGAAGACGATCCACTTCTAGACACTACCGTTAAATGTATGCAATTTGGTACCGCTCTGAGCGAATATCTGGAGAGCGCTCAATGGGATTTGTCACCGGTTTCCGGAAGCCCATCAGGAAATTATGGTGTTCGATTATATTTAGCCAATATATCTAATCTAAGCAGTGTTGACAACAATCGTTTTGCAGTAGTAAAAAGAAATTCCTCTTCAATCAATTACAATGATTGGGACGCCTTTTCTGCTTCAACCTCTATACCGAGTGTTGGATCATTAGGTAGAATTTGCAATAACTCAGCAACAGATTATGCTCAAAAAAATGGATTCAACTCTTTTTCTAAATTTGGTATTGCAAAAGCCAGAATATTTACCTCCCCTTTGCCTGTAAAATTAAGTTCTCTTGAAGTATCATGTGATAAGGACATCAAAAAATTAAGTTGGAAAACGCTTAAAGAAAGTAATTGTAATTTATACGTTATTGAGGGTTCTACCGATGGTTTAAATTATGAGGAGATTAAACAATTAGATTGCGAAAACAATCCGAATGGCTTCAGCTACTATTACGAAACCAATGACAACAAAAACTATTTTAAATTAAAGCAAATAGATTTTGATGGCAACTACGAATACTTCGGACCGGTTTACGCAAATTGCAACAACAATGAGATAAACTCCATTAAAATTTTCCCTAATCCAAATAACGGTGAACAAATAAATATTCAGTTATATAATACATTAGATTCGGATGTGACGTATTCAGTTTACAACGCATTAGGTCAGGTTATTTATAACGGTAACTTCAAGACAGGGCAACAGTTGTATCAAATTAATCTGGAAAAAAAATTAAGTAATGGAATTTACTTTATACGTTTACAATACAATTCGTTTAGTTTTATTGTAAATAGTAAAGAATAGATTTGAGTTTATAGGAATTCTAAAGCGTACTATTGAACTAATGAACCAGTAAACTATTGAACTGCATTCAGATCCCGGACAGGGCATGAATTAATCAATATACACTCAACTTCTCTTGCCCTTCCGGGAATCTGAAGAAGACCTGATTACCGGTCGGAGCATTCTGCTATAGCAGAAATCCGAGATCCGGAATCTTTAAACAGATTGCTTCACTTCGTTCGCAATGACGATTGACAGGCTTTCGTCTTTGCGTGGAGCAATTGACAGACCTGAATTACACCATCCCATTGGCTCCGAAGCAATCCATAAATACACGATTAGATTATAGTTTACAGTTTTGAGTTTATAGTTTTGAGGAATGGTATAGCGGATAAGTAAACTAAATTCGGATCCTGTTTTATGTTTCAAATACGGCTAATTTTCTATTATCGCTTTATTTTTCATATATTGGGTTAATGAAATTTAAAAAGCGATATTTCATTTTTATTATCATTAGCCTGCTGGCATTTTATAAAGGCTATTCGAATCCAAACAACGAACTCCGGAAATTGGTTGAAAAAGTTAAAGAAAGCTCCACTTCCAATCAAAAAGAATTTTTTTCGGCTGCAGAAAAAGCTTTAAAAGAAGCCAGACAGCTCAACGACTCTGAGAGCGTAGCAGAAATAAACATATACTACGGATATTACTATTACTATACGCGCAACTTAAAAGAAGCCAAAAAATATTTTTATAATGCCAAAATAATTTCTGATAAGCTTCCTAAATCATACGCTAATCTTCTGGCTAAAATTAGATTGGTATACATGCAAAGAGAAAACGGTTATCTGGAGTTAGTGGAAGATGAATTAAATGAATTAAAACAAATTGCTTTAAAAAACAAAGATCTCAGTAATTTATTAGAAATATATAATTTCATTGGTATTCTAAAAGAAGATCAAAATAGAATAGAAGATGCCACGAAAACATATCTGGAGGGCTTAAATTTAGCCGAGAAAAACAAACTCCCCTATTTTGTGGGCGTCTTTAAAAACAATCTGGGTTTATTAAAATTCGATTCGGGTTTATTAAAAGAATCCATGAATGATTTTAATGAAGGATATCAAGCCGCTTTAAAATCAAATAATAAAAGACTACTTAATCATATCAAGCTTAATGTAGGAATATACTATATTCTAAACAACAGAAACGATACTGCTCAAAAACTACTGCATGATGTTTTAAATGAGGGCAGAAAGAATCGTTTGCCATTAGAATACGGAACAGCGTACTTAAATATTGCGTATGCTTATTTCCAGGAAAGGAGAATACCTGAATCTCAAAACTATTATGATTCTGCAATTGCAATATTTAAACGCAATTTATTATTAGATCAGTTAAACAAAGCTATTATAGGAAAAGCAAGAATGTTATTAAATATAAAATCACTTAATGAGTTAAGTAAACTTTTTGAAGATTTAGAAAACAATTTAAAGAAAACAGGTAATCTGGAGGATAAAATAAATTTCATGGAGATTAAATCAAAATACCTGCAATTAAAAGGAAATTATAAAGAATCGTCTGCACTTTATCAAACAATGATTGACTATAAAGACAGTTTAAACAGACTCAATCAAGACAAATCGATAAACGAGCTTTTAATAAAATATAAAACACAAAACAAAGAAATTGAATTAGAAAAAGAGAAGCTAAAATCCATCAACCTCGAAAAAGAAAACTTGGAGGCCAAGCATATTCGAAATATTATTTTAACTATCTCCTCTTTAGTTGTGCTTCTTATTATATTTGTTTCGCTTTTTTTATATAACCGAAAGTTAAACTTAAAAACGATTCAATTTGGTAGAGAACTTTTGGTTGCAGTAGATAATGAAAGATCCAGACTTGCAAGAGATCTGCATGACGATTTAGGCCCTCTGCTTTCCCTTACCAAATCTAAAGTTGTAAGACTGAGTAAAGAAAATTCAGAATTAAATGTGGTAGCCACAGAATTAACTGATATTATCGAGAAAACACGTTCATTATCCCGCGAGCTTTATCCTAGTATAATCGAAACTTTAGGAATTGAAGGAGGGTTAACTGAAATTTTAAGCAAAGTAGAGGAAAACACCAGTATTTTTTGCAACCTGGAACTTAATGAAAACATAGAATTATTGGATTTAAAAGTGAAGACTCATGTTTTTAGAATACTTCAGGAATGCATTAACAATACCATCAAACATTCCAATGCTACTGCATTAAAAATTAGCAGTGAAAAAGTAGAGAAATACTTACGAATTGTTTATCAGGACAACGGAAAAGGATTAAATAATGAAGATAATGTAAAAGGAATTGGATTACGTTCGATAAAAGAGCGGGCAAATATTATATTTGCAAATATCCAAATTAGTGTAAAAGAAAAAGGATTTAAATTAACTTTAGACATTCCAACTTATTCTTATGAAGGGTAAAAAAATTCTAATAGCAGACGATCATCCTATATTTAGGAGAGGATTAACCGAAATTATTTCCGAATCATTCCCGGAATGCACGGTTATGGATGCAGATAATGGCACAAGCGCTTACAATACCATCGTTAATGAAAAACCGGACTATTGTATTTTGGATATTAATATGCCCAACATGAGTGGAGTTGAGGTTTGTAAAAAAGTTTTGTCGGAAAAAATTAAAACTAAAATTATTTTCCTAAGCATGCACAGCGAAAGAGAAATGATTCGTATGGCATTGCTTTCCGGAGGAAGTGCCTATATTCTAAAAGATAATTCTATTAATGAAGTGGTGGATTGCATCAAGAAAATTGATTCTAACGAAGGTTATATAAGTCCGTCGCTTGCAAACATTGTAAAAGGTATTAAAGACGATGAAAACAGAAAGCAAAATGTTGTAGACCTCATCAACAATTTATCCAAATCCGAAATTAAAGTATTAAAACTGGTCGTTCAAAATTACACCACCAAGGAAATTGCCGATATTTTATTTTTATCCGATAAAACTATAGAAAATTGCAGATCGCGCATTTGTCAAAAACTTAAATTGCCTCCTCGTAACAACAGTTTATTGTTATGGATTAGTGAAAACAAAGAACTTCTGTCTACTTTAAATAATCTCTAAACATTTAAATTGGTGTGGTAGCCCCCCAAAGCTAAAGCTCTTTATGGCCTAAATTTACTATGATTTATACTCATAGTTATGAAACACAAATTAGGTTGTAAAAAATTTTTTCTGCTAATTACTTTATTTATTTCTATTCGTTCTTTCGGACAAGAAGTAATAGTTTATGAAGATTTATTTAATACATCATGTAATAATACTTCGGGAGTAACCACCACCTGTACGAACGGTAGCAATCCCAATAATACCAGATGGGGATATACAGAAACCGTTGGCGGCCCTAATGGTATTTCATACAACTTTACCGGTGGATATGCTTATTTACAAAACACCTACGGTGTAAACACCGACTTTGGATATAATATGATATATAAGGGCGGAGATGGTTATTATGGTGGACCCGACCGCGTATATGATACCGATCCCAACTTTAGTTGTAGATTTACTAGTAATACACAAATTTTAGAATGGAGTTTCAATTTTGACGGAAGTAACACTCCTTGGGGACTCACAAACGGTGCAAACGGGAGCTCATTCGGCGGTGCCTTTATTATTGGAATGGACTCTCCTACACTTCAAAGTTGTTCATTTAAAACTCAAGGCTATGCTGTTATATTTGGTGATGCATCCGGAAGTAATACAGTTAAACTTGTTTCTTTTAATGGTGGTACTACCGATAATAATTGCGCTACCAACAATCAGGGTATTTATACATTTTTTAATTGGAACGGAACCAACTCTACCAGTTGCATTGTAGCAGACAACACTGCAATAACTAGCAATTGGTATAGTGTTAAAGTACAATACAATCCTGCAAATGACGAATGGCGTTTATTTGTAAGAAATGATGGTGGTTCACCTCAAGATCCTCAAACACTAAATAGCTCGCATGGAAAGGGTGCTAACATTAATTCTCTTTACACCAACAATAACCTTCGCATTATGGGTTTTTACGCATGCTTGAATGATGCGGGTACTAACCGTTATATGCGTTACGACAATTTAAGAATTAAACGAAATGTTACGCAAATAAATACAGGTACTACCGGACAGTGTGGTGCTTATGCAACACCTCCATGTACCCCAACAATTAATACTAATCCTGGCAACCAAACTATTTGTCAAAATAATTCCGCTAACTTTTCTGTTAATGCATCTAATGCAAACGGCTATCAATGGCAGTTTTCGAGCGACAATGTAAACTTTAGTAACGTTAGCAACAATACGCCGGCTAATGCATCCTATAGCGGACAAACCACAAGTACACTTACAGTATCCGGAAATATTTCAGGCGGCCCTTATTATTATCGTTGTATTGTTCAAGGTACATCGGCTGCCTGTGACGTAAATTCTAACGCTGCATCATTAACCATAAATACTGAGTCCTCTGCTCCCACTTCTGTATCAGCTTCGAATTCTACTATTTGTTCTGGCAACAATACAACCTTAACTGCAAACGGGGGTTCTTTAGGCGGTGGCGCCAGCTATAGCTGGTTTTCGGGTTCTTGTACCGGAACTTTTGTTGGAACAGGTGCCTCTATTTCGGTTTCTCCGTCTTCTACTACCACCTATTTTGTAAAGATTGTAGGTACATGCAATACTACCGCATGTGCAAGCGAAACCGTTACTGTAAACAGCACCTCTTCTGCTCCTACTTCTATTACGTATAACCCTAATCAGATTTGCTCCGGTAGTTCTGCCACTGTTACTGCTAACGGTGGTACCGTAGGCGTTGGTGGCGTATACAGTTGGTTTAGCGGTAGCTGCAACGGCACTTTTGTAGGCACCGGTGCTTCTATTACGGTTAATCCAACTTCCACTACTACTTATTATGTTTCCATTGTGGGTACTTGCAACACTACTGCTTGTGTCAGTGCCACTTTAAATGTGGCCACTCCCTCTGTTGGTGCTACTTCTGCATCTTCCTCTGTTGATACCATTTGTTCCGGAAGTTCAGCCAATCTAACTGTTAATGGTGGTTCGCTGGGTACTGCTGCGCAATGGGTATGGTATAATAATGATATTTGTGCCGGCCCTGCAACAGCTGTTGCTACGGGTGCAAGTGTTACTGTTACCCCTTCTTCCTCTACCACTTATTATGTAAGATCGGAAGATGCCTGTGGTAATACCAATTGTGTAAACATATATGTGCATGTTAAGCCCGGGCCCAATCCTCCAACCGGTTTAACTGCCGATCCTTCCAATGTTTGTCCGGGTAATTCAACTAACTTAGTTGGTTTCGCTACTTTAGGTCCAGGCGAATCTTTACAATGGCATGCCGACAGTTGTAACGGTCCGGTTATTGGCACAAGCAACATTCAACCGGTTAGCCCTACTACTACAACCACTTATTATCTAAATGTTATAGGGACCTGTGGTTCTTCTCCTTGTATTTCTAAAACCATCAGCCTATACACCCGATCCGTTGAACCTTCTGTAGTTAATAATACCAAACCTGTTGCCTGTCCGGGAGATAGTGTATT
>JBIICS010000206.1:0-3738 GCA_044238735.1 Bacteroidia bacterium
AAAGTGGATGAAACGAAGTATTATCAAGTATATTTTAAACAAATGCTTTTATTGCCTCACTTAAAACACGAACAATATTTAGGCGAGTTTACCAAATTACCATATGGTTTAAATAAGGCTAATTTAGAAAGCGTAGTTAAACGCCATTATTTTGATAAAAACAACAATAACATCGGAATTTCAAGAACATCTTCTGCATACCTAGATTCGATTATTGCCTATTGTAAGCAGCAAAACATAAATCTTACTTTGGTTAATATACCTTTCCAAAAAGATTATTTGAGAAGTGTACCCAATAATTATATTGTTTTTTATAATTCTAAAAAAGAAGAATTAATCAAGCGTGGGGTAAGAATTTTAGACTATTCGCAAATGGAGTTAGACAATAAATATTTTAAAGATTATAATCATTTGGATTTGGAAGGGGCAAATTATTTTACCTCTTTATTAAAAACAGAATTCGAAAAATAAAAATAAGTTATTTTAAAAAAAGTATACGGATTAAATTGAAAAGATTAGCTTTTAAATTAAGCGGACATTATACCCTCTAAATTAATTTCACCACATTTAAAATGTCCTTTCGGGCAAGCTTTGTAACCATGCAAACCACAAGGTTTGCAACTTAATTTTTCAACTTGTAAAATTTTATAATTATCCGAAAGCGGACCAAATCCTAAATCGGGTACTGTTGAGCAATAAATTGCAGTAACCGGCGCATTCATAGCACTGGCTAAATGCATGGGAGCCGAATCGTTAACAAAATTCATCTTGGCATTTTGCATTAAAGCTGCGCTTTGCAATAAATTAAGTTTACCACACAAATTAACGGTTTGCGTGTTTTGTGTTTGAGCAATTAAATCTTCACAATACTTAAAATCGGAAGGAGCACCAAGCAAAAATACTTTTTTACCATTTAGCCTATTGAGTAGTTCAATGCTTTTATACTTTGGAACTTGCTTTGTAAACCACACGGATGTAGGAGCAAAACAATAATACGATTCGTTATTGATCACAAATTGCGATACAAAATTGTAATCTGCTGCTGTAGGGTATAACTTAGGGTTGTAAGAGGTATGGTCTGTAAAAAACTGAATTAAGGCAAGGTTTCTATCTACCTCGTGTATTCGGGTGTCAAATTTGTGTTTAATTACTTCGTCGTAAAAAAAAGAAAAAGGATTCTTATTAAAACCAACCTTTAATTCGCTTTTGGCCAATGAAGCAATTATTCCACTTGAAGCAAAACGATGTAGGTTTATAACTATATCATACTTAACATGACGAACTTGTTTGATGGTTTGATATAATGCTTTAAGCTTACCCACTCGTTTATCAAAAACATATACTTTATGAAGCTTTGGATGCTTGTGTAATAAACCCTCATTTCCTTTTTTTACAACAAAATCTATACTAATTCCAGGAAAAAAATCATGCAATTTTTCAATAAGAGGTGTTGCTAAAATTACATCTCCTATGAATGCGGTTTGTATGATTAGAGCTTTTTTCACCAAATAATAGAATTATAATTTAAAGGTTATTTTTTTAATACTCTCAAACAAAGTAACAAAAAAATTCGTAGTGCTTTAATTTAAAGAAATGGATTATTAAACAATCCGATATATAAAAAAGCCCCTTTGCAGGGGCTTAATATTATTGTCCATGACAAGCCTTATATTTCTTTCCACTTCCGCAAGGACAAGGATCGTTTCTACCTATTTTAGGATCGGCCTTTAGGGGTTGTTTTTTTACCTTTACGGGTTCTCCACTTTCCTCATAATAATCGGGACCACTTGTAATGAGGTGTTCTTGCGAAACTTCTTCCTTAATGTTTTTTAAATCCGTTTTGATAATCTGACGCGGATTTTCGCTTATTGTTGCTGGTGGTGCTTCCTGTATAGGCAATGTACCTTTAACAAGGAAGGAAACTATTTCGCGATTAACTTTTAACAACATACGTTTAAATAATTCAAACGATTCAAACTTGTAGATTAATAGAGGATCCTTTTGTTCATAAACCGCATTTTGAACCGATTGCTTTAGATCGTCCATATCGCGTAAATGCTCTTTCCATTCCTCATCAATAATAGACAGAACGATTGCTTTTTCAAAAGTGCCAAAAACCTCGCGGCCCATAGTTTCGTAAGCGCGACGCAGGTTAACAATTACCTGCATAGTTTTAATACCATCACTAAATGGTATTGCAATGTTTTGATACTGCTGTCCGTTAGTTTCATAAACCCCTTTAATGGTTGGATATGCAATTTGCGCTATGGAGTCAGTCTTTTTAATATAAGATTCTTCAACCTTTGCAAATAATAAATCAACTATTTCCTGCGCTTTTTTAGACTGGAATTCGCCTTCCGTAATAGGCGGTTCCATTCCAAAAAGCTTTAAGGTTTCTAATTCAAAATTAGCGAAGTCCTTTGCATCATAATTTTCATTCACAACAGCATCGCAAGTATCGTAAATAGTATTACTGATGTCTAAGCTTAAACGTTCGCCGTATAGGGCATGACGACGTTTTTTGTAAATAACTTCGCGCTGAGAGTTCATTACATCATCGTATTCCAATAAACGCTTACGTATACCAAAGTTATTTTCTTCTACCTTCTTTTGAGCTCTTTCAATTGAACCGGTAACTAAACTAGATTCAATTACCTCTCCTTCTTCAATCCCTAATTTGTCCATCATTTTAGCAATTCTATCCGATCCGAATAAACGCATTAGGTTGTCCTCCAAAGAAACAAAGAACTGAGAAGACCCCGGATCACCCTGACGACCGGCACGTCCACGTAACTGACGGTCTACACGGCGGGACTCGTGACGTTCGGTACCAACAATAGCTAAACCACCGGATTCTTTAACACCCGATCCTAATTTAATATCCGTACCACGTCCGGCCATATTAGTAGCAATCGTTACCGTTCCAGCTAAACCGGCATTAGTTACAATCTCGGCTTCTTTTTGATGCAACTTAGCATTTAGAACTTGATGAGGAATATTACGAAGCTTTAACATTCTGCTCAATAATTCAGATATTTCAACAGAAGTTGTGCCCACAAGAACTGGACGGCCCTGTTGAACCAACTCACCTACCTTATCAATTACAGCGTTATACTTTTCGCGTTTAGTTTTATAAACCAAGTCGTTTAAGTCTTTACGAGCTGTTGCTTTGTTTGTAGGAACTACCACCACATCTAACTTGTAGATGTCCCATAGTTCCCCTGCTTCAGTTTCGGCAGTACCAGTCATCCCCGCAAGCTTATGATACATTCTAAAATAATTTTGCAATGTAACCGTTGCATATGTTTGGGTAGCTGCTTCAATCTTAACATTTTCTTTCGCTTCAATGGCCTGGTGCAAACCATCAGAATAGCGGCGGCCATCTAAAATACGACCGGTTTGCTCATCTACAATCTTAACTTTGTTATCCATTACTACGTACTCAACATCTTTTTCGAATACGGTATAGGCTTTTAATAACTGGTTAATGGTATGTATTCTTTCTGATTTAACTCCGAAATCGCGAATCAACTCTTCTTTGCGAGCTAGTTTTTCTTCGCCGTTTAATGTGCTCTTTTCAATATCAGCCATTATTGAACCAATATCAGGAAGCACAAAAAATTTAGAATCTTCAGAAGCACTGGTTATTAGCTCAATTCCTTTTTCGGTTAATTCAACAGAATTATGTTTTTCATCAATAACAAAGTAAAGCTCAGCATCCACTTTCGGCATTTCTTT
>JBIICS010000082.1:0-12763 GCA_044238735.1 Bacteroidia bacterium
TTTCTAAAAAGATCTAACCCTTTATATTATTATCTTTTTGGTGTTAGCACTAAAGATGAAAAGAAACTTTTGGATCAAATAGTTGAACAAACGGAATTAAAATTTTTAAAGTGGTCGGTAAATCAGATTGTTAAATGGGATAAAAAAACATACTCTCCAAACCTTATCCACATTCATGGAACAGAAGATCGAATTTTATTTTATAAAAATATAAAAGCCAATTTTACAGTTAAGGGAGGCAAACATTTTATGATTTATACCAATGCCAAACACGTAAACACAATCCTAAACCAAATAGTTGAATAACGAAATGGTATTCATTTTCGTTATTCAACTATCTTATTTCTAATTTCAATTAATATTTCAGGCAAATAGGTACTTTTTAAAAAATAAGTTAACAGCCCCATCTTAGCCTGTAATTTTAAATAGCTACCTTTTTATATTTTACCCGCTTTGGGGTGGTATCGCCTAAACGTTTTTTCTTATTCTCTTCATAATCGCTATAAGAACCTTCGAACCAATACACCGAACTATCTCCTTCAAAGGCTAAAATATGAGTACACACCCGATCTAGAAACCAACGATCATGCGAGATAATTACCGCACAGCCTGCAAAGTCTTCTAAACCTTCCTCTAATGCACGGAGTGTATTAACATCAATATCGTTAGTGGGTTCATCTAACAACAATACATTACCTCCTTCTTTTAGAGCCATAGCCAAATGCAAACGATTACGCTCTCCACCTGATAAAATACCACATTTTTTTTGTTGATCGGCCCCATTAAAATTGAAACGCGATAAATAAGCTCTTGCTATAATTTGCTTACCTCCAATTTCAATATACTCTGCCCCCTGAGATATCACCTCGTAAACGGTTTTTTCATTATCTATGTCTTTATGAGATTGATCTACATAAGAAATTTTTACAGTTTCACCAACCTTAAATTCACCGGAATTGGGATTTTCTTGCCCCATAATCATTCTAAATAAAGTGGTTTTTCCTACTCCATTGGGTCCAATAATTCCAACTATTCCGGCTGGAGGTAATTTAAAACTTAAATGTTCGTATAAAAGTCTGTCGCCATATGCTTTTGATACATCAACGGATTCAATAACTTCATTACCCAGGCGAGGACCGTTGGGAATGAATATTTCCAATTTTTCCTCTTTTTCTTTTACATCTTCGGAGAGCATTTTTTCATAATTCTGTAAACGTGCTTTTTGTTTGGCCTGCCTTCCCTTAGCGCCTTGTCTAACCCAATCTAACTCTCTTTTTAAATTTTTCTGACGCTTACTCTCTTGTTTTTCTTCCTGAGCAAGTCTTTTTTGTTTTTGATCTAACCATTCCGAATAATTACCTTTCCATGGAATACCCTCACCTCTATCTAACTCTAATATCCAACCGGCAACGTTATCCAGAAAATAACGGTCGTGGGTAATGGCCAATACAGTTCCTTTGTATTCGTGGAGGAAATTTTCTAACCATTCAACGCTTTCCGCGTCCAGGTGATTGGTAGGCTCATCTAACAACAATATATCGGGTTGCTGCAAAAGCAAACGACATAAAGCGACTCTTCTTCTTTCTCCACCCGATAAAACCTTAATAGAAGTATCGCTTTCCGGACATCTTAAGGCATCCATTGCGATCTCCAATCGATTGTCCAGATTCCATAAATCTAAGTTATCGATTTGTTCCTGTAATTGAGCCTGACGATTAATGAGCTTTTCCATTTTATCCGGGTCGCTCATAATCTCTTCATCCATAAATTTATTATTAACCTCTTCAAACTCATTTAAGATATTCACATATTCCTGAACCCCTTCTCTAACAATTTCTATAACAGTTTTGGATTCATCTAACTGAGGTTCTTGTTCGAGGTACCCCACTTTATAACCTGGAGACCAAACCACATCTCCCTGATATGATTTTTCTACTCCAGCTATAATTTTCATTAATGTAGATTTACCCGACCCATTTAAACCTATTATCCCAATTTTAGCCCCATAATAGAAGCTTAAATACATGTCTTTTAAAATGGTTTTTCCGGTATTTAACGTTTTGCTAACGTTTACCATGGAGAAAATGATTTGTCTTCCTTCGCTCATTTATTCAAAATTTTTATGAGTGCAAATATCTTAATTTTTTTGAGCGAAAGGGCTATCAATAGGCTTAAATTATAGGGTAAATTCTAATTTCCTTAAACCTTTTTATGGAAAATAAAGAATAAGATTAAACATCTGGGAAGAGTTTAATTTTTTAAACAATTATTACTAAGCCTGAATATTAAGATTTAAATGCTATTATTGATTTTTATACTTATCGGGGCAAAGTAATCGTCTTAAATCATCTTTGTTAACGGGTTTAACAAGAAAGCCCAATTGATTGGTATTACGGGCACGTTCAGTAGTTTTTTCATCTGCGTTTCCGGAGGTATAAATAATGGGAATATTTAATTCTTTGTTAAGAAGTTCTGCAGTTTCAATACCATCCTTGTTGCCTTCAATTCTAACGTCCATTAAAATAATATCGGGTTTTTCTTTGCGGGCAATTTCAATAGCGTCATCTCCATTATCTACGTTACCAATTACCTGACAACAACTATTCTCTGAAACATAGTTTTCCATTAAAAAAGCAACTAATTGCTCGTCTTCAACTATTAAAACTTTCTTGCTCATCTTTAAAAGTTATAATTACGTTTAACCCATTTTGGGTCTTTATTACGTAAGAAGCTTTTAATTGTTTCGTAAAAATGAATAATAATTTAAATCCAAGTGATTCCAATTTATTTACATCTAAAGGGAAGTCTTGGGGCAAACCCGGTCCATCATCAGCTATACAAAGCACATTGTTTTCGGCTTCTTTTTTCAATGAAACCCTTATTAAACCTTCATTTCTATTATTAAAGGCATATTTAAAACTATTGGTAATTAGCTCATTAACGATTAGGGCAATTGGTATTGCTTTTTTAGGAGTAACCGATACCTGATCTAAATCAAAATCAATTTTTATAGATTTTCCCTTCGAATAAAATCCACTTAAAAACTTAACCAAATCTCTCAGGTAATCACTTAAATCGATATCAGCAAAGTTTGCTGTTTTGTATAGCTTTTCGTGGATTAGAGACATAGCCGTTATCCGATGTTGCACCTCGCTAAGTTCTTGCCGAAGTGAATCGTTTTTTGATTTAACAAGCTGCATTTCAATTAATCCAAGAACGATAGCCAAATTGTTTTTAACCCGATGATGAACCTCGCCTAATAGCGTTTCCTTTTCTTTTAACGATTCTTCAATTTTTAGAGATTGTTCTACATTAGTGGTAATATCAATACCAAAACCAATCATGTAATTTAATACCTTTTTATTATTGGTTACAGGAAATATTTTTCTTAAAAAATAAAGCGTTTTACCATTATCCTTTACTTCTTTATCAATATACTCTGCAGGTACTAAAGTGTTTTTTACCTGATTAAAAAGTTCATTTCGTTTATAAACAAATTCTTCATCCAGATTAATTAAACGGCAATATTCAAAATCATCTTTGCCAATTAATTCATTTCTTAATTCTTCACTTTCAACAGCATTAGAATTAATAAACTTAATTTGATGACGTTCGTTAAAAACAATAATTTCTACCGGAATATTAGAAAGAATAGATTCGTAAAAAGACTTCTGATCTTCAATCTTATGGCTCTTTTCAATTACTTCATCCGTTCTTTCTTTTACCTGCTGCTCTAAATTATTGGAATATGCAAGTAAACTGTCTCGCATATTCAAAAGAGCGTTACCCAAAATATCATCATCTCCTAATTTGATGTATGAAGTTTTTAAATTTCCTTTTTCTATTTCATTTGCAAACTCGGATGTTTTCTTAAAACTTAAGGATAGTTTATTTAACGATTGAGCCATTTGACCAATTACATTTCGTTCTACTTCTAACTGTTCATCAATCAATTTACCTTCGGCCAAACTTTCTATAATGCCTTTCATTTTAAGAACCGGATTAGCAATATTAACCGATATAAAGTAGATGCATATTGAAACAAAAAACAATAAACCAAAAGAAGTGATTATCAATGTATAAACTATGCGTTGAGAGTCTTTTTCAAGGTCTCCTTTAATTTGATCGAGATGCTTTTTATTGGATAAAGTAATACTTTTTAGCTTTAGAAGGGTTTGCTTAGTGAGTGGAATAATATCTTCCTCAATAATTTCTTCTGCCAAAAACTTTTTTGCAGGATTTTCATAATCCTCAAAGTTTTTGAGTAATCGGATAATTTCGCGCTGATGATCGAGTAGTTTTTCGAAATTAACTAATACAAGATCCAAATTATCGGATTTACTGATAATATTAGTTTGCTCATCCGTGTTATTCTTAAAAAATAAATCGAAATTAGATTTTATAGCAGGATATCTTACGTTGTGTAAATACTTTAAACTTCTTTTATCGTCAATGTTATTGGGTAAGTATACCCAATTTGTAATGTACATTTTAGATTCAACAATAATTGTTTTTAGATCATCCAGCTGGTCGATAAGCGGATTTATCTTTCTGGTAATCTTTTCGAGATTTTTATGATCCCTCTTCAGTAAATAGAAATTAAATATAGCGTTAATGAAAACGAAAAGAATCATTATAATAAATACAATGAAAATTTTCGGAAATCCCCTAACCGTTAAATAATTTTTTAATTTCACAACTTACAACTGATAAACCATTAAACTTTGAGATTTTTTTCTATTTATAATGTTTCGAAAATATGAATAATTTACTTAATATAGCATTGTTTTTAAGACCTGTGGTGAAGAAAATATTATTACTGCTATTCCTTATCCCTTTTGCTGTAAAATCGCAAACGGATTCATTGCTGTTAAAGAAAGACAGCTTAGACATTTATGACATGAGCATAGATGAATTAATAAAATTAAAAGCTCATGGTGTTCCGAGCGAAATGGAATCTTTAATTAACAGTCTTATCTCTGTAGCATCTAAAAAACCACTTAATGTTCGTGAATCTCCCAGTGTAATAACGTTGATTACCGAAGAAGAAATTAAAAATTCGGGTGCGCGTGATTTAATTGATGTTTTAAGGTTAGTACCCGGCATAAACTTTGGGGTAGATATTGAGGGGGTAGTTGGTATTGGAATGCGCGGAAACTGGGCTATAGAAGGAAAAGTTTTAGTGTTGTTGGACGGGCAGGAGTTAAATGAAACAGTTACCGGAGCAGTAACTTTTGGAAACCGATATGCGGTGGAACACATTAAAAGAATTGAAATAATTAGAGGACCGGGCTCGGCTATATATGGGGGCTATGCCGAATACGGAGTGATAAATATTATAACCAAGCAAGCAGAAGATCTTAATGGAATTAATATTACCACTACCTATGGACAAATGGAAAAAGATTATGGTAGGAAAAACTTAAGTATTTCGGCTGGTAAGCGAATAAATGATTTAAGAATTAGTTTTTCAGGTTTTTTGGGCAGAGGTCAACGAAGTGATCAAATCTACAAGGATTATTACGGAGACAGTTATTCAATGGCCGGTAACTCAAGCTTAAATTCATCTTTTGCCAATATTGCTGTTAGCTATAAGGGTTTAAGCCTAAGAGCTATTGGTGATTACTACAATTGTATTATACGAGATGGATATGGCGAAGTTATTAAGCAAGGGCCGGTAAAAACTAGCTTTAACAATCTTTTTTCTGAACTTAAATACGTAAAGGATTTAAACAAGAAATTAAATTTAAGTGCAAGAGTCAATTATAAAAATCAAAGTCCATGGAAATCAAATGGTTATGATTTTGACCTGCCTTATTTTGTTACTTCTACCCGGATTTTTCAGAATGTATCTCTAAATTATAATTCGAGCAGGAAATTAAACTTTGTTTTTGGATCTGAATGCTATCAGGATTATGCAATTGATAGAATGAAATCTGGATATTTTTCTAATGGAGGTAACAATAAGAACTTTCAAAACTACGCCGGTTTTTTTCAAGGTCAATTAAAACTTCAACCAATCAACTTAATTTTCGGAACCCGATTTGATAGTCATAGTGAATTTGGTAACGCATTAGTTCCCAGGGTTGGTTTAACCAAGAAATACGATAAGTTTCATTACAAAATTTTATTCAGTAGAGCATTTAAATCACCTACTATTGATAATATTAATTTCGCTGACTCCAAAGGGATTAAACCAGAATACACCAACGTTTATGAGGCAGAAATCGGTTATAAAATAAATAAAAATTCATTTTTCTCAATTAATGCCTATGATATTAGCACCACACAGGCAATTGTATACTATACCTCTAAAGACAGCAGTAACACTGACTTTTATTCAAACTTTGGATACACCGGAACTAAGGGTATAGAATTGGAATACCGATTTAAAGAAAAATGGGGATATTTTAACCTCAACTATGCGTATTATTCTTCAACAAATAAATCTTCTGTTGATGTTTATTCAACCCCAGAATCTAAATCCTTATTAGCATTTGCTAATCATCGAGTGAATTTAAACACCGGAATTAATATTAATAAAAACTTATCTCTAAATTCTACAGCCTCTTATTTTGGTAAAAGATGGTTTGTTTCGGGAATTGATTCTGCCGGAAATTCAATAAAAGAAAAAATGGATCCTCTGCTTTTACTTAACTTCTTTATTCGATATCAAACTCCAATAAAAGGTTTTAATGTTGGCTTGGGAGTTTATGATGCATTAAATTCTAAACTTAATTTCATTCAGCCATACGATGGAGGTCATGCACCATTGCCGGGTCCATCAAGAGAATTTATTATTCGTTTGGATTATACTTTAAACTACAAATAATAATTGAATAACCTTAACAAGACATATCGTTTCATATTAAACCTAATTCTTCTGGTATTTATACTTACCAGTATGAATATGTCGACTGGTTATGCTCAAGAAAAAGATTATAAAGCCTATACTTTGTATGTATATAACTTTATGAAATATATAGAATGGCCTGAAAGTGAAAGTAAAGGTGATTTTATAATTGCAACAATAGGTAATTCGCCAATTGATAATGAATTTAAGACATTAGCAAAATCAAAAAAGTTAAAAGGGCGCAATATCGTTTTCAAGAAATATAATTCGGTTGAGGAAATTGATAATTGCCATTTAATTTTTATCCCCTCTAAAGAATATGCAACCCTCAAAAACATTAATTCAATAATAAAACAAAAATCCATTTTATTGGTAAGCGAAAATGAAGGAGGCGCTTATAAAGGCGCATCTATAAGCTTTGCAGTAAATGATGAAGATGAGTTAACTTTTGATATTAACCGTAAAGAACTGGAAAATCATAAATTAAAAATATCCAGCACTTTAGTTAATTTAGGAAATGTGGTTAAGTAAATCTAAATCAAAGTAATAACAATAAAGCAGAAACAAAATCAGGTTTAGAACTCATTTAATTGGACTTATTCTAAACATAACAATTTAGAATCAGCGCTATTAAAATCAATATTCTGCATAATAATTTCTATAAAATCGGGATATTTAAGTAAATATGGAAACAGATTTTCAACTCTTTCCTGTTGGGCGCCCGCTGGAAAAAGTTTTTCTTTATTTCGTTTTATTATATTAAGCTGTTTATCGAACTTATTTCTGGTTACTTTATTTAATTTTGATTCGATATTAAGTAATGCATTTTTAAATTTTTGCTCTTCAGCATTAATGGAATTAATCAAAGTTTTATCAATTAATTCTGCCTCCTTCTTTATATCCTCTATTACCTTAATCAATTGATTTATATGTTTTTCAAAAGAGATTGGGATTAAGTTTTGATTATCTAAATACTGTTTAATCAACTCTTTTTCATCTTTTTTAAAATCCTCAACATTAAAGCCCATCTCCTTCCATTGCTCAAACATCATTTTATCAATTAAATAAAACGAATTACGATAAACTAAAACAGGCATCTTTAATTCAGCTGCTTCAAATACTTTTTTAAACTGCATCCAATAGGCAATTTCGGAGGGACCACCCACATAAGCTAAATTGGGCAAAATGGTTTCCTGATAAAGGGGTCGGAGAATTACGTTCGGACTAAATTTCTCAGGATTGGATTTAACTAATGAAATAATCTCGTGCTTAGTGAACTTAATATCCGTATTTCTTACTATGAAGTTTTGATCAGTATATTCAATTCGTTCTCTAATATTATCATCAACATAAAACAAGTTAATAGGCTTACTTTCTACAATAGGTTGATATCCCTTTTTAAGAAGCAATCCATTTGATAAAGTAACAGCTGAATTTGAAAATTGCTCGCTTAATTCTTTCTCAAGAACCGGAACAAACTCCTTTTTTAAGTTTTGATGATTGGCATCTAAACAAACTAAACCGTATTTGCCAAATAACTCATTAACAAGATAAAGAGTAGCTTCTGACAAAGTATTATAACTATATGCTTTGCATATTAGGTTATTTAACGACTCGGCTTTTTCAGAAGTGCCTAATATTTCTTTAACTTTCTCAATAAAAGGACTGATTGTTTCTAATGTGAGTTGTCCAACCGGACCTTTTGCCTCGCGTTCCCAAGTTATTTTCTTACCAAATAAATAAGCATGATTGATCTCCGCAAAATCATGATCCTCGGATGCTAACCAATAAACGGGAACAAAATTTTTATCGGGATAATTTTTTTTAAACTCTTGAGCAAGTTTTATAGTAGTAGCAATTTTATAGATAAAAAACAAAGGTCCTGTTAACAAACAAAGCTGGTGACCCGTTGTAACGGTATAGGCATTGGGCTGATTTAATAATTCAATATTTTGCTTAACAGCTTCATGAATATTAAATCGACTATATTGTTCGTTTAAATTTTGAACTAAACTTTTTCTTTTTTCTTCAGAAAACGCTTTAGTTGAAACCATATTATCCCAGTCTTTCGGAGAATTAAAAAAATGCACAAATTCACTTACCTTCTCCTCCCCTTTTAAATAATCTACCAGCAAATTAGGCAGATTATTAAAATTAGCCGGTAAATTTATTTTGGAATTGTGCATTATCAAATCTTTTTTATTAAAACGAATTTTTATGATTTATTTAAAACTTTAGAAAGTAGTTAGTGGTTAGTAGTTAGTTAGAAACTTAACCGATGCATCTTTCAACTTTCAACTTTTAATTATAGGAGGCTAACTCAAATTCAAAACTAAAAACTATAAACTCAAAACTATAAACTGAAAACTATAAACTAAGTAATTCCGCATACAAATCATATTCTTCGGCACTTGTAATTTTTACATTAACAAAATCACCAATACGCAGATGGGTGAAGTTATTGGCCTTAATTAACACTTCATTATCAACCTCGGGAGAATCGTATTGAGTTCTTCCCATGTAATAATCACCATCTTTTCGATCTATTAAAACTTTATATTGTTCGTTTATGCGGCGTTGATTTAGCTCAAGAGAAATTCCCATTTGCAATTCCATCACCGCATTAGCTCTCTCCTGCTTAATAAGAGCTGGAACATTATCTTCAAGCTTATAGGCCTCCGTATTGTCTTCGTGTGAGTATGTGAAAATTCCTAAACGATCGAATTTAGTTTCTTCCACCCATTTCAACATTTCTTCATGATCTTTTTCGGTTTCACCCGGATATCCAGCTATTAACGTTGTGCGGATAGCAATATCAGGCATTTTATCGCGAATAGAATTAACTAAATCAATCGTTTTTTGCTTAGTGGTACCACGTTTCATGCTTTTTAACATGCTATCACTAATGTGTTGCAAAGGCATGTCCAAATAATTACAAATATTGGATTTGTTTTTCATTACATCCAATACGTCCATTGGGAAACCGCTCGGAAAAGCGTAATGCAAACGAATCCAATCAATACCATCAACATCTGAGAGCTTTTCAAGCAATTCTGCTAAAGCTCTTTTCTTATACAAATCCAGTCCATAATAGGTAGAGTCCTGAGCAATTACAAGCAATTCTTTAGTTCCGTTTTTGGCAAGGTTTTTAGCTCTTAAAACCAAATCCTCCATTGGCACCGATACATGTCCGCCACGCATAAGTGGTATCGCACAAAAAGTACAAGGACGATCACAACCTTCACTTATCTTAAAATAAGCATAATGATTAGGGGTAGTAAGCAATCGCTCGCCCACCAATTCATGTTTATAATCTGCTTTCAACGTTTTAAGTAAACGGGGCAAATCGCGAGTTCCGAAATAGGCATCTACTTCGGGAATTTCTTTTTCTAAATCTCCTTTATAACGCTCACTTAAACAACCTGTAACATAAACTTTATCTACTGCACCTTCCTGTTTGGCATCCACATATCTAAGAATGGTATCAATAGATTCCTGCTTAGCATTCTCAATAAAGCCACATGTATTTATGATTACAATTGAAAAATCATCCGTTGTGCTTTCATGTTCAACATCAAATTTATTAGCTTTTAGTTGTGTCATTAAATCTTCGCTGTCTGCCAAATTTTTTGAGCATCCGAGCGTAACAACGTTTACTTTATTTTTTTTTATGGTTTTTGTTTTCATTTAATCTTTGTCAGGCTGAGGAATCGAAGCCTTTTTAATTTCTAATTTCAATTTCCAAATTGTCTACCCTTCGACAAGCTCAGGGTGACAAAATCACTTTTTAAATAACGAATTATACTCTACCCTTTCAAACTCTTCCAACTTGCCACCTGCAGTAGAATTATATATTTTTCTGCCATCCGCTTCATACATTTTTTTAATTAGTTGATACGATTGCAATACATTATGAAGTTTAGGGTCGTGCCACTTCTTTCCTTTTCCAAAATAATCGGGATGAAAATGGTTTGGATCATCTTCTGTACTTTCAATAACCGCTCCTTTTAGCAATTTTGCAGAATCAGGAATAGTATAATTAAAATCCATACCTAATAAATAAACTTCAGAAAAACCCAGATAGAAGGCCAGCTGAAGATTAATCATGGTTACAGATTGTCCGCAGTAAATTGCCTTAGAACAATCATCCGAAAACCTTGATTTTTCAAAATATTTACTCTTCTCTATATAAAAACCAACATCCATGTTAAAAAAGTAAACATTCTTTTTATTGGTTACTTTGGGCTTATACAAACTTGGAAAAAACTTATATTCACAATCATATTTGTTTATTTCCACAATGTTATCGGCCATAACATGACGGTCTTCTACCACATAAAATGTAGGTTTATAACCCATTTCCTTGGTTTTATAAAAAATACCATTTACGGCAAAACTATACTCGTTTTCAAGTTTAGATAAGTCCAATAGATTTAAGCTAGGGCCGTTACCCAATATAAATACCCGTTTTCCCTTAAATTTATTGTGTAAAGCTTTAATCTTAGCATTATCGAAGCCATAAAAATAGCCGGGCTGCTCCAACACAATATTCGGAACCACACTTCGGGCAATTTTACGTAATAATTTCATTTTCATAATCGGGTGCAAAAATACGAATAAATAACCGCTTAAACTTGTGTTTTTCATGGTTTTGTGCATTTAAAATAAGCCATAAAAAGGCATTATTTTTTATCTTTGTGAGCTTTTGAAAAAGGCTTAAATTATGTATCTGGACTTATCTGCTTTAAAAAAGAATTTAAAAAAGGACTCTTCAACTCTTCCGGTTTTGAAAGTTGCTTTATTAGGCGATAATCCAACCCAATTACTTAACGTTGCCTTAAAAGGATATGCCGTAAACGAAGGGTATAATCTTGATATTTACGAAGCCGAATACAATCAGATTGATTTGGAAATTCTTCATCAGGGATCTGAATTATATGAAACCAACCCTCGATTTGTTTTAATATTCCAAAGCACACAAAAACTTTTAGGAAAATTTTATAAAACCCCAAAATCCGAACGTCACTTATTTGCTCAAAAACAATTGGATTTAGTATTTAACTATATTGAAAATCTTAATTCAGGTTTAAAGGCCAATATTCTATTCTGTAACTTTCCAGAAATTGACGAAAATATTTTTGGCAATTATGCTAATAAAACCGACCAGTCTTTTATTTACCAATTGCGTAAACTCAATTATGAGTTAATGAATTTAGCCGGTAGATATAAGAATTTTTTCATTAACGACCTGGCCCTTCTAAATAATCGATTTGGATTAAACACTGCCCACTCCCCTTCCATGCACGCCAATAGCAGCATGATTTATACATTAGACTTTTTACCCGTAGTTGCAAAAAACACCATAGACATTATAAAAGCAATAAATGGCAAAATAAAAAAATGTCTGATAATGGATTTAGACAATACCTTGTGGGGCGGTGTAATTGGTGATGACGGCATGGAAGGTATTCAAATTGGGCATTTAGGAATTGGAGAAGCTTTTACTCGCCTGCAAAAGTGGGCAAAAGAATTAAAAGAAAGAGGGATTATACTTGCTGTTTGTAGCAAAAACGACGAAAATAATGCTAAAGAACCATTTGAAAAACATCCTGAAATGGTTTTGCGGTTAGAGGATATCGCTGTATTTGTTGCCAACTGGAATAATAAAGCGGATAACATTAGATATATTCAGCAAGTATTAAATATTGGATTTGATTCTTTAGTTTTTATTGATGATAATCCTGCTGAAAGAAAGATTGTAAGAGATAATTTACCGGAAGTTACGGTACCGGAATTACCTGAAGACCCTGCATATTACTTAGACTATTTACAACAACTTAATTTATTTGAAACGGCTTCATCGGTAACAGACGAAGATGGAGACAGAACCCGCCAATACCAGGAGGAAGC
>JBIICS010000083.1:0-12656 GCA_044238735.1 Bacteroidia bacterium
GTAGCAGGAGCCGGATCGGTTAAATCATCTGCTGGAACGTAAACGGCCTGAACAGAAGTAATAGAACCTTTTTTAGTTGAAGTAATGCGCTCTTGCATGATACCCATTTCGGTTGAAAGAGTAGGTTGATAACCTACTGCTGAAGGCATACGACCTAGTAGCGCAGAAACCTCTGCACCTGCCTGAGTAAAACGGAAAATGTTATCTACGAAAAACAAAATATCTTTTCCTTGACCGGTTCCATCACCATCGCGGAAATATTCAGCCATAGTTAAACCCGATAAAGCAACGCGAGCACGTGCTCCAGGAGGCTCATTCATCTGTCCGAATACTAATGTGGCTTTAGACTCTTCCAATGCTTTAGAATCTACTTTAGATAGATCCCATCCGCCTTTTTCCATCGAGTGTTTAAAATCATCACCGTATTTAATAACGTCAGATTCGATAAACTCACGAAGTAAGTCGTTTCCTTCGCGGGTACGCTCCCCAACACCAGCAAACACAGATAAACCAGAATAAGCTTTGGCAATATTATTTACCAATTCCATAATTAATACAGTTTTACCTACACCAGCACCACCGAATAAACCAATTTTACCACCTTTCGCATAAGGTTCAATCAAATCAATTACCTTAATACCGGTAAATAACACCTCCGTTGAAGTAGATAGATCTTCGAAACGAGGGGGCTGACGGTGGATTGGATATCCGCCTTTATTGTCAATAGTATTAATACCATCAATAGCTTCACCCACAACATTAAACAAGCGACCTTTAATTTTATCGCCGGTAGGCATAGTAATAGGGGCACCCAAATCGCTAACCTCCATACCTCTGCGCAATCCATCGCTAGAATCCATTGCGATAGTTCTAACAGAATCTTCTCCAATGTGCTGCTGACATTCTAAAATAACCTTTTGCCCATTTTCTTTGGTTACTGATAAAGCATCCATAATTTTTGGAAGCTTAGAACCCGCTGCATCAAAAGCAACGTCGATAACCGGACCAATTACCTGAATAATTCTACCTGTGTTTGTTGACATGTGAAAAATTAATGTATATTATTTATAGATTTTTTCCGTGTGCAAAGGTAGCACTATTTTCTGCTGTTTTAAAAAATAATTAAAAAGTTTTTTTCTACTTAACCTGTTGTATTTGAATGATATATACCATTTGTTAACAACTATAATTAAATGATTTTGATTAATCTGCTTAGTTTTTCAGGGCTTCAATAGAGATGCTATACTAAACAAATTTCAATTGATGAATACTTTTTGTTCGGGGTAACCGGATCTTCCTTTATTAAGTTTTATGTTGATTTGGTTTCTATGCATTACAACGTATATTTCATCTTCAAATTCGATAAATGGATATACCCTAACTGTTATTGTATTTCCAATTGCATTTATTCATTTTCTTTTAAAAAAAAGATACTAAGGTGCTTTTTGAAGCCATTTAATTAAGGAAGGATTTCTTAATCTTTTTTGTTTTCTAAACTTTTGAATAAAAATTAACCCATTTTTATTTATAAAAATGGGTTAATAATTAATCAACATTAGACAACCAAGCACTAAAAATTGATATGCAAATATAATAAAACGCAACAATGTTGCAAAATTATTTTTTCAAACGATTAATTTGATCTATTTTTGCAACATTGTTGCGTTATTAATTATTTAAATATCCTATGGCAAAGAAAATATTTAGTTCAGCTTATTTCGTTTTGTATCTAATTCATTTTAATCTGCATCCTTCTAATGTGTTTTCGCATTATTATACAATCGCTTCATGTTTTCTGTGCTTGGTAATTCCTTTTGCAATCCTAGGCCATTTCTTGTTTGATGTGGTTTTAAATAAGAACTTGGTAAGTCTTAATTTAAATACATTTTGTTTAGCCTTTACTGCCATTATTTGGTGTTTTTCGTTTTGGCATGTCTTTATGCCGGTGCTTTACTCAATAGTTTTTATTTTCTTTTTAATTCACCAAATTTTAAATAAAAGTATATATGAAAAATAAATTACCTGTAACCATTTTAAGCGGTTTTTTAGGTAGTGGTAAAACTACCTTATTAAATCATTTGATTAATAACAGAGAGGGATTAAAACTTGCTGTTATTGTAAACGATATGTCCGAAGTTAATATTGATGCTAAATTAATAAGTGAAGGAACATCGTTATCTAGAACTGAGGAAAAATTAGTTGAACTTAGTAATGGTTGTATTTGTTGTACACTTAGGGATGACTTAGTGGTGGAGGTGGAGCGAATTTCATTGGAAAAGCGTTTTGATTATTTGATTATAGAAAGTACGGGCATTAGCGAACCATTACCAGTTGCTCAAACATGGGAATTTATAGATGATGAAAAAGGGATAAATTTAGGCGCTTATAGTTATATCGATAGCATGGTAACTGTGGTTGATTCCTTTAATTTTTTAAAGGATTATTCAACAAATGAAACTGTTTTCGATCGTGGTTTAAATTCGGATAGTACCGATCAAAGACCAATTGTTAATTTAATTACAGAGCAAATAGAATTTGCCAATATTATTTTACTTAATAAAATAGATCTCGTTTCGGTTGAAGATTTGGGATTATTAAGAAATCTTATTAAAAAACTTAATCCTAGTGCATTAATTTTCGATACCAATCATTCTAAAATAGATCTTAAAAAGATTTTAAACACTCATCTATATAGCCAAACAGATTGGGAATCTTCTCCTTTATGGATTGAAGAAAAGAACAAAAAACATGTGCCAGAAACGGAGAGTTATGGTATAAGTTCATTTGTATATAGTTCTAGAAAGCCCTTTAACGCTCAACGTTATTTGGATTATGTGGAGCTAAAATTTCCCACCAATATAATCAGAAGTAAGGGAATGTTTTGGATTAACTCACGACCGGGGAAAGCCATTAATTGGAGTCAGGCTGGAGGATCTTTAAAAGCAGAAGTGGCAGGTGTTTGGTGGGCCAGTATGAAATATGGAGATAGAATGCAGTATTCTAGTTATGTGCAAAACAGACCCGAAATTGAAGGGAAATGGAATAAAGATTTTGGTGATAGAATGAATGAAATTGTAATAATAGGTCAGGACTTAAATGAAGCCAAAATAAGAAAGGAGCTTGACGATTGTTTGTGTAGTGATGAAGAGTTAAAAATACTGAATTTAAATACAGAAATTCCCGATAATTGGCCTATTTAAATTTAAATTTACGAAATGATAAAGATTTATGTTTTAACCGGCTTTTTAGGTTCGGGAAAAACAACCCTCTTAAACTCTTTTTTAAAGCAACTGTCCCGCTTTAAAAATGTAGTTATTGAAAATGAATTTGGTAATGCAAATGTTGATGCCCATTTGGTTGATAAGAAATACGATCGGCTTTTTGAATTAACCAATGGATGTCTTTGTTGTTCGTTGGATCAGGAGTTGTGGGATGTTTTGTTTCAGTTAATTAAAACTTCAACCAAACCCGATCATTTATTTATTGAAACCAGTGGTGTGGCAAATCCACTGGTGGTGTTAGATCTTTTGTCTAATCCTAAAATTAAGGAGTTTTTTTTTGTTGAGCATGTCATTTCTGTAGTTGATCTGGAAAATTACGAGCAAAGAAATAAACAAACACTTGAGTTTGGAAAACAAATTGCTTCAGCAACCACCATAATTATTAATAAATCGGAGAAATGTGAACAAATTAAAAAGCAAGAGGCTTATAATTTTATTCGAAAAGTTCAACCTTATGCACAGCTATTATTTTCAAATAATGGGGAAGTAAATTGGAATGAATTGAAGTCAAACACCCACCTTTATTCACATGAATTAGTTTCTAGCATAAATAATGAACATACCAGTGGTTTAAATAATGTTTCAATATCATTGCCAAACAACTGCGATATAAAAAAGGTTTTATCCATTTTAAAAATGATACTTCAATTGTATTCTCACCAGGTGTTTAGAATAAAAGGGATTATTAAAGATTTAAGTGGAAAGTTTTATTCTGTAAATTCAACCGGACTATACATAGAAACTAATGAAATTGAACAATTATTTGACTTCGTAGGTAATCAGCTTGTATTTATTGGAATTGGGTTAAAAAAAGAATCGATGCTAAGATTCTTTATAGGTCTGAATAGTTAATTTGTATTTGCTTTCAATTTATTCTTAATGTTGAATCGGATACTCTTATGCCCCCAAAAAGATAATTAAATTAAATTTAGACAATAGTTTATAACTCAACATATTATTTGTTAACTATAACGTTCCACCACTAATTAGTGGATTTTATTTCAAGACTTAAAACCTTAACCTTAAAACTAATTATAATTTAATGACTATGACTATCGCCTGTTTTATGGAGCTCTATCACAACCTCCTGACCGTTATAGCCTAAAGTTGAAGAACTTTTAATTTTAAAGTGTTTTTTGTCTTGCTCTATAACCTCATAAACACCACTTAATTCCTGAGAGAGCATTACCGCCTCTTCTTCGGCATGGGCAGTTCCTGCAGCGTGGCTATGGCCATCCATTGAAGCTTGGTTTGAATATTCAAATACTTTCCCTTTTTCACGAAACTGCCAGGCAAAATCAGCATGACCATCTTCATCATTAAAGAGTTCACCCTCGCATACTTCATCATAAGCATCACAGTCGTCGAATGAAAAAGAGGGGAGTTCTGTTTCCGCCGCTCCGTTAATTGTAAAAACTTCTGCTTTCCAGGTTCCTTCTAATTTATGAGTGCTTCGTTTTACCTTATTACAAGCACCGGCTATTAAAATAATTGCAGTTAAATAGAAAAGTTGTTTTTTCATAATATAAATTTAATTAAAAAGTGTAATTATTGAACTTTGCTTATAAAGGTTACTTCAACATCGGTTTCACCTTTGTCTATTGATCCGTCTTTAACCCCTGGTTGATGTTTCAAAACAATTTTAGAAGATCCGTTAGAAGCATTAGACGTGGTCCATTTAGATGAAAGACCAATATTTAAATTTTTAGAATCTTTATCTAAAATTTCTGTTATTATATTAACGTTTGTATGAGTGAAACCTACTAAATGATCATCCTTTTCTTCCTGAATTTGAGTGGTTAAATTTACCGCCGGAGATTTTGAGTCATCCCAAAATTCAAGCCCTACGTTATAAACAGTATTAGAATTTAGTTTTATGGTATCTTGAATCGGAGCATTGCCTCCATCGCCATCAGCATCTTTATATTGAAAAGTAATGGGTGACCCACCTGTGCTTGGAGTAAATATAACTTTTACAGTAGTAATGTTTTCGGGCTCGTTAAGGATAGGTTGAGGGATCTCCACTAAATCATCATCCTTTTTACATCCAACCATGATAATACTAATTAGGCTACAACCAATAAGTAGATAGTTTAATTTTTTTTTCATTAGAATTTGTAATTTAATTTTAAGTTAAAATTTATCCCTGCTTCATCCGTAAAATATCGAAAACGATTTGTATAATCTCTGTATTTTACATTTAAGCAATTTTGTACTGCAAATATAACTGCAACATCGTTGCATTTCCAAATTTTTTTTGTTCCAATTTCAAAATTTAATAAATGGTATGTGGGAGGGGGGGGAGCATAGTCTGTATTAGCGGTATATCTTTTTTGCTCTAAAACCAACATGCTCTCAATGGAAATGAAAGGATGGATATTTTTAAGTTCTTTTTCAAAGTTTAGTCCAGTGTTTAACCTGGAAGAGGGGATATAGTATAGTGGCGTATTGTTGCTTAAATTTTGCCCGTATATAATTGATATTTTTTCTGTAAAGCTCAGGTTATTTAGAATGAAATAGGTTGCTGATAAATCATTCCCGGTAATAAGTGCTTTAGCTTGCGTAAACTCAAAAGTAGGGAACGAACCTCTAATGGTGATGATCGGTTGTAAGGTTGGGTTCAGATATATAAAATTATTAAAATAGTTGTAGTAACTTTCATTTAGTAATTTCAGTTTATTAAAATTAAACTGTAAACCCAATGTTGTGGTATATCCCTGTTCGGTTTTTAAATTCGGATTTCCTATTTCAAAGCTTGCCGCTCCATGGTGAACGCCGTTACTAAATAACTCGTTAATTCCCGGCGCCCTCCATGCGCTCGCAAAAGCCAATGTTATTTCGGTATTTTTATAACCGGTGTAATGACCTGATAGGTTGTAGGACAGATTGGAAAACAGATATTCAGGTGATTGTAAGTTGTTGTTTTTGTAAAAGAACACATTACTTTTCTTATAATCGTATCGTATTCCCGCTTCTATCGAATATCTTTTTTTAATATAACGTTCAGTAATAAATCCTGCGATATTTTGATTTTTAAAATTTGGAATGAAGTATCTTCCTTCATAGGTGTTAAATTGATAGAGTCCGAAAATTCCTGCTTGTCCAATTAATCCAATATCAAAATGATGATCGAATACAATCTCAGCGGTATGTGTTGTAATCTCAAAATTAAGCTCTGGTTTTATCGTTTCTTTAGATTTCAGGACTAGATCGAATTCGCTTCGGTTATTGTATTGCCTGCCATAGGTTAGTTGAATATCTCCTGTATGTCCAATATTTAGTGTGGTTTTTGCCTTAACTAATTCATGATTAATTTGTTGATTTGGTCTCGTTATTTCATAACTAAAGGGCACATCAAGTGGTTTATTAATCCCTTTTAGTGTATTATTTAAGTCGGTTAAATTACCAATATGCGCTCCTTTAAAAATGCCGATTTTAGTGTTAAACTGACTATAAAATAATTCTGTTTTAAACCAGGGTTTATTGAGTATAAAATGGTAAGAAAAATTCCTTTCTTCAACACCTGTATTATCCATTACATAATCGGGTGTTTGCATATTGCCTCCTTTTTTAAAAGTTCCCTGAATGCGATACTGCAACCCCAAAAGCTTGTTTATTTTTCCATCAATCATTCCCGATGTTATTCCTTGTTTTCCGTTAGAATTTCCGACTAAGTTTAACTCACCATTTATTAAACCACTATCGGGCAAGGGTTTGGGATTAACCAATATAACGCCTCCTAATGCGTCTGATCCGTACCTAACCCCCATAGCACCTTTAACTACAACTAATTCTCCGGCTAAAAAGGGATCTATTTCCGGTGCGTGCTCGTTTCCCCATTGCTGACTTTCCTGACGAATGCCATTATTCATAATTAAAACACGATTGCTGTGTAACCCATGAATCATGGGCTTGGATATTGAAGAGCCTGTATTTAATGTAGTTATTCCGGGAATTTTTTTCAAACTCTCGCCTAAATTCATGCCGCGTGTTTGCAAAAGTTCGTATCCGGTTATTTTCTGACTATTTTGAGTGGTGGGAATTTCAGAACGTGTTTCAGTTACTTCAATTGCATTTAAAAGATGATTGTGATGCTCTAACTTAAAGTTTATAATGGTATCAGCATTTACTGAAATTACAAAGACAGTTGGTTCGCAATCTAAATGTTCAATTCTTATTTTAATATCTCCCAAACATAAATTTTCCAATTGAAAAAAACCATCTTTATCGGCTTCGGTTCCTCGGTTATGATCAGAATTTTGCACCCATATTTTGGCAAAGCTTAAAGCCTCTTGGTTGTGATCGTCCGTTACTTTACCCAGTAGCCGTATATTGCAATTATTTTGAGAGAATGCGTTTAGATTGCCTAATAGTAAAAACAGTAAGAGTATTTTTTTAAGGAACATTATTATTGAACCCATAACCAATGGGTGGTTTAATTTTTTCACAACATATATAGCCTGGTTCAACTTTTAAATTTTAAGGTTAGTTAAACACCTACAATAATTATGTGTTCTATTAGCAGCACCCAAGTAACACCTATTTCTTTGAAAGATCATTTATTAATTGAGATGCAAAGATAACCAAAAAGCGCAACCATGTTGCATGATTGCGCTTTTGAAATTCTAAAGGAGAATATCATAAATTGTTTATGATATAATCTGTCATTTTAGTGAAAAGATGTAAACGTGTAGAACCCCCATAAATACCGTGATTTTTATCTGGATAATACGCAACATCAAAAGGAATATTATGTTTTATAAGCGCTGCAGACATTTCAATACTGTTCTGAAAATGGACGTTATCGTCGGCTGTACCGTGTATTAATAAATATTTTCCTTTTAATTTTTTTACAAAATTGATGGGAGAGTTCTCGTCATATCCACTTGCATTTTCCTGTGGTGTTTGTAAAAATCGCTCCGTATAAATTGTGTCGTAATAGCGCCAATTGGTAACAGGAGCAACCGCTATGGCCATTTTAAATAAATCGTTTGCCTTGGTTATGCAAAGAGAGGAAAGATAACCGCCAAAGCTCCATCCCTCACATCCTATGCGACTGGGATCAACAAAACTGAGGGTTCCTAAATATTTAGCTGTCTCCATCTGATCTTCTAATTCAAGCTTACCCAATTGTTTGTAGGTCGATTTTTTAAATTCGGCACCCCTTCCCATTGTTCCTCTGTTATCAACGCATACCACCAAATATCCTTTTTGAGCTAGCATTAAATGCCAAAGGTAATCTCGGTTTCCCCATTCGTTGGTTACCATATTTCGGCCCGGACCACCATAAAAAGTCATAAATACAGGGTATTTTTTATTTGGATCAAATCCGTTAGGTTTAATCATCCAGCCATTAAGTTCAATTCCTTGCCCGCTTTTAAAAGTAAAAAACTCTTTTTTAGATAAATCATATTCCTTAAGAGTAGACACGAGTTCTTTATTGTCTTCTAAAGTTCTAACTAAATTACCATCAATAGTGTGCAGTGAAATAATAGCCGGATTATTAGCGCTTGAATAGGTATTTATGAAATATTTATATCCATTACTAAACTGCGCATTTGAAGAGCCGCTTATGGGGCTTATTGCTTTTTTATCTTTTCCGTCGGTTTTAATACTATAAATACTTCTGTTCGTAACACCAGTTTCGGTTGACTGATAATAGGCTTTTAATCCTTTTTCGTCTATGCCGTAGAATTCCATAATTTCCCAATTACCTTTGGTTACCTGAAGCAATTGTTTACCATTGATATCAAATTTATAGAGGTGATTAAACCCATCTTTATCGCTCATATAATAATAATATTTATTATCGGGTGTAAAGTAAAAAAGGTCGCCCATACCTTCATGAATATCTATATAAGTATTGCTACTTTCGGTATAAATTAAAGAGCTTTGGTTTGTTTTCGAATTAAATTTAATTACATCTAATTTATTTTGTAAACGATTCAGTTTGGCCACGAAAATTACGTTGGGGTCTTTGGTCCATTGTATTCTTGGGATGTACTGATTGTTTTCCGAACCAACATCTACCTTTGTTGTAGATTTAGTTAAAGTATTATAAATACAAACACTAACAGTAGAATTCTCTTCACCCGCTTTAGGGTACTTATAGCGATATTCATCCGGGTATAACGATCCGTAGGTAGGCATATTATACTCCTTAACTTTTGATTCATCAAATTTCATAAAAGCAATTTGAGTGCCGTCTTCGTTCCAATGCCAGGCCTTACTAAAACTGAATTCTTCCTCGTAAACCCAGTCGGGTGCACCATTTATTATTTCATTTCTTTTCCCGTCTTTAGTAATTTGAATTATTTCGTTATTTGATAAATTCTTGATAAAAATATTATTGTCCTGAACGTATGCTACTTTATCGCCCTGCGGGGAAAATTGAGCCAATTGTTGTTTTTCGCCTTTTACTAATTCCTGATAAGACTTGTTTTTTATATCGAATATAAAATAGCTCGACTTATAAGAATGACGATAAATGGCCTCCGAGGCAACTGCTAAAAGCAGCTTACTTTCATCTTTGCTAAACGTATATTCTTCAATAAAAAAAGGTTCCGCGTAGTCGCTTGGTTTAAAATTACCAGTATTTAGGATTGTCTCTAGTTTATTTCCAGTTTTATAATCATATTTTTCAAGCAGGGAACCATTTTTATCAGCATCTATTAGGGTATACTCGGTTCCGTTATTTAAGCTATTAAAACCACTTATGGTTTTAGCAGAAAATTTGGCAGATCCCCAAATATCTTTAAGGGTTATTTGTTTTACTTGAGCAAATGATGAATAAAAAAACAGAATAAAAAATACGGATAGTATACGACTCATTTTTGGTTAAATTTAGACTTTAAAAATATTAATTATTTGGTAAGAAAAGTAAAAGTAATAGGGGTGATTTTGAGGTTTCTAACGGGATGTTAAAATTATTAAATAATTAAGCCTAATTTAAGGCTGTTAATTATAGTAATGAAAAATAGTATTAAGTACTTTGGGTCTTTAATTATTGTATTGTTGAGTATATTTTATCTTCAACAAATCATTTTCCTTCTATATAATTTCAGACAATTAAAAGGAATTAGTACTTACCTAATTGTACAGTCTTTTCCAAGAGCTTTTAAACTAAACTGGGCTATGGTAAGCTATTCACTTTTAGTTCCATTGTTATTATTTGTAGTCCAGTTAAACATTAAAAAATCATTCTTAAAAACATTCACACTTGTTTTTTTCATTCTTCTTATACTTGTTTATTTTTCCCTTTCTACTGCCGAATTGGCTTTATATCAGGAGTGGGGCTGTAAACTAAATTTTAAAGCATTTACTTACCTGGCTAATCCATCAGAAGTAATAAAAAGTGCATCTTCCATTTTTGCAATTTTTTTCTTTATAGTGGTTTTAATTAAAACTACATTTTTCGGATGGTTTACATATAAGATAATTCCTAATAATATTAAGAAGCCTTTTAATTCAAATGTTAAAAACCTTGTTTTAAGTCTATTAATTTTAGTTACAGGTGCTGTTTTTTTGGTGGTGGGGTTAAGAGGGGGGTTACAACAAATCCCTATTAATCAGAGTTCCAGTTTTTATTGCAAACACAATGTGTTAAATTTAGCCGCTACCAATACTCCATGGAATGCTATACACAGCATTTTACAAAACAAAAAAGTAAGCAGTAGAAATATTTATGCAGTTTTAAATTCTGAGGAGGCAATATCACGAGTTAATAAATTGCATACTCCGGTTAAAGATACCTGCATTTATTTTTTAAAGAATACGCGACCTAATGTAATGTTTATTATTATGGAAGGATGGGCAGGAGATGTTGTAGGCGCATGCAATGGTGATAGCTCTATAACCCCTTTTTTTAATAGTTTAGCAAATAAGGGTATTAATTTTGAGCACTGTTATGCCTCTGGTAATCGCTCTGATCAAGGGATGGCGGCAATCTTTAGTGCTTTTCCGGCCCAAAGTTTAACTTCAATTATCGAGCAGCCAGATAAGTTTTCCAAATTGCCCTCTATTACTTCAAAGTTTAAAACTAATCACTATTATTGTTCGTATTATTTTGGCGGACAATTAAGTTATGCTAACATAGAAAGTTATATGGTATACAATCAAATGGATACCTTGGTAGATGTAAAAGATTTGGAAGATGTTTTTCCACAAGGACGATTGGGAGTTCATGATGAGTATATGTATCAATTACTTGAAAAAGATATTCCTAAACAGCCTCAACCCTTTTTTACAAGTTTTTTTACCGGCAGCACCCATGCTCCCTACGATATACCCAGATCGCCCGGCAGAAAATGGGGCAGTGAAATGGATGCATACAGTAATTCTATGATATACGCAGATAGTAGCTTAAAAGTTTTTTTTCAACGAAATCAAAAAAAGGAATGGTTTAAGAAAACCCTTTTTGTTTTTGTTGCCGATCATAGTCATATGACTCATCGTTGGTACGATTATCACGATGCCTTAAATCGTCATATTCCTTTCTTGTTTTATGGAGATGTTATAAAAGAAGAATATAGAGGGACAAATATTAAAAAGGTAGTTTCACAAACAGATTTGGCAGCAAGCCTTTTAGCGCAGCTAAAAATGCCATATAATGAATTCACGTGGAGTAAAAACATCATGAATCCATATTATCCTAATTTTGCTTTTTATTCATTCCCGAGGGGGGGAGGATGGGTAACAGATCGTAATTTCTTTTCGTATAACTATTCAGCTAATAAATACGAGTTAAGCAATATTAATGATTCAATTTTAGAGAGGGAAGATTTATTAAACATGAAAGCATATATGCAAGTTATGTTTCAGCAATACCTGGATTATTGATTAATAATAAATAATTTTCGGTTTCTTAAAAAATGGTTTAAAGTTCAGTGCGATGAACATGAATCTAAATTAAAACCTAGAATCGTAAAACGATTTGTTATTTACTATCAAAATAAATTCTAATCTGATCGCCGATTTTTAAATTTAACAAACTACAGGCATTGCCTTTATTAATAGCAATTTCTAAATAACCCATTTCATTAAATAAAACCACAATATCGCCCGGATCTTGATCGTTATAACTTTTGCTTATTGTATTTACCTGGTATTCAGTTCCACCTTTGTATATGCTAAAAGGCCTGCCTTTAGATATTCGTTTAAACGTAGATTCGTTTATATTGCAAATCACATTTTCGTAATTATCAACATAAATAATTTTACCCACAATAGTATTTTCTTCGGTTGCCGGTATTCCTAAATTAACTTGCTTAATACTTTCTATTTCTTTCCCCAAAATTTCTAGTGTACCCCCTCTTGCAAGGTGACAGGCCGCTTTAACAAAAATATCTTTGGTAGGAAAAGTAAGACCATGCTCGG
>JBIICS010000208.1:0-3647 GCA_044238735.1 Bacteroidia bacterium
AGTTGCTCTCCAGCAGAGCTCGCTTCCTCTTCAGGTTTACGGCTCCATATTAGTGTTTTTAATTTGAAAATCCACCAACTATTTTTTGCCACATTACCATTATTCTTAAATAAAAAAGGGAACTCGTTGAGTTCCCTCATTATAATTACTGATCAAAATTGTTTATACCAACTCTGCTTCTTGCTCGTAGCTTGCAACATCAGGACAAGTACAAATTAAGTTACGATCTCCGTAAGCATTATCAATTCTTCCTACAGATGGCCAAAACTTGGTTTCTGCGATGTAAGGTAACGGATAAACTGCCTTCTCTCTGCTGTATGGTTTATTCCAATCACCAGCAATAACAGACTTAGCGGTATGAGGAGCATTTTTAATTACATTATCAGTTTTATCTGCACGCCCTTCTTCAATTTCTCTTATTTCGTTACGAATTGAGATCATTGCATGAGCAAATTTATCTAATTCTTCAAGCGATTCACTTTCAGTAGGCTCAATCATTAAAGTGTCCACAACCGGGAATGCAACGGTTGGCGCATGGAATCCGTAATCCATTAAACGCTTTGCAATATCAGCAACTTCAACACCTGTGGTACGTTTATATTCAGAACAATCTAAAATCATTTCGTGAGCAACACGTCCGTTTTTACCTACATATAGAATTTTAAAATGATCTTTTAAAATTTCTTTTAAGTAGTTTGCATTTAATATTGCATACTCAGTTGAAGCTTTTAATCCATCTGCACCCAGCATCTTAATATACCCATACGATATTAATAAAATTAGGGCACTGCCATAGGGTGCTGCAGAAACTGCGTGAATACCCTGATCTCCACCTACCGGAATTTGTGTATGAGAAGGCAAGAAAGGTACCAAATGTTTAGCTACTCCAATTGGCCCCATGCCGGGTCCTCCCCCACCATGTGGAATTGCAAAGGTTTTATGTAAGTTTAAGTGACAAACATCAGCGCCAATATTACCCGGACTGGTTAAACCCACCTGAGCATTCATATTGGCTCCGTCCATATAAACTAAACCTCCATTGTCATGAATTATATTGGTAATATCAATAATAGATTCCTCAAACACGCCGTGAGTAGAAGGATAGGTTACCATCAAACAAGACAAATCGTTTTTATGTTGTTCGGCTTTGAGTCTTAGATCTTCAATGTCGATATTCCCCAAACTATCGCATTTAACAACAATTATTTTCATTCCGGCCATAGCAGCTGATGCCGGATTTGTTCCATGAGCAGAGGATGGAATTAAGGCCACATTTCTATGTCCATCTCCTCTTGAAATGTGATACTGACGAATAACCATTAATCCAGCATATTCTCCTTGAGCTCCAGAATTAGGTTGAAAAGACATAGCTGCAAAACCTGTAATATCAGATAAATCACGGTTTAGTTCCTCAATCATTTGACTATAACCTGCAGCCTGGTTTATTGGAACAAAAGGATGAAGGCCAGCCCATTCAGGCATTGTAATAGGATATAACTCGCTTGCAGCATTTAATTTCATGGTACAAGAACCCAATGAAATCATGGAATGTGTTAAAGATAAATCTTTGTTCTCCAAACGCTTTATGTAGCGCATCATTTCAGTTTCGGAATGATAAGAGCTAAATATTTTTTTTGTTAAAAATTGAGATGTTCGGGCAAAAGTTTTGGGCTTAACAAGATTGATTTCAGCAATTGTTTCAGAACCCGATAGTTTAGTAAGAATACTTACTAATAAATTTAATTCACTAACAGAAACAGTTTCATCTATTGAAATTGATATTGTAGCGTTTTGATTGTAACGAATATTGATTTCATTTTTTTCTAAAACCTCTCTAACTTTATTTTGAACTATTCCCGAAGGAAGTTCAAATGTAACGGTATCGAAAAAATTTTGATTAATTGTTTTATAACCAGCCTTGTTTAGTGCTTGACTTAATGCAGAAGCCTTAGAATGTATATCGGACGAGATACTGGTTAAACCCTCTGGTCCATGATAAACCGCATACATACCGGCCATTATGGCTAACAAAGCTTGTGCTGTACAAATGTTGGAAGTTGCTTTATCGCGTTTAATATGTTGCTCGCGAGTTTGCAGTGCCATACGATAAGCGGTATTTCCATGAATATCAACTGAAACACCAATTATTCTTCCGGGAATTAAGCGTTTAAATTCTTCTTTGGTGGCAAAAAAAGCAGCGTGTGGACCACCATATCCCATCGGAACACCGAAACGTTGAGAATTACCAACAACCGCATCAGCTCCCCACTCTCCGGGAGGTGTTAGTAAAGTTAAAGCCATAAGATCGGTTGCCACCGCTAAAAATCCACCTACTGATTTTAAATTATTAACGAGTTTACTAAAATCACAAACCTCTCCATCCACATCAGGATATTGAACTAAAGCTCCAAAAAACAAATCCGAAATTTCAATGTTTTTATGGTCGCCTATAACCAACTCAATCCCTAAAGGGTTTGCACGTGTTTTTAAAACATCTATGGTTTGAGGAAAGCATTTATCACTTACAAAGAATTTGGTAGCTCCCTTTGATGTGGCTTCACGACTTCTGGAACCAAAAAACATAGTCATAGCCTCAGCTGCCGCCGTAGATTCGTCTAATAATGAGGCATTGGCAATTGGCATTGCAGTTAAATCACAAACCACGGTTTGGAAATTTAAAATGGCCTCCAGTCTCCCCTGAGCAATTTCTGCCTGATAAGGAGTATATGCTGTATACCACCCCGGATTTTCCAGAATATTACGCTGAATAACAGACGGAGTTATCGTTCCGTAGTAACCTAAACCTAAATAGGATTTATATAATTTATTTTTCTTTCCAAGTTCTTTGATGTGGTTTAAATATTCAAATTCACTCATCGCCGTACCCGTTTTTAGAGGAGCAGCGAGGCGAATGTGGGCAGGAATGGTCTGTTCTATTAGTTTTTCCATGTTATCAGCATTAACCTTTTTAAGCATTAAGGATGCATCTGCTGAAGAGGGACCGATATGACGGTTTTTAAAAGAGTTGGAAGACATATTAATATTTTTTTACAAATGTAGCTACTTTGCCGCTTTTATGCAGATTTTTAAAGGTTTTATAGCCTTTAAAACATCAGATTTAATTAACCATTGTTAACAACCCAAACAAAGACTATCTTTGAGATTAATTATTAAAAAATAAAAGCTAATCGTTAAAGAACTTTATAAGCCATGAAACAACTTATACTCCTTTTTGTTCTATCCAGTAGCTTAATTTTAGCCCAGGACAGGGTTTTAATGTTAAATGGTAGAGAATTCAGTACTAAAATAATTGATACTACTTTTTTAAATATTACAATACAAGATAAGCCAAATAAAAAGCCTTTTGAATTAGAACGTTATCGAATATTTTCAATAAACTGGGACAGCAAAGAAAGTATTTTATACAAGCAAGATACACTAATTGGTAATTTTTATAACGAACACGAAATGAGAATGTTTGTTTATGGAGAAAAAGACGCACATGAACATTATAGGAGTCCGTTAACCTTTTCAGGAGGAGTTATTGCTGGCTTTATAGGAGGATATGTTCAACCTTATGTAATGAGTGAAATTTTTAATAATAATTTACTTGCCCGCCCCATCTTTTCTCCTGTTATTCCTATAAC
>JBIICS010000209.1:0-3639 GCA_044238735.1 Bacteroidia bacterium
GGGAAATGTTGTAGTATGGAAGCCCTCTAATACACAGGTTTATTCGGCTAATGTATTAATGGAGATATTTAAGGAAGCCGGAATTCCGGATGGTGTAATAAATTTAATTTATCCAAGCGGACCCGATGCTGCAGAAGTAATATTCTCTCACCCTGATTTTGCCGGTATACACTTTACAGGTAGTACAGAAGTGTTTCAAAACATTTGGAAGACCATAGGGTATAATATTCACCTTTATAAAACATATCCTCGTATTGTGGGTGAAACAGGAGGTAAAGATTTTATTTTGGCTCACAAATCAGCAAAACCAGAAGTTGTGGCAACAGCCATCAGCAGAGGTGCTTTCGAATTTCAAGGACAAAAATGTTCGGCAGCTTCTCGTGCTTATGTTCCTTCTATTATCTGGGATAGTGTAAAAACGCAGGTTTTAACAGATTTGAAATCCTTTAAAATGGGCCCAACTGAGGATTTTACCAATTTTATCAATGCTGTAATCGACGAGAAATCGTTTGATAAACTGGCAAAATACATTGATAATGCTAAGAAAGATTCGAACGTTGAAATTATTGCAGGTGGTAATTACGATAAATCAAAAGGATATTTCATTGAACCTACAATTATTGTAGCTCAAGATCCTAAATATGTTACCATGTGCGAAGAGTTGTTTGGTCCGGTTTTAACGATTTATGTTTACGATGAAAATAAATTTGAAGAAACCTGCCATCTGGTAGATTCAACTTCTATTTATGCTCTTACAGGGGCAATTATTGCGCAAGATCGTTATGCAATAGAAAAAGCTACTCAACTACTGCGCAATGCCGCTGGCAACTTCTATATTAACGATAAGCCTACAGGTGCTGTTGTAGGGCAACAACCATTTGGAGGTGCAAGAGGGTCGGGTACTAACGACAAAGCCGGAAGTATGATTAATTTATTACGCTGGGTTTCGCCCAGAACCATTAAAGAAACATTTGTTCCACCGGTAGACTATCGTTATCCTTTTTTACAGCAAGATTAAATTCTTTAATGCTATTTAAATAACTTATATAGAATTAATTTATTTTTTAAGTCCTAGTCTTTAAAGACTTAAATTGAATTATAAATCTGATGAAGGATGTTTGGCTCATCGTGTTAGTAGTCCCTCAAAATGAAAATGTTTGAATTAAATTTATTTATACTATATAATTTACATTGATGATTTGCGTCTATGAATACCCTTAGGATCGCAAACACTTTATCAAAAGTATTTTCTGGGTTAAAAACAACTTTCAATTACACTAATTAATATTTATTCTGGATTTGAGGATTATCAATTGTTTCGAATCTATTTAAGTCTCCACTAAATATTATGCTTACAGCCTATTTCTTATAATTTTATAACTCTTCCATTTCCTATAACATAATTATAGCCTTGTATCTCTATAACTTTATTGGAGGAAAAATCACTAAAATCATATAAATCAGCTTCAAAAGTATGGATGCTTCCCTTTGTTAAATAGGCCATCAGGATAAAATCTACATTTACCTCATCTTGTGGAAGAAATCCACATAAAATAATTTTAACTGGTTTTTTAATACGCTTGGCGATTTCAATATCCCTAACGGGTGCAGTGTTATCGGCAATCATAATTACTTGTTTGGTTTTAGGAAATTTAGTTAATCCTGCAATAACGGCTTCCGCATTGTTTTCGGCGGCATCTCCTCCACCTCCATTGCTGGTTGCTTTACTCATTACTCTCATTATTTCTGATAAATCATCGGAGCTCACGTGGTAAATTCCACCGGCATTTCCCAATGTTTTTAATTCTTGGGGTTTTTTATCCCCATCGTTAAAGAAAATAAAATTCATAGGAGATTTATTTATCTTCAAATAATTCTCGTACCAGTTAATTAATTGTTTAGCGTAAGGATACATACTACCGGTAATGTCGGTAACGATTAGTTTATCGGATTGGTTGGCGTTTGGATTTAAAATACGATCTAATGCAGTTTTACTACCCTTTATAACATTAGAATCTTTTAAAACGAGTTCAGTAGCATCCGATTTGGATTCATAAAGTAGATCACCCTCCTTGTTATAAACTTTATAATAACCAATTAATTTATCATCTTTAAAATTACCTTCCGATTTAATACTTCCGTTGCTAAAAAAACTTCTTTGGTATCCCCAGGCTTTCCCGTTTTTAAAATTTTCTTCTTTTTCTAAGTTGCACCATCTGGAATATTGATATAAAGCTCCATCCAATTCTCCAAGTTTGTAATTGGCTTCGTATTGTATGCAATGAGGAATGTTGTACCAAATAATTTCCAATCCGTCTTTTTTTCCGTTAACGTAATATACCTCCGATTTAATATTTCCGGTAGTGGAATAATATTCTCTCCATAGTCCTTGCTTAACGGAGTCTGCAGTTAGTCGGTTTATAGTGTCGTTGTCTACAATCTTGAATGATTGAGAAAAACCATAAGAGGAGAGGAGAAAGAATAAACTGAATTGTAAAACAAACTTTATCAAACTTAAACCGTTATAGGTTTATTAACTACCCAATAGCCTTTCATTAAGCCATCTGCATCAATAGTGGTTAATTTGAAATCTTTTATTTCATTAACCAGAATTGGATCGTAAGGAGAAGAAACTTTAATGTAATTTGAAGTAAATCCGTACATGTTTCCGCCATCATTTTCGGCTTCAAACAAAACGGGATAAACTTTATTTATATTTTGATCGTAGAAAAATCTTTTCTTTTTTTCGCTTAAGATATGAAGTTGCTTACTGCGCTCGTTACGTTCATTCATCGGAACTATTTCTTTAATACGCAATGCAGTTGTGTTTTCACGTTCGCTGTATGTAAAAACGTGGAGGTATGAAACATCTAAACCGTTAATAAACTCATACGTATCTATAAAGTCTTCTTTAGTTTCAGACGGGAATCCAACAATAACATCAACCCCTATAGCCGCGTGTGGCATTAAGGACTTAATAAAAGCTACTCTCTCAGCATATAATTCGCGCTCATAACGGCGACGCATTGCTTTAAGAATTTTATTAGAACCCGATTGAAGCGGTATATGGAAATGAGGTAAAAATTTATCCGATTTAGAAACAAACTCAATTATCTCATTGGTTAACAAATTAGGTTCTATGGAAGAAATCCTATAGCGCTCTACACCTTCTAATTTATCTAACGCTTTAATTAAATCGAAAAAGCTTTCATTGGTATCTTTTCCAAAATCGCCAATGTTAACACCGGTTAACACAATTTCTTTAGCGCCACCCTCAATGGCTTTTTTTGCTTGTTCAACAGTATTGGCCACATTGTCGCTTCTGCTAAAACCTCTAGCTAACGGAATAGTACAAAACGAACAAAAATAATCGCACCCATCCTGTACCTTTAAAAAAGTACGGGTTCTGTCGCCTTCGGAAAAGGCGGCTTTAAACGAATTAACGGTTTTTATTTCGGTGTTAAATATTTTAGCTTTTTCGCTTTTAGAAAAATCCTGTAAATGTTCGGCTAGGTTAAATTTTTCGTTAGCCCCTAATACTAAATCCACACCAGGAATTTGGCTAATTTCTTCGGGTTTTAATTGTGCATAGCAACCAATAATGGCTATGTATGCCCCTGGAGAGTGTTTTAAAGCCTG
>JBIICS010000084.1:0-12378 GCA_044238735.1 Bacteroidia bacterium
TCATTCTGTTTGGCTACCAAAGATCCTCAAGGAAACGCCTTAACTGAACCTGGAATTCACCGTGTTGCGGCAAGCACTATCTCTGGTTTAACATGGAGTAATAATGGCCTATCAACATCTGTCATTGATCAAACAGTAAAGCCCAACACTATTTGGGATGTTACCAAATACTTTAACATTTGGGTGGTGCCTATTCAGGGTGGTATCTTAGGTTACGCTACTTTTCCTGCCGGTTCAGGTTTAACAGGTCTATCTGGTTTCGGAACTACAACAACCGATGGGGTTGTAATTGGTACTACTTTCTTTGGAAGTGGATCTGGGACTTCTGCTCCTTTTAACAAGGGTAGAACAGCTACTCACGAAGTAGGGCACTGGTTAGGTTTACGCCATATTTCTGGTGATGCCTCTTGTGGTAATGATTTCTGCAATGATACCCCTCCTCAAAAGGGTGGTAATAGCGGAGGCCAAGGTGGTTTAAATTATGGTTGCCCAACTCATCCTTTCCAATCTGGTCAATGTACAGGAAATACTACCGGAGAGATGTTTATGAACTACATGGATTATGTGGATGATGGATGTATGGTAATGTTCTCGGCCAATCAAAAAACGCGTATGGTTCAAACGATGACTAATGGAACTTATCGTAAAACACTAACAGCATCGGCTACTAATCTTTGTGCTGGCGTAACTCCAGTCGCTCCAACTGCAGATTTTAGCGCTTCTCCATTACAAATTTCTACAGGAGGTACAGTAACATTTTCTGATTTAACCGCGGGAGCTCCAACCTCATGGACATGGTCTGTTTCTCCTTCTGCAGGTGTTGCTATTTCTAACGCTAACGCTCAAAATCCTACCGCTACGTTTGCTAATGTTGGTTCTTATTCTGTTACATTAACAGCTGCAAATGCTCAGGGAAATAATACCAAAACAAAATCTGCATATATAAGTGTTATTAACGCTTCAAGTGCCCCTTGCGATACCATTTCAAATATAAATGATCAAGATACTTTGTTCGCTTTTGCTATATCTGGTGGAACTAATACCGGATATGTAGCAGGTAACAACACTTATGGTGATGTTGCAAAAGCAGAATTTTTTAGCGCAGCTTCATTAACGGGCAGAAAAGTTACCGGTGCTTTAATTTTATTCTATCGTAATGGTGCCAATGGTACTAAAAACGGAACTGGTACTGGAAAGGTAGTTGTACAATACCGACCAAAATCCGCTACTGCAGCTTCTCCAAGTGCAACTATTTCTGCCACTAAAGATGTAACTTTAGCTAGTATTTTAGCAGTAACCCCTATTAATCAGATTCCTTTTTGCGGTAATCAAGGTATTCCATATAACTCACCACTTGCTTATCCGGTAAGCGTTGATTTTACTAACGCTGTTGATATTACCAGCGATTTCTTCATTAATGTCGTTTTACCAACTGCTACTGGTGATACAGCGGTAATTATGCACAATATTTCCTCAACTTCTGGAAATAATACTGCTTGGGAATTATGGAGTGATAATACTTGGTATCCATTTAGTGATCCTAACTCATGGGGAGGCCCATACTCAATGGCTATCTTGCCTAAAACTTGTCCTTTAAACACCGGTTTTAATTCAAGCAGCTCCGTTGCTTCTAAAAATGTAACTTTATTCCCTAACCCAAATAGTGGTGTTTTTAAAGTGATTACTTCATTTGCAAATACGCAGCAAACTAAAGTAACTGTTACTGATTTAGTAGGTAGAGTTATTGAAACTAAAACTGAAAATGGTAATTTATATATGGATCTTGATTTAACTAAACAAGCTGGAGGAATTTATTTTGTTACGGTTGAAAATGGATCTGAAAAAGTTACCGAACGAGTAAATATTGTAAAGTAATTTTTAGGTTAGTTTTTATTTATTAAAGCCGGCGCAAGCCGGCTTTTTTTATGGAGCTATTTTAACAAGTGATTGTGAAAAAACGATTTAATTTTAAGTAAAAACAATGACTAATGGGGTATAAATTTGAGTTCAATGCGTATTCTGCTCTTCAATACTATGTTTGAAAAAATAAAAAAAAATCTTTTTGGTTTTTTTTTACTGATGATATTGTTATTGTTTTATTCTGCAAAAATTTTTGCTCAGCCTAGTTTTCATTTCAATTCCCGAAATAGTTATATAGAGTTATACCGCGATGAGGCTATAAAACAAATGATTGTTCACGGCATTCCGGCAAGCATTACCCTCGCTCAGGGTATTCTCGAAAGTAACGATGGTAATAGCCCGCTTGCCAAATTTGCAAATAATCATTTTGGTATAAAATGCCATGCCGATTGGGATGGAAGTACCTATATCTATGATGATGATCTTAAAGGCGAATGCTTTCGAAGATATAATGATGTCTTGGAGTCTTATGAGGATCATAGTGTTTTTATAAAATCAAGAAGATGGTATTCCGAACTATTTAGTTTACCCAAAAACAACTATAAAGCTTGGGCTTACGGTTTAAAAAAAGCAGGTTATGCTACAGAACCGCGTTATGCTGAAAAGCTGATTGATATTATTGAAAAAAATGAACTTTTTAAATACGATAAATTGGATTGCATGCCCGGGCTTAAACCTGTTATAACTCCATACCTTACCCAAAACATTTATTATACTCCTAATCAACGTACCATCATCTTTAATAACGGATTAAAATGTATTGAGTTAGTTGATGATGAGAACTTCGAGTGGATTGCTCAAGACTTAAAAATACCTATTCATAAACTTTTAAAGTATAATGATTACTTAAAAGATACTATTTTAAGTAAAGGAGTATTGGTTTATTTGGAACCCAAAAAACATTATAACAACGAAGAGTTTTATTTTGCTAAGGATGGAGATACCATGCATTCTATTGCTCAAAAGTATGGAATTAAATTAGATAAGCTTTGTTACCTAAATGATATGGCAATCTTACAAACACCTAATCCGGGTCAACGTATATATTTGGCGTACAAAAAGAATTAGTTTAATGGAAGTCTTCTGGCTTAAAATGAAAGATACTAGTCAAATTATATCCCACAAAAACGTAGTTGTTTAATCGTAATTTTTCTGCTTATATTTTCTGGTTTCAGGAGCTTAAATATGATTATCTGAATTTTTAATTGATGAATAGTTTCGAGTTTAAGTTCTTACATTCAATCTTAATTCTAAACATATATAGTTTTTTATTGTTATATTTATTAAATGTTTAAACATCTAATTTAATGCTCAATTTTATATTATGATGGAAGAAGACTTTAAACGCCGAAACTTTTTAACGCGCATTACCTTATTGGGTGGTGCTTTGGTATCTGTTCCCTTCCATAATATGGCTAAATCAATTAAACAATCTCTAAGCAGTATGAGTGAAAAAACAAATCCGATTTTAAATATTAAACCATTAGGATTTCAATGGGAAACGCAAGATCCTTTTCTTTTTTGTGTGCATCATGAAGATTATTTTCCAAAAGGAAATGAAAACATGGCGCCTGATAAATCTTTTCTTCAGGGTCGTCATCTGGGGGATGATTTTATTATCAAAGATGGTTTTAGAATGTATCATGGAAAAACTGTACCCGGATTTCCAGGTCATCCTCATCGTGGTTTTGAAACTATAACGGTGGTTAGAAAAGGATTGGTGGATCATGCTGATTCTCTTGGAGCTGCCGGCAGGTATGGTGATGGCGATGTACAATGGATGACTGCTGGTAAAGGGGTACAGCACTCCGAAATGTTTCCATTAATTTATCAAAATAAGGAAAATACAATGGAGTTGTTTCAAATTTGGTTAAACCTGCCTAAAAAAGATAAAATGGTTGATCCTCATTTTAAAATGCTTTGGCGCGAATCAATTCCTAATTATAAGTACACCGACGGTAATGCGAAAAACGTTAATGTTGAAGTAATAACGGGTGAACTGTTGGGCTTAAATCCGCCTGCTCCACCTCCCAACTCCTGGGCCGCTAATCCTTCTAATGAAGTGGCTGTTTGGAATATTAAAATGGAACAAGGCAGTAAATGGATCTTGCCAAAAGCAACTAAAGGCATAAACCGAACGCTTTATTTCTATGAAGGGGATGATCTAATTCTCTCTGGAAATAAAATTGATAAATATCACGCTGTTCAACTAAAAGCAGAATTTGATGTTGAATTAATTGCATCTACCGAAACATCTATTTTAATTTTACAGGGTAAACCTATTGATGAACCCGTTATGCAATATGGCCCATTTGTTATGAATACAAAGGCGGAAATTAATCAGGCCTTTGAGGATTATCATCAAACTCAATTTGGTGGATGGCCTTGGCCTCGTTACGACCAAGTGCATGATAGGTCAAAAACACGTTTTGCTAAACATGCCGATGGTAAATTAGAAATTAAAGAAGTATAAAAAAAGGCTGGTAAATAACCCAGCCTTTTTAATTAATTTGAATCTGCAATCGTTATATTGCCTGTTCGTTCTCCACTGTTGCCATCTTTATCGGTATATTTTACAATATAATAATAAACCCCATCCGAATTTTTAGATCCATCCCAAATTCCACTCTTATCATTAAATTCAAATACTTTTAAACCCCAGCGGTTGTAAATTACACAAACAAAATCACGGATTCCTTTGGCTTTAATCATCTTAAACGAGTCGTTTTTGGAGTCACCGTTCGGTGTAAAAATGTTAGGGATCTCTAATGCAAATATTTCATTAACCGTAATTTTTAAGGTGGCGGTGTCAGAACATCCGCGGCTGTTAGAGGCTTGTAAAAGAACAGTGTATGTACCGTCGTTGTTGTAAATATAGGTAGGATTTACCGATGTACTTGTTCCTATTGTGTCGCCAAAGTTCCACGAATAGCTGTTGGCTCCAACCGATGTATTATTAAAAGTAATAGTCTGACCAACATCAACCGGATTTGGATTTGCAGTAAATGAAGCCAAAACACTTTCAGTTATAATTATTATTGAATCACGATTACTGCAGCCTGTTGATGTATTTGTTACTGTTACATAATAAACATTGGGGTTAGTTCCGGTAAACGCATTTGTTATTTGTTGTCCGGGTGATACTATCGTATTTACTGATGTCCAGGTGTAAGTGTGTGAACCGGAACCAGTATTTGCTGCTAAGGTTACTTCATTGCCAAAGCAAACAGTATCCTTGTTGCTTACTGCATTAACTGTAGGATTAGCATTTACAACTACGGGAATAATTATTTGTGAACTGCATCCACCGGGGTTTGCTATTAATGTATAATTTGTATTTAAAGTAGGATTTACAGTTGCAGAGGCTCCGCTTGTGTTGGTAATGCTTGGGTTGCTTACCCATGAGTAAGTTATGTTTGAAGGCAAACTTGATAGGTTGCCGGGTGCAATGTTAAGAGAATTTCCGTTAGGGCATTTTTGCGCTTGTGGAGGTTGAGTCATCGATACAGGACTTGTCACACTTATGGTTGCATAACCAACTCCTGTACAACCTGCTCCATTTGGTTTTGTTGAAGCGGTAACCGTATAGGTTGTGTTGGTGGTTGGATTAGCTGTAACATCCGGTCCGGTTGTGGTACTTCCTAAGCCTGTTGTTGGTGTCCAAGTGTAATATACGGTTCCTCCGGTTGCAGTTAAGCTAACTCCGGTGGAAGAACCTTGACAAACACTGCTGCTGGATGGGCTTACCGTAATCGTTAAATTGGCGGCAATATTAATAAGTGTGTACGCAGTATCTCTACATGTATTTCCATTTGTTCCTACAACAGTATACAAAGTTTGTACGGTGGGATTTACACTTATTGAACTTCCATTTCCGGCACTTGCAGCGTTGCTTGTCCATGAATAGCTGGTAGCTCCACTGGCATTAATAATAATTCCTTCGCCTGGGCAGGTGGTTAATGTATCGTTATCTACTTGTACATCCGGCGTACGAATAACGTTTACCAGGGTTGTGTTTTTGCCACTACATGCTCCACCATTACTACCCGTTACGGTATATATGGTGGAAGTTAGAGGATTTGCAATAACAGTTGAACCTGTAGTAGTGTTTAAACCTGCTGAAGGGCTCCAGGTATATGTATTGGCTCCGCTTGCTGTTAAAGTAGAAGATCCTCCTGAACAAAATACAGGATTTGAATTAGTTAAAGATATGCTCGGACTAGGATTTACCGTTACTACAACATTGTCGGTACTTGATCCGCCTCCACATTTTGGCGCAGTAACAGTATACGTATAGGTGCCTGCAACTGGTTTTACATATATTGAATCGCCATTACCAACAGTAGTAGAATTTAAAGACCAAGTATATGAAGCCGCATTGCTTGCAGTTAATAATACACTATCTCCTTCACAAATCGTTTTATCATTACTTGCAATTACTGAAGTTGGAGCTGCCACAATAATATCGGCACATGCTTTACCCTGGCATCCAGAAGTTGTACTGCTTCTGATGCAAATTTGAGTACTCTGATTTGGAGTAAATGTGGCCTCGGGGCCAGCAGGTACACCAGGAATGCTGATTACATTCGGATTACAGTTAGTAATAAAAATTATGGTAATACAGTTTTCGGTAACTGCTCCTGTTTCATTTGGATCCCAATCATATATATACGGATTAGCTCCAAAAAATGGATTGGAGGGTGCTCCTGATCCTGTAAGTGTTACATTATCGCCCAAACAAATAGTGGAAGAGCTGGGTGATAATACCAATGCAGGACCTAAATCAACCGTAATATTTTCGGTAGCTGTTTGCGTTTGACAAGAAGAACCATAGGATATGGTGAGCGAATAGTTTCCCGAATTAGCTGGAGTTATATTGGGTATGGTAGGTGAAGCCAGATTTGAGCTAAATCCATTCGGACCTGTCCAGGTGTAAGTTGCACCGCTTGCACCTGCATTAGTGCCTAATACTAAAGTTGATCCTTCGCAAACCGGATTCGGATAGGTAATATCCGGCGCAGGTAACGTATTGGTAATGGTTACAGTGGTGGTTGCAGTATCTCCAAAAGTTGCACACTGGCCAGGGCCAGCATATAGGGTATAACTGGTAGATACTGTAGGTGATACTGTTATGGTCTGCGTATTTCCTAAATTGGGAGTAGGAGGGTTTGATATCCATGAATAGCTTGTGGCAACATTGCTTGCTGTTAAAGTAACACTTCCACCCGGACAAATGACCGAAGGACTTGCTGATATATTTAAATTTGTAGCAACACCACCACCACCGGCAATTGTATAATCACAAACGTTACCGGCATATCCGTCAACCATTATATAATATTTTTGTCCCGGAACCAAGGGGGTATTAGTCGTTATTGTAAATTGTCCGGATGCATTTCCTTGTGATACACAATTAGAAACAACCGTAAAATTATTACAATCGGCGGTCTGATATATTAATGCCTGAATTCCTGATCCTGGATCGTCGCAGTTAAATGAATTAAATACAATGGTGGCGGTATCATCAGAAGCAATAAACGATAACCATGAATTGTTTTCAACAGAACCACAAAATCCGGTAATATTGGTGTTATCTGGTGTGTAAATATCGGTAGATCCTTGATACCCCCCTAAGTTACAGATCACTGGAGCATTCGCACAATCATCTGCTGGAGGATCGTTTGGAGTCATCATGGGCTGAAAAATTTTCTGACCTATTAAATTAGCTTCATCAACTCTTAACCTAAATCCCTGAAATTGCTCTTTTTCGTTGCTTGTAAATTTTATGAGTACTTTATTACTGTTCGAAACAATTAAATGTCCTTTTTTAACTGTACCACTTAGCTTAGCAATTACAGGAGCACTCTCGTTTTCACCATCAAAAACATATAGCACGTCTTTGTCTTTTTCGGTATAAAACCAATCAACTTTTATAACAATTTTTTTATTGCCTTCAATTAACATTGAACTGCTTTCGTTAGCTTCGTAACCAACTGTATATTGGTCTCCGTATTGAACAGGACTGCTACTCGCAATAAATAAACCTTTATTGTTTTTGATAGAATACACCGGTTCCTCGCCCATAAATCGGAAATGGGGTCTTTCCGAAATTGATTTTTTAATTGGTAATGATATTTCATTTCCGTTTTGAGAATAAGCATTGCCTATAAAGAAAAAAGCTAGAATGCAACTTGAAATAAATTTGTTAAGATTCATAATTTATTTTGATGAATTAGGTTGAGCAAAATAATAAAAATTGTACTTGTTTAATCAAGTGCTGGCCCTAATTGAATGTAAGGGGTATGGTTTATTCAAAATAATAAAGCACATTTAGTTGGATTGTTATTTAGATATAAATAAATATTTTTTTTAAATCATTGATAATCAACAGGTATGTTCGATCTGCGGCCACCTGTTTATCTTTATGGGCATCTGATAAAAGAAGTGTTTCTAATATATTATTCACATGCTAAACAAATCTTTTAATCTCTATCCGAAGGTCTAAAAAATAGCCTTATTTTTAGGCTAATATGGCTAAGGTTAAAACTAGTTTTTTTTGTCAGAATTGCGGTACTCAATCACCTAAGTGGATTGGCAAATGTCCTTCTTGCGGAGAATGGAATACATATGTTGAGGAAATAATACAAAAAGAGGATAAAAACGTTAATAAAGTATTTAGTTCAAGTAGTCAGCGCGCCAATAAGCCCACCCCGGTAAAAGAAATAACCTTAAGTAACGAACAAAGAATTGTATTGCCCGACAATGAATTAAATCGAGTTTTGGGTGGCGGTATTGTTCCGGGGTCCTTAATTTTATTTGGAGGTGAACCTGGTATTGGTAAATCAACTTTAATGCTTCAAATTGCATTGAGTATGCCTTTTCATAAAGTATTGTATGTATCGGGTGAAGAGAGCGATCAGCAAATTAGAATGAGAGCTGAACGTATTGGTATAAAAAGTAACTCATGTTATATTTTAACCGAAACCTCTACTCAAAATATTTTTAAGCAAATAGAATTGCTTGAGCCCGAGATCTTAATTATAGATTCTATTCAAACCTTGCATACCTCATTTATTGATTCCTCGCCCGGAAGTATCTCACAGATAAGAGAATGTACAGGTGAATTATTAAAGTTTGCTAAGGAAAGCGGTAAGCCTGTTTTCTTAATTGGACATATTACAAAAGACGGTACTCTTGCAGGGCCTAAGGTCTTAGAACACATGGTTGATGCTGTTTTGCAGTTTGAAGGGGATCGCAATTATGTTTATCGTTTATTAAGATCGCATAAGAATCGATTTGGTTCTACTAATGAATTGGGTATATACGAAATGCAAGGTTCTGGTTTAAGAGAAGTAAATAATCCTTCCGAAATTCTGGTTACAAATCGTCGTGATCCTGTAAGTGGTGTAGCTATTTCCGCCATGCTCGAAGGTATTCGTCCGATGATGATTGAAATTCAAGCCTTGGTGAGTACTGCCGCCTATGGCACTCCTCAAAGAAGTGCTACTGGCTTCGATTTAAGAAGACTGTCAATGTTGTTGGCTGTTCTGGAAAAGCGATGTGGATTTAGATTAGGGGCTAAAGATGTTTTCTTAAATATTGCCGGAGGTATTAAAGTTGAAGATCCAGCAATCGATCTCGCTGTTGTATGCGCTATTTTGTCTTCTGGTGAAGATATTCCGGTTAATCCTAAATTCTGCTTTGCTGCAGAGGTTGGCTTAACAGGCGAAATTCGTCCGGTAAATCGGGTAGATCAACGAATAAGTGAGGCAGAAAAACTGGGATTTGAGGATATCTTTATTTCAGCTTATAATAATAAAGGAATCGATCCGCGAAAATTTGCAATACGAATTCATTTTATAAATAAAATTGAAGAACTTTTTTCAGAATTATTTGGTTGATGATAAATAAAATTAAAACGTTTTATAACGTTTACCCCCTGTACTTTACTCTTATAGTTGCTTTTATTCCCCGGCTTGTTGCTGCAATTTTTTCTAAGGGCTATGGTATGCATGATGATCACTTCTTGATAATAGAGGCTTCTCAAAGCTGGGTTGATGGGTTCGATTACAATGCATGGCTTCCCTGGACATCCGGCAATAATGGTCCGTCAGGTCATAGCTTGTTTTATGTGGGGCTACACTTTTTATTCTTTAAGGCGCTTGATTATTTTGGCTTGCAAGATCCTCAATTTAATATGTTTCTGGTGCGTTTTATTCATGCTTTATTTTCATTAAGCGTGGTATACTATGGTTATCGCATTGCCGAAAAAATGGGAGGCAAAACAATTGCTCTTCATACTTCATTAATTCTCGGCTTAGCCTGGTTTATTCCAATGTTAAGTGTTCGAAACTTGGTGGAGGTTGTTTGCGTGCCATTTTTAATTTATGCAGTTTATATTTTGTATATAAATGATAAAAATGATAAATGGTGGATTTATATTCTGGCAGGATTAATTAGCGGAATTGCATTTTCAATTCGTTTTCAAACATTGTTTTTTTTAGCCGGTATGGGTTTAAGCTTACTTATTTCCAAAAAAATAAAAGGTGCTTTTTTATTGGGTTTAGGTATATTCATTAGTATTGTCAGTATTCAATCGATACCCGATTACTTTTTATGGAAAAAACCCTTTGCCGAATTTACCGAGTATGTAAATTATAATTTAGAGAACGCAACCACTTATTTCAATAAACCGTGGTACATGTATGTAATGTTACTCTCCGGTATTTTACTTCCTCCCATAAGTTTATTTTTACTTTTCGGTTTTTTTAGAGCCTTTAAAAATAATCTCATTGTTTTTATACCAACTTTGGTTTTTTTATTGTTTCATTCTTATTTTCCTAATAAGCAGGAACGCTTTATCTATCCTGCAATCCCATTTATTATTATACTGGGATATTATGGTTGGTATATATTTAAAGAAAACTCTGCTTTCTGGAAAAGAAATGTTAAGCTATATGCATTCTTAATAGGTTTTGCTTTAACTTTAAATTTTATTGCATTGCCGGTTGTAACTACTGCATATACTAAAAAAAGTAGAGTAGAGGTAATGGATTTTTTAAGGAAGAAAGGCGATCTAAAGGGTCTTGTAATTAATGATTCCAATCACGAAAACTTTACTTTAACACCACGGTATTATTTGGACAAATGGGATTTTCCTGAACATGGTATAACCAGCAATAATTCACCTGAAATGCTGCGCGATTATTTTAACCGCGATACTCTTGCCATATTCCCTAACTATATTATTTTTTATGAGTCAGAAAATTTTGATGCTCGTTTAGCCCAAACTAAAAAATACTTTCCAAATTTAACCTATGTTACTACTATAGAGCCTGGCTTCTTGGATAATGTTTTACATAAATTAAATCGTCACAATAAAAACGTGGTGTGTTTCGTATATAAGCTTAATAGATAATTATAAAATTACTACTCATGAACTTGCAGGATAAACTAAATTCCGTTTTAAGAACTGTACCCGATTTTCCTAGACCCGGAATAATGTTTAAGGACATTACACCGCTATTCGAAAACCCTCAACTATGTAGGGAAGTTGCAGATGAAATTGGAAATAAGTTTAGTGATAAGATAGATGCAATTGCAGGGATAGAAAGTAGAGGATTCTTTTTTGGATTTTATGTAGCTCAGATTTTAAATATCCCCTTTGTTCCTATTCGTAAAGCCGGTAAGTTGCCCTATAAAAAAGATTCGGCTAGTTACGATTTGGAATATGGTTCTGCTACAATTGAAATGCATCAGGAAAGTTTAAGCGCAGGGATGCGCGTGTTAATTCACGACGATTTATTAGCAACTGGTGGTACCGCCGAAGCCGCAGCTAAATTGGTAAAAATGCAAAACGCAAATGTTGCAGGATTTTCATTTATTATTGCACTTAACTTTTTAAATGGAAATAATAAATTAAAATCTTATTCCGAAAATATCCATTCAATAATTCAATTCTAATGCGAATCCTAATTACGCTCTCAATACTTTTTTACTTTTCAATTCATTTATTTGCACAGCGAGAAATAGTTTCAAATTCTAATTTTAATAAGGAAGTTTATTTCTCATGGGGTTATAATAAAGAGTGGTATGCCAAGAGTGATATTCATGTGAAACAAGCAGAGTTAGGTAACGATTATTATTTTATAAATACAATAGCACACGATAAACCGGGTTGGACTTCAGGGATTTTAAATAAAGCGCTTACTATACCACAATATAATTACCGATTAGGTTGGCGTTATAATAATAGTTCTGCTATTGAACTTAATTTTGATCACACCAAATATCAGGTGAGTGAGTTTCAAAAGCTTCATGTAAAAGGAATTATCAATAATAAAGAGATCGATACACTAATGGATAATGCCGGAAAAAAAGTACTCGATTATCAGTTAAATAATGGTGCAAACTTTTTTTTATTTAATTGGGTAAAGTTTTTTCCACTAAAAACATTTG
>JBIICS010000086.1:0-11842 GCA_044238735.1 Bacteroidia bacterium
TAAAGGAAGCTGATTTCTATGTTTCTTACGATTTAGGGGATTTAGGAGGAAAATTGGTTGTAAAACCCGAAGATTTTTTAACTGCGGTTGATGTTAAGAAAAAGGATAAATCTTTAATGTTTATAATGCCGGGTGCAAAGGAATATTTCTTCTCTAGTTTCGGCGAAAGTGAAAAAAACTCAAGGGATATTTATAAGGTAGTTAAATTACCTTCGGGGGAGTTTAGTAAGCCTATTAACCTGGGTTCAATTATTAACACCAATAAAGACGAGGAATATCCTTTTATGCATCCTAACGGCAAAACGTTATATTTTTGTTCTAAGGGGCATAACAGTATGGGAGGATATGATATTTTTAGAAGCGAATGGGACGCAAATACTTCTACCTGGAGCAAGCCTGTAAACCTTGATTTTGCTATTAATTCTCCTGATGATGATATCATGTACATTACCAACAAGGAAAGTTCGCTCGCTTATTTTGCATCTAAACGATCAAATATTTTAGGTAGAACTCACATCTATAAAATTAAGCAAGAGGAGGTTAAAGAAGATATTTTACTTGTATCCGGAAAAGTAGTTTTGCCCGCGGGTTCTGATTTAAGCGCTTCTATTCAGGTTAAAGACGTTAACAATAAAGGAAAAATTATTGGTACATATCGGTCAAATCCCAAAACAGGCGCCTATTTAATTAATGTGCCGAATGGTGGAAATGTAGAGCTTATTATAGATGTTCCAAAATATTCTACTTTAACCAGACAATTTGAAGTGCCTAAATTTGATGATTTTAGTAAAACATTAAAACAGGAAATTGCGCAAAACGAAAACGATGCATCCTCTCTTGTTCTGAATAATAAGTTTAATGAAAGTACTTCGGAGGATGATAAAAATGCTGCACTTGCATTTATCAAGCAAAGTGCTAATTTGGATATAAATTATGATCCGGCTATTGAAGCAATAAATAACAAAGAGGACAGTGCTTCCAATGGACAAACTGAACCACTTGCCGAAAATACTACTCCAGATAAATCTGAATTAAATGAAAACCCTGAAAATGAGGAGAAAACTGTAGATGCTAAAGCGGAAAATAAACCGACAGAATCTTCAAAAAACAACAAAGGGGGAATGTCTGAGAATGAGCTTGTAAATATTGCATACGATGATGCTAAGCAGTCTCAACAAGAGGCAAAAGATATAAAGACCGAAGCCATTCAAGCCAGACAGGTTGTAGATAAAAAGAAACAAAATTTAGAGGAGGCAAAAGAAATGCTTTCTATTGCTAAAACTAATGAAGCCGCCGAAACTGATCCTGCCAAAAAACAAGCAGCACAAAATTTACTTAGCGATCTTCAGTCGAAAGTAAATTCTCTTGAAACTCAAGTGCAGTTAACTGAGACTTTTGCCAATAAACTGGAGCAAAATGCGGCTAAAAAACAAGCTGAAGCAGAGGCAGAACTTAAGTATGCAAATGATTTGGAAACTGCCGTTAAATCTAATTCCGATAAGGGAGCCATTGCCCGATTAACAGAACAACGTAAAGAAATTGAGCAAGCTCACACCGATTATTCTGCAGAGGGACAGTTTGAAGAGATCAAAGATGCTGTAACCTCAAAGCAACTTGAAATAAATACCAATCAGGATAAAATAACAACTTTAAATAAAGATATACAGGAGCTGGAGGCCGAAAAAAATCAACTAATTCAGGAACAAGGAAAAACAAAAGATAATTCGGTTAAGCAAACATTAAGCAATCAGATTCAGGAAATTGAATCTGAGCAAAAATCTAAAAGAGATAATTTACTTTTGGCCGAAAACAAATCAAAACTTTTAAAAATACAATACGATAGTTTAAATAAGCAGGTTGATATTGTTAATAATCTGGTTGCAGAAATTAAATCTGCTACTCCGGATTCTTTAGAAATAAATGCTCAAAAAGATTCTCCTGAAACGGAGGATATGGCAGTTGAAAATATTAAAAATTCCGAACCTGAAGTTGCGGTTAAAGCTAATAATTTTTCCTCCATTCCGTTAAGTACTAACGCTTCAAACGGTGTTATTGATGCTATAAATCAGAAAGCATATTTAAAAGAGATTGATCAAAACTTAAATCAAAATAAAGCTAAATCCGATCCTTTGGCTGTTGCAGAAGCTAATAATAAAACATATACCGATCTGTTAAGCGCTCTGGAAACTGATATTAATATTACTAAACAACAAATTGAGTCGTCCGAAGATGAAGATGAAAAACAAAAACTTAATGCAGTTATTGCAGAGTTGGAAAACATTAAATTAAACGCTAAAACCGAGCTGGACAAAAACAATCAGGTTTTAGCATTGAATAAACCGGAAAGTGAAAATACCGCTACTGATAATTTAAAGCAATCACCCACTGTTGTATACAACAACGAGTACAAGGAAGAATTAAATAAAGCAGATGCGGTAACTGACGACAAGGAAAGGGAAGAGTTAAAGAAAAAAATTAATGAAACTTGGTTAGCCAAAATAAACACGGAAACTGAGGATATAAAAAATAAGATGACTACTGCAACTGAAGAGGAAAAGCCTATTTTGCAGGAAAAGCTTAAAGATTTGGCTATTGCGGCAAACGAACGTAAGGTAGCAATAAAGAATAATGAAGAAAAAATTAATCAATTAACACCCGTTGCTAATACTAATTCAGCAGATGTTTTAAATAATCAGAATCCTATTTCAAAAGATACTTTGGTAAATGAACCAATTTCAAAAAATAATTCAGCTGAGGCCAATATAGAAGAGTCAGATAATGCTATTAATACCAATAATCAAAACGTTAATAACAACAAAGTAGATTCTGCTCCTGTAAATCAAACCGAAAATGTTTTTACATCAGTTAATAAAGCGGTTGGTGTTTTTCCTCCTAATAGTGTATACAATGGAGTTATTTATACTTCACAAAGTGCTTCTCAGTCGCTCATGTTATATGGCCCTGGTCAAAAGAAAAGTGATAACTTAAGAAAGGAGTTGGATTCTTTAAAAATTGTTTCTTCAAGTACATCAGATGAAGAGGACAAGCAAGCCCTTGATGAGTTGATAGAGGAGAAGCAACAAAAATTAAACGATGTTAACGTTATTTTAGCTGAAGTTGTAGGTGAGGCAAATAAGCGTCAGTATTCAGATCAGAAGGAGGCGTTAATTAATCTCAAAAACAAAAATGTAAACAATTCTAGCGAACAGGTTGTAATGGCAAATGCATTAAGCAATGAAGCGGAAAATTTGTTTAAAGAGGCTCAGACTGTTCGTGAGCAGGTTAAATTAATAGAGAATTATCAGGATAAAGAAGCAGCGCTTGCAAAAGCATATGATTTAGAAAAACAGTCATTCCAAAAGCAGCAAAAATCGTATGAATTATTTAATCAGGTATCTGAGGAGGTTTTAGCTGCAGATAATTCAAATAAAACAAGCGAACAGAAAACCGAAAACGAACGCGTTGCGTTAAACGATTCTGTTTCTAACGTCAATCAGAATAACCCGTTAACAAACAAGCAATCTACTGCTATAGTGTCTACCAATGATACTTTAACAGCAAATATTAAAACGGATAATATAAACACTGAGGTAACTAGTTCCGAGAATAAGGGCCCAAAAGTAGAATCAAACGCTCGTTTGGATTCAATAAAGTCTACTCCGTTATATGATAAATATTCTATAATTGTTAAAGACAAATTAGCATATAAAGATTCTGCAGAAGCAACTAAGTCTGATTATAATGCATCTATCAATCAATTTAATGCACAATTCAAGAATTACAATCAACTTAAAAATAAGTTAGATACTGTAACTAAGGAAAGTGACAAGAAAATTTTAGCCGAACAGCTGGTAATTGAGGAAGCTAAAACGGATTCTTTAAAATCAATAATGCAATCTAAACGCCAGGTTTACGATAAAAGAAAGTTGCAATTGATGGAGGCAAATGCTGAAATTGATAGTTTAATGGTTAATTTAACTGAGGAAGAAAGAAACGATTTAACGATGGCCTATAACGGGACTTCCGTTTCCCCCAATACCTCAATTGATGAAGATATTGGTGTAGAATCAAAAATTCAAAGAACCGAACCAGAAAATAAAACAGAAACAGAATCAACACCGGATGTTCAGAATATAGGTCCGGTTGCTTCAAAAGAAAATGAAAAAACGCCTGAAGTTCAAAACATAGGACCTGCTTCCTCAAAATCTAAAGAACCAACACCTGATGTTCAGAATATAGGTCCGGTTGCTGCAAAAGAAAATGAAAAAACGCCTGAAGTTCAAAACATAGGACCTGCTTCCTCAAAATCTAAAGAACCAACACCGGATGTTCAGAATATAGGTCCGGTTGCTTCAAAAGAAAATGAAAAAACGCCTGAAGTTCAAAACATAGGACCTGCTTCCAATAATAAACTAGCCTCTAATGCGGTTGTTGCTAAAACACCAAACACCAATAATTCAAAATCCAATCCGGTTGTTAATAACCCGTCTAAACCAGCTCCGGTAATGCCCGCTAAGGCTGTTTCTAATGCAACTAAAGTAGAAATTAAGGATAATAAAATAATTTTACCTAAAACATTTGATGAAATAAATATGTTCTTCGAAAAAGCTGAGAATTCGGTTTATTCTTCAAATAATCCAATCCCAATTGATGTTAATATTCCGGAGGGCCTAATCTTTAAAGTACAAATTGGTGCTTTCCGAAATCCTATACCACAGGATTTATTTAAAGGCTTTAATCCGGTAACCGGTGAAAGAACTCAAACCGGGGTTATTCGTTATTCAGCCGGATTCTTTAAAAAGTTTTTAATTGCCGACCAAGCAAAACGAGAAATTCAAAGTATGGGTTACCGCGATGCTTTTGTGGTAGCATTTTATAACGGTAAACGAATTTCAATTAATGAGGCTATTGCTATGGATAAAAACGGTTCTTTAGCTTCAAATGTTACTGCACCTTTAAACGAAAAGTCTTCGACTGTTAGCTCAAATGCTAATGTTAATCAACCAGATAATATTCAAGTTTCAGAAAATGGTCAGCCTGTTAATACTATCAATGATGCTTCTGTTGCTGTTGATAATAAAACCGGATCTAAAGATCTAAACTCAACTAAGGGGCTTATATACACTGTTCAGATTGGTGTATACAGAAATCCGGTAACGGCTGCAAAATTATATAATGTAACCCCTATATATAGTGAGGTTCTTTCAACGGGTTTAATTCGTTATACCAGTGGCTTATTTAAGCAAGACGGGGAAGCTTCGTTAGCTAAAAATAAAATTGTTGCAAAAGGTATTAAAGATGCGTTTGTTATTGCCTATAATAATGGTAAAAAAATATCTTTAGCGGAAGCTAGGGCGTTAAGCACCAATTCTTCAACCGAAGATACGCAAGGGACACAAAAGACTTTAACTCCCTCAACACAGCCGGTAGCTCCAGCCAATAAACAAAATATTGTTCCCGAAGTTAAACCAGCCGTTTCGGAAGTTATTCAAAAGCCAGCTAATGCCGATGTGGAATTATCAAATGTGCCTGCATCCAACCAACAACCGGATAATAATAAAATAAACGAATCGGATGCTGTACTAAAATTTAACACCACCAGCGATACAGGAATTGTTTACAAGGTTCAGATCGGTGTTTTTCGTAATGAGGTGCCTAACGATATTGCAGTATTGTTTTTGAGGGTTTCAAGTAAAGGGGTAGATCATTATCTGGATGAAGACAGTTTAACCTATTATACTCTAGGCAAGGTTCGAACATATGCAGAGGCTGATGAATTAAAACAGTATGCAATTCAGGAAGGAATTAGTAAACCTTTTGTAGTCGCTTACAAAAATGGTAAAAAAATAGACATTGAAGAAGCGAGGTCAATAACTGAAAAACCATAATCATGATTTATTATAGTAATACACAATTTGAAGAAGAAGTTGAAGTGCTTGAAAAAGTAGATATTCAAAAGAGTATTGTTTTGTTTAACGATGATTACAATACTTTTGACCATGTAATAACTTGTCTGGTTGAATACTGCGATCATACTTTAGTTCAGGCCGAACAATGTGCTTATATTGTGCATTATAATGGAAAATGTTCGGTAAAAAGTGGTTCCTACAACGATTTAAAACCTATAAAAGAGGCCTTACAAGAAGAAGGTCTTTCGGTGCAGATTAGATAGATTTAATTCTAATAAAGTATAATTTAATTTCTAAGGTACGATCGGATGCTAATGGTTTTAAAATGGAATCGTTTTCCTGATTGTATTTTGTTAATCAATAAGTTGTCTTTCAAGTTTTAGCATTAGGGGTGTAGTGTTTTTACTTATTTTTTCCGAAATTCGCAACTTTAACTAAAGTGGAAAAAACCGAAATCATTATTCAAAAACTGGTGCTACAGGAACCGGTTACCGCCCTTACCGATTTTATCGTTACATTTTTATGCATTTTATTTTATTTTAAATTAGGTAAAGCAGAATTCGTATCGCGCAGAAATAATTTATGGCGTAGTTTTTTTCTGTTTGTAGGTTTGTCTACTCTTTTTGGAGGAGTTGCTCATCTTTTAAGATTTTACTTGGATGGTCCCGTTCATAAAACTATATGGTTATGTATGAATTTTCTTTCCGCAATATCTGTTTATTTTGCCGAACTCTCTGCTATTGAGGTTGTGATTAATAAAAGCAAAAAGAAACTCGTTAATTTGATTGCACTTATATTATTGGTTTCCTTTACAGCGTTGAGTTTATACACCCAAAATTTCAACATTGCAAAAGTAAATATGGGTATTGGCCTCGTATTTATTTTAATAAGTCATCTTATAACCAATCGCCGTGGTATGGAGGGCAGCTTATATGTGGTTGCAGGGATGTCATGTTCGTTTATTCCTGTTTTTATTCACTCTCAAAAAATTTCATTAAACAAATGGTTTAATTTTAACGACATTAGCCATGTATTTATGATGTTAAGTCTTTATCTTATTTTTTTAGGTGTAACTGCATTTAATTTAAATGAAGGTGTAGAAGAGGACGTTGAAGAAACGATTCACAACAATTCTTTATCTCAATCACTCCACTAAAAATTCTCAACTTTAAACTATTTTCTAATCCAAATTAATGATAAACCTGCTGAGCCCTCAAAATTGGAAAGATTACGAATTACTTGATTGTGGTAATTTTTTTAAGTTGGAGCGCTTCGGTCAGTATATAACAATTCGTCCAGAGCCCCAGGCCCTTTGGGATCCCAAATGGAAAAAATCGGAATGGGAAAAGCTCGCAAATGTTATGTTTATTCAAAAATCGAGTGCAAGTGGTGACTGGAAACGATATAAAATGATGCCCGATCAGTGGAAGATTTCTTATACATTTCCGGGTAAAGGGGATGTTAAAATTTCACTGCGCTTAGGATTAACCTCATTTAAACATGTAGGTGTTTTTCCAGAACAAGCGGCCAATTGGGATTTCATTTACCAAAACTGTAAAAAATTAACTAAACCAAAATTTCTAAATCTCTTTGCTTATACCGGCGCAGCATCGTTGGCTGCAAAAGCTGGAGGTGCCGATGTAACCCATGTGGATAGCGTTAAGCAAGTAGTTAGTTGGAGTAAAGAAAATATGGAGTTGTCCGGATTAAGTGATATTCGTTGGGTGGTAGAGGATGCTCTAAAATTTGTTAAGCGTGAAGTTAAAAGAGGAAATAAATACAATGGTATTATACTAGATCCGCCAGCATTTGGGCATGGACCTAACGGAGAAAAATGGAAACTCGAAGAAAATATTAACGAAATGATTAAAGAGGTGCTATCTATTTTAGATCCCAAAAAACATTTCTTAATTATTAATGCCTATTCGTTGGGTTTATCCAGTTTGGTAATTGAAAATTTATTGAAAGAATTTGCAGGTGATAACCTTAATATAGGGGAGTTGTATCTAAATGCTAAGTCGGGTATTAATTTGCCATTGGGTGTTTGGGGCCGTTTTTCAAATTTTTAGGAATAATAATTTAAATTTTGAACTATAAATACTGAAATTAGGAATCAGAATTAACAAGATGAGAACGATATTAATTATACTTACAATTTACATGGCTTTGAGAGTTTTTTTTAAATATATATTACCCTCTCTTTTAGGTATGGCCATCAATAAAGTAGCCGAAAATGCCCGTCAGCAGTCTTCTAATCATAACACAGGTTCAAAACCCGAAGGACATGTAGAAGTAAATTACAAACCCAATCAGCAAAGTAAAGTAGATGGCGGCGAATATGTTGATTACGAAGAAATAAAGTAAAGTGAAATTATTCAGACAATTATTCTATAAAATATTCGGACTTCAATTTTACTTGTCCTTTGTTAGTCGTATCTATCTTTTGCTTGTAAAAAATGGATTCCTTAAAAATAAATACCCCGAATTATTTTTTTTGAAAGAGATAATAAAACCTGGTTTTTATTGTATTGATATTGGTGCTAATTTGGGTTATTATTCCACTTTTCTTTCTAAGTATGCTGGCGAAAACGGAAAAGTTTTTGCAGTAGAACCAGTACCACTTTTTCAGGATGTATGGTCTAAAAATATTAGGATGTCTGGTTTTAAAAATCTTCAATTGTTTCCGGTTGCATTAGGCGCAGAGGATAGGCCTATCCAGTTAACAATGCCCTTAGTTGGCGGAGTAATACACCACGGAATGACTAAAATTTCCGGAACCTCAAGCGAAGAAGTAGCAGAAGTATTTGACGCTCAAATGCGAGTTGCCGATCAATTATTTATTAATTTGGAGCGTTTGGATTTTATTAAATGCGATGTTGAAGGCTATGAATTTTTTGTGTTAGGAAATATGATCAAAACATTAGAAAAATACAAACCATTGGTTCAATGCGAATTAGGAGGAAATGAAAATCGCCAAAAAGTTATTAATCTTTTCGAGGGTTTGGGTTATAAAACCTTACTCTTAAAAAATAAGCAACTCATTTTAGCTTCTGATACAGATAAACAAAATTGGCCAAACGATTTTTATTTTAAGCACAATTAGAAACTAGAACAGAAAAGGAGATAAATAGTCACTTTTATGAATTATGAATTATGTATTATGAATTATGAATGTTGGATGAAAACCTTTCTAAAATAATCTGTTTAAGGCTTCGATAAGCTCAGTCTGATGATATTGCTGTCACCCTGAGAAATCGAAGGGTAGACAGAAAAAAAATAAAAAATGTATAATAACGATAACCTTCAAAACCATTAAATTAATAAACTAATAAACTAACCCAATGACTTTCAATTTCAAACAAGCATTACCTCATTTAATCGCAATACTTTGTTTTTACCTATTTACAGTTGCGTATTTTACTCCTTTATTTCAAGGGAAGGCAATCAGACAAAGTGATGTGAGTCAGTTTAAGGGCATGAGCCAGGAAATTGTAAAACACCGAGAGCAATATGGAGAAGAGCCTTTATGGACCAACAGCATGTTTGGTGGTATGCCTGCTTATCAGATTTCAGTTAAACAACCTAATAACTGGATGCCTGTTTTTGATAAGGTGTTTAAAGGTTTCTTTCTGCCCGGCCCCTCTGTTTACTTTTTCACTTGCATGGTTAGTGCTTATATCTTAATGCTGGTTCTTGGTTTAGAAGGTTGGCTAGCCGCCATGGGCGCTCTAGCTTTTGCACTTTCTACATACTTTCTCATTATTATTGAAGCCGGTCACAATACAAAAGCAGGAGCAATTTCTTATATGCCGGCGGTTTTAGCGGCATTCATCATGACATACAGAGGCAGACAAATGTTAGGTGCAGCTCTTGCGGCTTTGTTTGTTGGGTTAGAGTTATCTCAAAACCATTTACAAATTAGCTACTATTTATTTTTAGCCATTGGTCTGTATGTGTTGTTCGAGTTTATAGAAAGTGTAAGAAATAAAAACATTGTACCATTTGCAAAATCCAGTGTATTGTTGGCAATAGCCTGTATATTGGCTGTTGGACCCAATATTACCAATATATTAATGACTCAAGAATATGGTAAATCCTCTACTCGGGGTACTTCGGAGCTTACAAATGATAAAGAAAATAAAACAACCGGATTAGACAGAGACTATATTACGGGTTGGAGTTTTGATAAGTCAGAGGTGTTAACTTTATTAATTCCTAACTATTTTGGTGGAGCCAGCGGAGTTATTGGAAATGACAAAGACGCCATGAAAGCGGTTGACCCCGAAATGCGTCAATATGTTGGAAATATCAATCAATATTGGGGAAATCAGCCTTTTACCAGCGGACCTACTTATGCCGGTGCCATCATTTGTTTTCTGTTTGTATTAGCTCTTTTCTTTGTGGAAGGACCTTTAAAATGGGGATTATTAATTGCTACTATATTGTCCATTACACTTTCATGGGGTAAAAATTTCATGGGATTAACCAATTTTTTCTTAGATTATTTCCCTGGTTACAATAAATTCAGAAGCGTTACCATGATATTGGTAATTGCCGAATTAACTATGCCGGTTTTGGCTTTGGTAGGATTAAAGAAAATTATTGATAAACCCTCTTTAATAAAAGAAAAAGCGAAGTTCTTCTATATTTCTTTTGCTTTAACTGGAGGTTTTGCTCTGTTGGTTTGGTTAATGCCAGATATGTTTGTTACTTGTTGGGCCGATGGAGAATATGAAAATTTGAGTAAGCAATTACAATCCGCCAACTGGCCTCCTGCACAAATGGATATGTTTATGAGTAGTGTGGAAGCGGCTCGTCAGGCTTTATTAAAATCGGATGCGTTAAGAAGTTTTGCACTGGTTAGTATTGCGGCAGGTTTAGTTTGGGCGTACTCTACAGAAAAACTCAATAAAAATATTCTAGCAATAAGCATTACGTTAATTTCTGTTGGGGAGTTATGGATGGTAAACCGTCGTTATTTAAATAAAGAAAATTTCGTTGCCAAGGCACAAATGGATATCCCTTTTTCTCCAAATGCTGCTAATAGTCAGATACTACAAGATCCCGATCCCAATTTCAGAGTATTTAATGTTACCCTTAATCCGTTTTCGGATGCATCCACATCCTATTTTCATAAATCTATTGGGGGATATCATGGAGCTAAGTTAAAGCGCTATCAAGAGGTAATTGAAAACCATTTAAGCAAAAATAACTCCAAGGTTATAAATATGTTAAATACCAAGTATTTTATTGCGGGTAAAGAAGGAGAAGAACCTCGTGCACAAATAAATCCTCAGGCTATGGGCAATGCCTGGTTTGTTAAAAATTATAGTTTAGCCGCTAATGCAGATAGTGAATTAAACGCATTAAATACGTTTAATCCCACAACCACTGCAATTGTAGATAAACGATATGAAGCAGAATTAAAAGGTTTTGCTAATAATTTTAATGATTCACTGGCTCAGGTAAAATTAACCAGCTATAAGGCTAACGAGTTAAAGTATAAATCGAGCGCTGCTCAAACCGGATTAATCGTATTTAGTGAAATTTATTATCAACCGGGTTGGAATGCCACTATTGATGGAAAACCGGCACCTCATTTTAGAACTAATTATATTTTAAGAGGAATGATTGTGCCAGCAGGAACTCATGAAATTACATTTAAGTTTGAACCTACTTCTTATAAAACAGGGCAAAGTATTGCACTAGTGAGCAGTATTTTGATTTTTGCATTTTTAGGTGTTATGATTTTTTTGGAATTTAGAAAAAACAAAACCCTGGAGAGTTTAAAATAACTTTTGATGAGCCCCGTTAATCGGGGCTTTTTTGTGGTAATGTGGCAAAAAATAGTTGGTGGATTTTCAAATTAAAAACACTAATATGGAGCCGTAAACCTGAAGAGGAAGCGAGCTCTGCTGGAGAGCAACTTGCCA
>JBIICS010000212.1:0-3584 GCA_044238735.1 Bacteroidia bacterium
CACTGGTGTATTCAGTATTGGATAATAAATCTTCAGGGACAGGAGCTGAACTTTTTTTGGTTAGCTCTTTCAGAATATCTTGTTTCTTTTCCTGATTTGCCGCTATAGCATTTCCTTTTCTGTAAATGGAATCGGGTTTTAATTTAATGGAGTTGCCTTCTTCAAATAAAGAATCTGTTTTGCTGGCTTCGGTAATTAAGTTTTTTACCGAATCAATTAATTCGTTTGCCTGTTTAGGCTGCATTTCTGCAAGTTGTTCTTTGTTTTGATTAAAAAGGTTTCTGAGTATAAAAAATGAAATTAAAATAATAAACAGGCTAGCTGCAGCGGCAAAATAGTATTTTCTGTTTATCGAAATTATTTTGCTGTTGTTATCCTTTTGTTGAATAATCTGGTCTATTCGTGTGTTTATTTTTGAGATGCTTTTTTCTTTGTGGGTTTTGTTTAATAACATCAGCCCGTCCACTATTTCCGAGCATATTTCACACGTTGCCAAATGTTGTTCAATAAGGCGTTCTTCCTCCTGGTTTAAAACACCTTTGGAATAGTCTTCCAGGGCATTTATTACAACGCAACCACTTTTATCAAATATTTTATTTTGTTCGATCACGATTCCTTCTGAATCAGGTTTTTTAAGTTTCTTTTTCCGTTCTGGATATGGCTTTTTACATCATTATAGCTGTATCCGGTAATTTGTTCTATTTCCTTGTAGCTTTTTTCTTTGAGATAAAAGAGTTCCACACACCATTTTTGTTCGGCATTTAATTTAGTAATGCTTTCCAGCATTTCTTCAATTTTGTGTTCTTTTTCAATCTCATTATTATCATGATGCAATTGTGCTTGTTTTTCCATAATCAAGCCCGCATTTTGTCCCAACCACTGTTCATTAATCTCTACTTTCTTTTTGCGCAGATACATTAAGCAGGTGTTTTTGCTTATAACAAAAAGCCAGCTTTTGAAATTTTTTATTTCGTATTGATGCACTTTATTTATTAAGAACTCAAAAACCTGCATGGTTAAATCTTCAGCCAGTTCAGTTTCTTTAACATGTTTAAGGCATACTCCCATTACCATTGCCGAATAGCGCTTAAAAAGTATACCCAGAATTTCACGGTTATGAGTTTTTTTATACTCTATAAGTAACTCATCGTCAGGGATATTTAAGTAATTATTCAAAAAAGATATTTTTTATTTATGGAAAATGTATCCCTCTTGCATCCTGATATTAAACCTTAAAAATAACGAATTATGAGAACACTTATTTTATTAATTGCAATAGGTACATTGCATAATCTGGCCATTGCAGGGGAAAAGTACTTTAAGTCTAAACCCGAAAAAGCAACTGTTTATTTATCAGGAGCAGTTATTACCTATTCAGAACAGCTTCAGTTGAGTCCGGGTCAAACAGAACTTGTTTTTGAAGGAATAAGTGCGTTACAGTATGGTCAAAACATCGAGGCTAAAGGAAATGGCGATTTTGTTATTATGGATACGCGTTATGAGATTAGATATCCTAACTCTGATGTGCAAAAGGATAATGAAAAGCAGCGTCAGCTTATGCGGTTAATTAAGCAGATATCAGATAGTGTAGAGGATTTAAGTTTTAATTATCAGGAGTTGAGTGAGCGTTTACAGATATTAACTACTGAGAAGAATTTATTATTAAACAACAGGATTATTAAGGGTGATTTTAAAAAGGACAGTTTGGAATTGGTTAAAAGCGGAATGGAGTATTTGCATTTAAAGCTTACTCAAATAAATTCGGAAACATTTAAACTTAAAAAAGAACAGAAGAAATTAACTGAATTAATGAATGAGGCCAATGCCCGTTTGCAGGGTCAGCAAAATAAGTTAAGCGACTTAAATCAGAATACAGAGCAGGTAAATTTGCAAAATCATTGTGCCATAATAACGGTGATGTGTAATACCCCAATAAAGGGTAGCATTGAATTTAGTTACTTTAGTTCAAGCGCAAGCTGGGAGCCGGAGTATGAAATCAGGACTGGCGCTACTCAGAAACTTAAATTAATTTCGAAGGCAAAGGTTCGTCAGGGTACTGGTATAAACTGGAAAGAGGTAAAATTGACCTTGTCCACCTCAACCCCCGGAATTGGCCATCAGATGCCTGTTTTAAATCCTTATTATTTAAGCGTGCTGGTAAACCGATATAAAACTAAAAGGGCAATGGAAGAGAAGGAGGGCTTAATGAAAACTCTACCCGCTCCAACTGCTGCCGGTGCAGTAAGGGCTGATAAAGATGAAATAGCTATTTCGGAAAGTAATATCGACGTGCAAACACTTGCAAACTATTCATCTGTTGAAGAGAATATGATTAGTGTTGATTATGCTATTTCAATTCCGGTTAGTTTATCTGGTAACGGAAAGGATTATTTGCTAACCATTAAGGAACAGGAAGTAGATGCTATGTATTCATACTATGCGGTTCCTAAGCTGGATAAAAATGCTTTCTTAATGGCTCGTGTAACTGGCTGGGAAGATTTAAATATTATTCCAGGTAAAGCACGAATTTATAATGATAATTCATTTGTTGCAGAAAATTATCTGGATACACACAGTGCAACAGATACACTTGAAATTAATTTAGGGAGAGATAAATCTTTTGAATTTAAAAGAACAGTATTGAAAAACCGGATTTCAGAAAAGATGATCAATGATAAGACGATTAAAACCTATCAGTATGAAATATCATATCGTAATCCGAAGCCGTTTAATGTAGAGATAAAAATATTGGATCAGATTCCGGTTAGCTTTGAAAAAGAGGTGGTAATTGAGCCAATTGATTTGGATTGGTCTTTAATTGATAAACCTACAGGTATAATAACCTGGAAGAGAAACTTAAAATCTAAAGAGGCAGCTAAAATTAAATTTGGTTATACTGTAACTTATCCAAGTGGCAGGCCTTTGGCAGGCCTTTGATGGTTTACTAGTTTATTAGTTTACTAGTTTATTAGTTGATTGATTTTTTAATTAGTTCAAGAATTTACAGGATTGTTATTTTATGATAAGTATATAAAAAACTCTTGAACCAATAAACTCTTGAACCAATAAACTATTATACTATTCTTTTGCTCCGTTATCTAACCAGCATTGAAAGGCGTTTAATTCGCTATCGTTTAACTTATGGTTAGGAGGCATGTTTTTAATTTTTAAAACATGTTTTTTAATCTCACCTTCATCAGCAAATTTTTTAATAATAGCGTATTTGGTGAAATCCATTTGTTTAAATGAGGCGTCGTGGCAGCCAGAAGTGTTGCAGTTTTTGTCTAATATAGGTTTAAGCCCATTATTATAAGTAATTGCAGGATTTGCACAATTACTTGGAGCTGTTGCTGTTTCAGCGGTTTTAGAAGAAGTTTGGCTTGATTTACAAGCAACTACAAATGTAGCACCCCAAATTAAGCTTATGGCCAGTATTTTAATGTTTTTCATACTTAAGAGCTTGTTTTTTTTTACTAATTTTGTCTGGTAAATTTAAAGAAATAATATAGTTAATCTAATTTTTAATTATGGCATCAGATAACTTCCAATATCACGATTACTACCTGGTAGATGACCTATTAACT
>JBIICS010000215.1:0-3514 GCA_044238735.1 Bacteroidia bacterium
CATCCATGCCGCTTAAAAAATCGAGATTGCCTTTCATAAATTCCAAAAATTCAGACTGGCGATCGGGTATAAAGGAAACCGTAACAGCATCTAAGTAGGGTAGTTTAAATCCGTTTTGGTCTTTCTCAAAATAGTTTTCATTTTTTATAAATACCAATTTTACCCCTTCTTTCCACATTTTAAACTTAAACGGACCAGTACCAATTGGGTTGTTTCGGAAATCTTTGCCATAATAGTCAACAATTTCGTAAGGTGTTACATAACAGTATGGTGTGGTTAGTAAACCCAAAAACGGAGGAAATGGTTTATTTAAATAGATCTTTAAAAGGGTATCATTTACTGCTTCAAATCCCAGGTAATTACTTTTTGCAGTACGATCAATGTTGTTAAAAATCCAGGCACCCGGTGAGGCAACAGTTTCATCTATAATCCTAAAAAAACTATTTACAAAATCGCTCGCGTTTACTTTTCTTCCCTTACCGTTTTTGAATAAGTTATGATCATGAAAAAACACATCGTTTCTTAGATGAAATGTATAAATTAATCCGTCTTCACTAATTTCCCAGCTTCGGGCTATACAGGATTTAATGTTCAAATTGTCATCCATCTGCACTAGTCCGTTGTAAACTTGATTAACAGCCCAAATATTGGCCTGGTCGCGGGCAAATGCGGGGTCAAGGGATGTAATACCTGCCGCCTCATTATACCTAAAAACCGTTTTGTCGGTTTTTGTTTTCTTATTACCCCCACAAGAGTATAGTGTTGCGATTAAGCAAATAAGGGCTAAATGTTTTATCATTTGTAAGTATTATCTGTTTGTAATATTAAAAAATATGAACGTGCATAAGAATGTTTAAATAAAGCCTTTTTCAACATCATTTTTAACAAGTTATTGCTAATTTTAGCTGCATGAGGTTAATGCTAAGTTTTGTTATTGTCTTTTTTACTGCTTTTTGTGTTAAAGCGCAAGATGTTGCTTTGGATTCCATTAAAACATTGTTATCCAAGTTGGATAAAAATGATACAGCTTATGTTAAGTTAGAGATTTTGTTAGGTGAAACTGAGCCTATTTTTCGTTTTGGATACTGGGATTCTTTAAGTAAAAAATGTGCTCAATTAGCGGAGGAATCAGCAGAGGAACATCAGAAATATATTTTTTTATCTTGTCAGGGACAATCTCTAAACAACATTGGGTTTATTAATGATGCAGAAGGTAAGACCGATAAAGCAATCATCTACTTTAAATCTAGTTTACTAATTCAGGATAAAATAGGTGATAAAAAAGGAAAAGCAATTACACTTACTAATTTGGGCGGTGTTTATTATGCTCAGGGTAAAAGCGATTTAGCTCTCGAAAATTTTACGCTTAGTTTACAATTACAGAAAGAGGTAGGGGATAAGGAAGGTTTATTGGTTAGTTTAAATAACATAGGGGGTATATACGATAATCAGGGAGATATATCTAAGGCATTGGAATATTATCTGGAAAGTCTTAAAATAGCTGAAGAATTAAAAAAAGATGATGGCGCAACGCATGCTTTAAATAATATTGGCGCTATTTATGATAATCAGGGCGAACTTTTAAAGGCATTGGAGTACTATAATAAATGCCTTAAGCTTCGTCAAAAAATGCGCGATGAAAAAGGGGTGGCAAAATCTTATAATAACATTGCAAACATACTTACCAAGCAAAATAAATATAGAGACGCGCTTAAATATTATAACGTAAGTTTAGCTATACAGGAAAAGTTAAATGATCAAAACAACCTTATTTTTACTCTTAAGAACATTGGAAATGTATATCTAACGGCCGGCGATCCTGAATGTAATGAGGGTATTGATGTATGTAAGCAAAAAGCATTCGATAAAGCCTTAGAATGTTTTAGCCGTGCGCTGAATATCGCAAATAGAGTGGACAATAAGATAGGTGCTGCGTTTTCTTTAAATGGATTGGCTGATGTTAATTTTAAACTAAACAAGCTTAATGAGGCCCTGGATTATGGTCTTAAAAGCCTCGAAAAAGCTAAAGAAATTGGCTTTCCCGAAAATGTAAAGGTTGCAGCGTTTACATTAAAACAGATTTATCAGAAAAAAAATAATCCGGCCAAAGCTTTGGAAATGTATGAGCTGTATATTGCCATGAAAGATAGTATTGTTAATGACCAAAATAGAAAAGCAGCTAAGAGCCAAGAATTTAAATACGAATGGGAAAAACGTGAAGCTAAACTTAAATACGAACAAGAAGCTCGCGATGCTATTGCTGAGCAGGCTAGACTTAAGCAACAAATTGTTTTAATTGCAGTAGTTTTGGTTTTAATTGTGGTAATTGTCTTCTCTTTTTTAATGTACAAACGGTATAAACTTACTCAGCAACAAAAAATTATAATTGAAAAACAAAAAGAAGAAGTGGATAAACAACGCGAGGTGGCAGAACAACGCCGACAATTGGCTGAAGAACAAAAGCATATCATAGAAGAAAAAAATAAAGAGATTACCGATTCCATAACTTATGCTTCTCGTATTCAGCGAGCCATGCTTACCAGTGCCGAATACATCAACAATCATTTGCATTCCGAATATTTTATTTATTATCAGCCCAAAGATATTGTGAGTGGAGACTATTATTGGGCTACTTCTCATCAAAATAACTTTTACCTGGTAACTGCCGATTGTACAGGACATGGAGTGCCAGGAGCTTTCATGAGTTTATTAAACATGAGTTTCCTTCAGGAAAATATAGTTGAACGTAATATTACCGAGCCTCATCTTATCCTTAATGAACAACGAAGCCGCATCATTAGGGCTTTAAATCCTACCGGTTACGAAAATTCTAAAGATGGTATGGATTGTGTATTAACTTGTATTAATTTAGATACCCTTAAACTTTCTTTTGCCGCGGCTAACAATGCATTGTATCTTGTTAGAAACGGACAATTAAACGAATTTAAGCCAGATAAAATGCCGGTGGGTTTATCCGGTCAGGAGGAACGTTCTTTTGCTAAACACGAACTTCAATTAGAAAAAGGGGATATCATTTATACTTTTACCGATGGTTATGCTGATCAGTTTGGTGGTGAACTAGGTAAAAAATTCCTCTATAAAAAATTTAAAGAATTATTGATTTCTGTTTCTGGATATCCTATGCAAGAGCAAAAAAGAATTCTGAAAGATACTATGGATTCTTGGATGTCTAACGTGGAGCAAATTGATGATATATTGGTAATAGGGGTTAAAATTATATAGCCGTTTTTTGAGTTTTAACTCGACTCTAAATTATAAACTAATATATTCCCAGGCGCTCTTGTAATAATCGTTTTCCTGGCAATATTCAATAAAACCATTGTAAAATTCATCGGCTCCCAAAGTAGCGGAATCTCCAATTACAATCAGTTTCATTTTGGCACGGGTAAGCGCAACATTTAATCGGCGATAATCCTTTAAAAAGCCAATAGTGCCATTTTCGTTGCTTCTTACCAGGGATATATAAATTACATCACTCTCTCTTCCCTGAAAG
>JBIICS010000216.1:0-3512 GCA_044238735.1 Bacteroidia bacterium
CATCAAGTTTGTATAATGTATTTGGGTTTGTATTACCAATACCCACATTACCGGCAGTATACCCTATTTTTGTGCCATTTGTTACCCATTGGCTACTTACCAATGAAACACCATTCTTTAAAAAATCGGTAGCATTTATGCTTCCTCCAACATCTAATTTATAGTTTACACTGGGGTTTGATTTACCTACACCAATGGCGCCATTATTCAGGAAGTACATTCGATCAATATTATTTGTTTTAATATTAAATGGGAAATTATTAACTGTACCTAAAGTTAAACTAGTGTTTGTAGCGTTATTTCCATTAATATTCCACACATATCCACCAGTATTTGTACTTCCAACTTGATTGTTTATTTGGGCACATTGTACTTGAATGTTGTCAATTATTGTTGAACCAGTACCGCCCGTTGTTCCGCTTAATTCTATTCTAAAATAAATTTTATCTGTCGATTTCAAAATATTTAAACTCGAAATTGAGCTTAAATCATATAAATATTCACTTACGGTATTAGTTATTGAGTTACTTGAAACGTAATTATAGTTTATGCCGTCTCTGCTGTAACTTAATGTTAGAATGGTGGCACCTGTTCCCGAATTCATTGCTTGAAAATAAATTCGATATCCAAATGAATTTTGCAAACCTGTACCAGTAAAATCAAATTTTAGTTGAGTACCAGGATTACCAGAAACTAAGTTTAAGGATTTAGATGGAACAGCTTCAAACCACTGAGCAGGTGCATTATTACCAATGGTAATATTCGTTGATGTGAAATTAACTACTGAAAGATTTGTAGTAATATTTGAAAAAGTTAATCCAGAAACTCCGTTTTGGTTAGCTAAAGAGGATTGATAAAAATTGTAATTAGCAATGATTGTTTGCGCATAAACACCAGTTGAAAGAACAATAAAAAGAGATAAAAGTTTGATTTTCATAGTTTAAAAAATTTGCGCAAATCTATATTTATTTTAAATATTCAAGCAAAAAAATAAAATAAAATTTAACCAAAGAATCCTATTACATCTGTCTTTTAAAATTTACCCATACTAAAACTAAAAAATAAGATAAACAACATAATTACTAATATTAACCGCGATTTTAAGTAGATATACCGGCTTTTTTTCTTTTATTTGCAAGCGTAAAATTTCTAATAAAAAAAACATGAAAAAAACTTTACTAGCTATTACATTAATTGCAGCAAATTTTGCTTCAAAAGCACAAACTGTATTTTTCAGAGATACCTTTGAACAATATACAACTGGTGGATTTTTAGCACAACAAGCGGGTGCATCTTCTATTTGGGGTACATGGAGTAACCAGCCAGGTGGAGCTGAAGATGCTAAAATTTCAGAAGATTATGCATTAAGTGGGACAAAATCCCTATTAATCGGGAGCAAATCTGATGACATTATTTTAAAATTAGGTAATAAAACCAGTGGGAAATTTAATTTAACATTCAATTATTATATACCTACTGGATTTTACGGTTACTTTAATTTACAACATTACGAAACCCCAGCAATTCAATGGGTCAATGAAGTTAAATTTAATATTAATGGACAAGGGAATATTAAAGCTCAAAACATTACTACTAATTTTAATTATGCTATGGATTCATGGATTAAGTTAGAAACTATTGTTGATATGGATATTGATTCGGCTTGGTTTTACATCGATGGAACTAAAATTGTTCAATGGAAATTCTCTACCCAAACAAGTGGCGCTGCCGGCGCAAATCAATTAGGTAGTATAAACTTTTATGGTTACGCTCCAACCTCTCCGGCTGGTCAATTACCAAAATTTTATGTTGATGATGTAAGTTTAGTTGAATTAGTTCAACCGGCTACTCCTCCTACTATTGCAGTTAATCAATCGGTAATAAACACTAGTGGATTTGTAAATGAAACTCTTACAATTTCAAACACTGGTGATCAAGATTTAACTTTTAACGCTTATCCAACATACCCTTACAGTGCAAATAATGTTCAAGGCACTCAAACCATTGCAGAATTAACACATGTTACCGGGGGAGCTGACTTAGCCAATGGTTTAGGCTTTCAAGGTGCTGGCAGAGACCTTAGAGCGGCTGCTGTATTTTATCCAAATCATGTTAGTCCGGTAATTGGACAATCGATCAATTCGATTGCAGTTACTTCTGTATCAAATTATTTACCTAGAGACAGTTCAATGACTGTTATAGTTTACGAAAGAGGCTCATCAATAACTCCAGGTCCAGGTAATGTTTTAGATTCTATACAAGTTAAATTTACTGCATTAGGAGAACAATTAGATGTTCCATTAACAAATCCTATTTATTTAGATGGAAAAGATATTTGGCTAGGATACAGAATGTTTTGTGATTCTGCAACTTACCCAATAGCTCTTGATGCAGGACCACGCGTTTTAGGAACAAGCTGGTTATCTATCGGTCCGGGATGGAATGAAATGAGTTCAACTGTTGACGCCAATTTATATGTTGTTGGTGTTTTAACTGGCAATCCGGTTGTACAATGGTTAACAGTTTCACCAACCAGTGGAACTATTTTATCTGGTCAATCTCAAGATTTAACTTTATCATTTGATATCAGTGGTTTAGTAGATGGTAACTACCAGTCTATTTTAGAAATTCCAAGTAACGACCCTAATGCAGAATACAAGCAAGTGGTGGTTAACTTAACTGTAGTTACTGGTATCGAAAACGGTAAGAAAGTTGGGGTTATGACATTCCCTAACCCTGCTACACAGTTTGTTAATGTTAAGGCAGATGCTAATATCGATGCAATTAACATCTACAATGTTAACGGTGCTTTGGTTAAGTCGGTTTCAGTAAATGCTAACAGTACATCTGTTAACGTTAACGAATTAAGCAAAGGAAACTACGTAATGGATATTAAAGTGGGTAACAACACTATTACCAGAAAAGTAGTTGTACAATAATTAGATTACAATTTAATTTTAAAGAGGCTGTCAATTTTTTGACAGCCTTTTTTTGTTAAAAAAACACACCCCTTGCCGCCCACATGCCAGCACACTCCCCTCTCAAGAGGGGAGAGAATTGGTGGGTCAAAGCAATTAGTGTAAATTAAAGATGTAATGAGAACAATCAGTTTAAAAAAATGTATTTAGTCGTCACTCAAAAAGTCGTTTTCAATTTTATCACGTGTGCGTGGGCCCGAAAAAACGCGGAGCAGCTTCTGCCAGTGGGGAGGCCGATCGTTTTTTCTTGAATTCTTTTGCATACTTTTCTTTTTTAAGAAAGAAAAGTATGTGGGGTTTGGGGCTAGCCCCAATATTTAAAATGCAAGATTTTAAATTAAATCCGGATTATGCAATAGAAGTATAACGTACTATTGCATAGGGGGATAGCCAAGAGCGTGGGTATCCGGGATAACCCTGATGATACGTAGTATTCATCAGCCCTTGGGCAACTATTTCATTTTCTAATGAAATAGTTGGGTTAAATCCACAATCTTCTTGCAATCTATAACACACCATTTTTATAAAAAGTAT